>CABUPM010000006.1 GCA_902493345.1 uncultured Eubacteriales bacterium | reverse complement strand
CTGGGCTTCCTGTAATTTTGCCTTTTTTAGTGTCTACTTTTTCTTGACAAGTGCACCGGTGCACCAGTCCCGGCAAAAGCAGCATCACAAACTGCATGACGCTGCTCAAAATGCTCATGGACGCTACCGCCATATCCCCGCCGTAGATTTGCAGAGAGGTGTTAAAGCTGATCGCCACCAGATTTTCCGTCAGCTGCATCAGCGCAGGCGATGTTCCCAACAGGATGCACGGCCAAAGGTGCTTCCCATCAAAGAGGATATTCCGCAGTCGAAGCCGCAGAACGCTTTTGCCCGAGCAAAGATAACGAATGACAAAGCAGGCGGACACACCTTGCGAGATGATGATTGCCAGTGCTGCTTCCTTACCCCCCCTATGAAAACCGTTGATCAATACCGCATCCAGCACAATATTCGTCGCAGCGCCTACGGCTACATTGCCCATGCAAACCAGCGTTTTGCCCTGTGCTGTAATAAAAGCATTCAGTCCCAGCGTCATTTGGGTAAAAACTGTGCCGAGGCAATAGATGTTCATGTAATCTGACGCAAATAAGATCGTATCGGCGCTGGCTCCAAAGAGCAGCAAAATCGGTCGTCCGAACGCCAGCATGATGCCGGTCAGAAGCACAGACAGCAGCAGCAACATCCATGTACAGCTTCCCACGACCCGCTCGGCCTGCTCATTTTCACCCTTACCGAGAAAGATAGACGCTTTGAGGGCGCCGCCCATGCTGACCAGTGCCGCAAAAGCGGAAATAGCAATCTTACCGTTGTTCGCTGCGATGTTCTTCAGCGTCGTATCCAGAAAGACATCGCCAATCACCAGCTTATCATCCGGGGGCACATCCTTGAATGCAACAGGTACTACATTGGGTTCCCCATCAGCACAGGTAGCCAAATCCCACATTCCGTTTTTCAGCAACTTTACAACATTCTCATTCAACATAACTATTCCTCCTTGTATCTTGAGCTTTATTACTCGTTTGTTGCGCTTATAATAGCGCAGATACAAAGAAAGCGGAAGATATTGGTCGTTTTATAAGTCACTCTTATTTTTCATAGCTTTTTGAATAATAAAGCCCATACACGGACAGCTCCCAGCCATCCGTATATGGGCTTCGTCATGAATTTCTGATTATATCCGTACTGCGATTGTTAGCACAGCTTTGCGCCGGCCGGAATCTGATCCGATACCATGAGGAGATTCAGCTTCTCCTCTCCGTTTTCATTGTGTACCGCGGAGATCAGCATGCCGCAGCTCTCCAGGCCCATCATCTTCCGCGGCGGAAGGTTAACGATGGCTACCAACGTTTTGCCTACCAGCTCTTCCGGCTTATAATACTTGGCGATGCCGGACAGAATCTGGCGATCCTTCCCCGTACCGTCATCCAGTGTGAACTGAAGGAGCTTCTTCGACTTCTTCACTGCCTCGCAGGCTTTTACCTTTACGGCTCGGAAATCAGACTTACAGAATGTATCGAAATCCACCTTTTCTTCCGTCTGCGGTTCAACCTCAATCACCTTGGCCGGTTCGCTCTTGGGTGCCGCGGCTGCCTCCATCGTCTCCAGCTCCTTGAGTTCCTTTTCCATGTCGATTCTGGGGAACAATGCCTCACCCTTGTGTACCGTCACATTGGCGGGCAGTACGCCGAAATGACCTGCCTCTTCCCAGATCTGCTCCTCCGCGCTTGCTCCGATCTGTCCCAGAATCTTATCGGCGGAATCCGGAATAAAGGGCTTCAGCAGCGACGCGCAGATACGGATGGTCTCCAGAAGGTTGTACATCACGGTCGCCAGACGCGGCTTGTTGCTCTCGTCCTTAGCCAGAACCCAGGGTGTTGTCTCATCGATATACTTATTGGCGCGGGACAATACCTTAAAGATCTCTCCCAAGCCATTCTGGAAGGCATACTTATCCATCTGCTCCTGATAGCGCCCGCGCAGAGATACCGCCATCTCGATCAGCTCCTGATCGATGGGCTGCGCTTCACGCTCCCCAATCAATGTCCCGCCAAAATATTTTTCTACCATCGCTACAGTTCGGGACACCAGGTTGCCCAGCGAGTTGGCCAGATCCGCGTTGATCGTCTGAATCAGCAGCTCATTGGTAAAGTTACCGTCCGAACCAAAGGGGAAGGTCCGCAGCAGGAAGAAACGCAGAGAATCCACGCCGTAGCGCTGTGCCAGCAGATAGGGATCCACCACATTGCCGCGGGACTTACTCATCTTTTCTCCGTTAAAATTCAGCCAGCCATGTCCGAACACTTTCTTAGGAAGCGGCAGTTCCATACTCATCAGCATCGCAGGCCAGATGATCGAGTGGAAGCGCACGATCTCTTTTCCGACAAAATGCACATCTGCCGGCCAATAGCGGTCCAGGTCATGGTAGCGGCCATTCATATACCCCAATGCCGTCATATAGTTGAACAGCGCGTCAATCCATACATAGACCACATGCTTGGAGTCAAAATCTACCGGAACGCCCCAGGTAAAGCTGGTACGGGATACGCACAGATCCTCCAGACCCGGCTTGATAAAGTTATTGATCATCTCGTTAACACGGGATGCCGGCTCCAGGAAGTCTCCGCTCTCCAGAAGCTTCTGCACACGGTCCGCATATTTAGACAAACGGAAGAAATACGCTTCCTCTTCCGCGTCTATAACATCCCGTCCGCAGTCCGGACACTTGCCGTTGACCAGCTGGCTCTCTGTCCAGAAGCTCTCACAGGGCGTGCAGTATTTGCCTACATACTTGCCCTTGTAGATATCGCCTTTCTCATACATTTTCTTGAAAATGCTCTGAATGGCCGATACATGATAGTCATCGGTCGTACGGATAAACCGGTCGTTGGAGATATTCATCAGCTTCCACAGATCCTTGATGCCGCCCTTGCCCTCTACGATATTATCCACAAACTGCTGCGGCGTCACACCGGCAGCCTTTGCCTTTTCTTCGATTTTCTGTCCATGCTCATCCGTTCCGGTCAGGAACATTACGTCATAGCCGCGCATTCTCATATAACGGGCCATCGCGTCCGTCGCTACCGTACAATAGGTATGCCCGATATGCAGCTTATCCGACGGATAATAGATCGGGGTTGTAATATAAAACTTTTCACTCATCTCTGATGCTCTCCTTTTTATTGAATTCCGAACAGCTTTTTCGCGTTCTCACTCGTAACCCGTGCCACTTCTTCCGGTGAAATCTGTTTAATCCGCGCGATGCGTTCCGTAATGTACCGCAGGTTTCTGGAATCGTTCCGCTTGCCGCGCATCGGCACCGGCGCCAGATAAGGACTGTCTGTCTCAATCAACAGATGTTCCAACGGAATCGCCTCGACCGTAGCGGCTACTCTTTTGGCATTCTGAAATGTTACCATTCCGCCGATCCCCAGATAAAATCCCATCTCTACATAGGCCTTTGCCATCTCCGGCGCGCCCGTATAGCTATGCAGTACCCCGCCGAACATTCCGCCGTCATACTGCTCCAGAATATCATAGGTATCCTGCGCCGCGTCCCGGCTGTGCACAATGATCGGCAACTCCAATTCTTTGGCCAGTTCAATCTGCTCGATGAACCACTCCTGCTGTTCCTGGGCCGGCGCGTTTTCCTTGTAATGATAATCCAGCCCAATCTCGCCGATCGCGACCACTTTATCCGAGCTTTCCGCCAGATTGTAGATTCTGGACGCGTCCTCCACTTCCAGCCCCTTGACCGCTTCCGGATGTACTCCCACGGCCGCGTAGATAAAATCATACCTTGCGGCAAGCTCGATCGCCTTGTCGGAACTGGTGAGATCCGAACCGCAGTCAATCACATAATCCACTCCGCCTTCCCGAAGCGAATGCAACAGCAGATCCCGGTCCGCGTCAAACATTTTATCATCGTAATGGGCATGACTGTCAAAATACATTCTGCTCCTCCCCTCCTGCAAAATAAAAATGTCCCTCTGACTCCAAAGGACGAGGGACATTCGTGTTACCACCTTGTTTCACCGGCTCCTCACAGAACCGGCCTTATGAGGTCATAGACCTCCGCGCGTTCACGGGCGCACCCGTCGTAGCCTTGACAATGTCTCGGTACGCGGCTCCGGGGCCATATTCGGCTGTCCTTCCACACCCCTTTCCACCATATCGGGGCTCTCTGCAGTTTCATGACAGCGTACTCTTCCCTTCCCTGCCTTTTCCAATATGAATCTATTATAAAGGCGGGAAAACCACTTGTCAAGGGGATTTTTAATATGTGTCGATCGGCGGCTTGACACTATCCGGCAAGGGACAGGTATACCGTCCGCCATTTCTGCGGCGCACTTCCTCTTTGGCCGCAGCGATCTGCTCCGGCTTCTCCATCGTCCGGATTGCGGCAAGCGCCAGCATCTCTCCAGCTGTCACAGTTCCCTTATGACCCAGGACACTTCCGGCCTGTCCTGTCATCTGCCAGGTATGGCCGATATTGCCCAGGCACGCTGTCGCTACATTCAGATTCACACAGGGAACCGCGCATCCAACATCGCCGACATCGGTAGAGCCCGCGCACAGATAGATATCCTGCGGAGAAAAAGCTTTTACCCCGTTATCCAGCGGACGATCCCAGTATTCCTGCGCCTTGTCCCCATACTTCTCTACAAATTGTTCCCAGATCGCCGCCTTGGTCTGCTCCGGATAGGACTCCAGATATTCCTTCGCCAGCTTATAATCGTCTTCCTCCCACTGCGGTGCGCCGATCTCCTGCATCGCTTCGCTTGCGATCTCCGCCAACGCCACATTGGGAATATACTCGGTAAAGGCCATCGCCAGCTCCACCTCTACCTTCGTCTCCGTCATCATGGCCGCGCCCTGTGCTACCTTTACCACACGGTCATACAGGTCTTTGGCCTGTCTCACATACGGAGCCCGGACCTCATACCGTACAACTGCGTGATCCTGCACTACATTCGGCGCTGTGCCGCCGGCATCAATATACGCATAGTGCAGTCTTGCTTCCGGGATCATATGCTCTCTCAGGTAATTGCAGCCTACACTCATCAGCTCCACCGCGTCCAGCGCGCTTCGGCCCAGATACGGCGTCGCTCCGGCATGTGCGGTAAGCCCCTTAAAATAAAAGTTCGCTCCCATAATCGCGTTGGAATGCATGCTGTCCACCGCCGTCTCACTGGCCGGATGCCATGTGTATACAAAATCGCACTCGTCAAACAGTCCTGCCCGCGCCATAAATTGCTTGGATCCCGCACCTTCCTCCGCCGGGCATCCATAATAGATGACCTTTCCGGGAATTCCGGTTTCCGTTAAATATTCCTTGAGAAGGATCGCAGCCAATAGAGACCCGGTTCCCAGGCAGCAATGCCCGCAGCCATGACCCGGCGCGCCGGTTTTCTTGGGGGTGTGAACCGTGCAGCCCGCCTTTTGGCTCAGGCCGTCCAGTGCGTCAAACTCCCCCAAAAAGCCCATCACACGGCCGCCTTCTCCCTGGCTCCACGTTCCCGCGAAACAGGTCGGAATCTCTGCCAGTCCCCGTTCGACGGTAAATCCATGCTCCTCCAGCTTGGCACTCAAAAACTCGGCTGATTTATATTCTTTGTATTGCAGCTCCGCGTATTCGAAGACCGTATCCACTACGCCGTACATCTCCTGGCGGAGTTTTTCCGCTGTCTGCTCTATAAACTGCTTTGCGTCCATCTCTCTTCCTCCTTACAGCACTTTACTCAGAAAATCCCGGCACCGGTCTGTCTTAGGGTGGTCAAACACCTCTTCCGGCGTTCCTTCCTCCTGTACCAGGCCCTCATCCATAAAAAGCACCCGATCGCTGACCTTGCGGGCAAATCCCATCTCATGCGTTACGATCACTGTCGTCATCCCGGACTGTGCCAGCTCCTGGATAACATCCAGCACTTCCTTGACCATCTCCGGATCCAGCGCACTGGTCGGCTCATCAAACAGAATTACCTGCGGCTCCATCGCCAATGCCCGGACTATGGCCAACCGCTGCTTTTGTCCTCCCGAAAGTCTTGTGGGATATTCGTCCCGTTTATCATACAGGCCGACCCGCCGCAGCAGCGTCTCCGCCATACTGCGCGCTTCTTCCTTGGGCATCTTTTTCTCCAGAACCGGCGCCAATGTGATATTATCGATCACCTTCAAGTGAGGGAACACATGAAAATGCTGAAATACCATGCCGATTTTCTGGCGGTACGCATCGATCTTTACCTTTTTCCCGGTAATCTCGTCTCCTTCAAAGAACACCTTCCCCGCATCCGGACGCTCCAATAGATTCAGGCAGCGCAGAAATGTACTCTTACCACTGCCGCTGGGGCCGATAATGCTCACAACCTCCCGTTCGTAAATCGTCTGATCGATTCCGCACAGCACAGGCAGCTTGCCGAAATTCTTCTTAAGGCCGACGACCTGAATCATTTTCCGATCATAGTTAATCATTGGCCTTGAGCCTCCCTTCGATCAGCTTCATCAAAAATGACAGTACCGTTGTCAGTGCGAGGTACAGAATACCGGAAATCATAAGGGCCGGAATGGTAATAAAGGTCGCGGACTGTACGGTCTTGAACGCGCTTGTGATCTCCGTGATAAAGAATACAGACGCCAGGGACGCTTCCTT
This sequence comes from uncultured Eubacteriales bacterium, assembly GCA_902493345.1. Taxonomy (GTDB): domain Bacteria; phylum Bacillota; class Clostridia; order Lachnospirales; family Bianqueaceae; genus Faecimorpha. Next base: position 39,828 of record CABUPM010000006.1, on the reverse strand, counting down.
GATCATTACGATAAATTCATTGCCCAGAGCCGGAAGGATATTTTTGATGGCCTGCGGCAGAATCACTCGGCTCATCGTATGGTAGGCGCTCATTCCCAGGCTGCGGGCCGCCTCTGTCTGGCCTTTATCCACCGCCTGGATTCCCGCGCGGATAATCTCCGCCACATAGGCACTGGCATTCACCACCAGAGCCATAATGATACATTGCTCTTCATTGATATCAAAAGGCAGAATATCCGGGACAAAAAAGTAGAAAAAGTAGATCTGCAACAGAATCGGGGTCCCGCGGATGATCCAGACATAAACTCCTACGATCCATTCCAGCAGCTTCACCTTGGAGAGCTTCATGATTGCCAGAAGCGTCCCCAGAACCGTTCCCAACAGCACGGTTAAAAGCGCCAGATAAATCGTGCCCCAGGTACCCTGTAGATAGATGTACCCGTATTTACTCCAGATCAGCGCAATCTTTTCAAACATACCCCTCTACTCCTTCTTTACAGTCCCAGTGTCGCCGCATACTCCTTATACTGCTTATACCACTTCATATAGGTTCCGTCCTGAACTACCGGCTCGATAATCTCATTGATTTTCGCGAGGAGCTCATCCTCTCCCTTTTTCATTCCGATAACCATGCTGCTGAAGCGTTCGTCAGCTTCAAAACGGAAGCTTTCTACCATAGCGAGGCCGCATTCTTCATTTGCGTCTATGTAGAGTCTCGCGAAAGCCGTCGCTGTCACAACCACATCCGCTTTGCCTTCCTGCACCATCAAAAAGGCGTCATTGGTCGAGGAGACGTACTTGACTTCCTTACACTTCGGGACCTGATCCTCTAAAAAGAACTGCTGAAGGGAACCCTGCTGTACTACAACCACCTTATCCGCCAGATCGTCGATACTCTGGATCTCACCGGCCATATCCGCACGGGCCGCAACACCGTAGGTTGAATCATCCTCTTCATCAGACTTGTAATAGCCATTGGAGAGATTCATATTTTCCGCTCTGTCCGGCTTATATCCAAGTGCTGAGATCGCAATGTCATATTTCCCTTCTGTTACGCTGCTAAGTACTGTAGAAAAGTCCAGCGGCACGATCCGGCACTCTACGCCAAGCTGCTGCGCGATGTCTGAACCTACATAACGATCGTCACCCTCTTTGCTGGGATCAATAAACTCATTGGGTGCAAAATAAGGTTCTGTCGCAACTGTAATATATCCACGTTCCAGGATCTCATCCAATCGGCTCTTTGCGCTGTCTGTCTGTCCTCCGCATCCGATTGCTCCTGCTGCCAAAATCATTGCCAGCACTGCTGCCCAAATTCTCCTCATCTCTTTCTCCTCCGCTTTAGTTTGCTAATTAGATGAATCGCTAATGCGATGATAAGATCATACACTATCCAGGCAGTTTTGTCAATCATTTTTTTCATTTTTTCGCACAAAAAATGCGCATTTCTAAGGATCTGCGCATTTTCTTCTTATTCTATATTACTCTGTTCTGCGGATGTCCCGCGGCATATGCCATAATATTCCCTGCAACGAGATTCAGCAGCCGCTCCCGCGTCTCCCTGGCTAACCATCCGACATGAGGTGTTACCACCGCACGTGGGTGAGAAGCCAGCCTGGATTCTGTCTCCGGCGGTTCCTGACACAGCACATCCGCACCCACCGCGTATAATTTGCCATTGTCCAGCGCTCTGACGACCGCTTTCTCATCCAGAACCGCTCCGCGTGATGTATTGAGCAGGATGGCTCCGTCCTTCATCCGCGATAGAAGCTCTGTGCCAAACATCCCGCGTGTCTCCTCGGTCAACGGCAAATGTATGGAAACCACATCAGATACGGCCAGCAGCGTATCCAGATCCACATAAGTCAATGTATCGCTGCCCTGTTCCGGATGTCTGCGGTACGCCACAACCTTCATTCCAAAGGCCTCTCCCAGCCTGGCCACCTGCTGTCCGATACTGCCGACGCCGCATATTCCCAGCGTCCGGCCGCTTAGCTCCATCAGCGGCATGGTCTGAATGTCACGATAACCGTCACGGCTCCAGCTGCCGTCATGAACAAACCGGTTCAATGCCGATATGTTGTTGACGATCTCCAGCAGCAACGCGAAAGTATGCTGTGCTACGGCCTGCGTGCTGTAACCCGGAACATTGCATACGACAATTCCGCGCTTGGCCGCCGCATTTAAATCAATCATGTTGCAGCCGGTGCTGAATGTGCCGATATAACGGATGCCGGGACACTTTCCCAGAAGCTCCTCTGTCACCGGGAAACGGTTCACGAGGATCCCCTCCGCCGTGCCAATCCGCTCCGCCGCCTTTTCCATTGGTGTCTCCGGATACCAGACCTGTTCATGCGGCGCTATCTCCAGCGTCCGGTCTTCCAGCCCTGGGAGGAATCCGTCCAAAATAACAAATCTCATATTTATCTCAGGTGAACACCGTATTCTGCCGAATATTTCTCTGTCAATTCCAACAGCTCTGAATCGGAAATGGCCGTAACACGGCCGCCGGCATATTCCTGATCCACCCATTCCTTGATCTGGACAACAACCGGGCTCTCCTTGGTCAGCCGCGCCTCATCCTTCAGATTATAGGTACTGTTGATCCAGTGCGCGATTCCCGCTGCGCCGGAAGTGTTGGTAATCATTACCTTGGGCGGGCGGTTCAGCAGCAAGCCTGTATTAAAGACATTGTAGATCTCTTCGTCCTTCATCAGACCGTCCGCATGCACTCCGGCACGGGTCACATTAAAATATTCCCCTACAAACGGCGTTCTCGGCGCAATGTATTCGCCCAATTCCGTCCTGTAATAGTCCGCGATCTCCGTAATTACGGTCGTATCCATACCGTCCAGTGTACCGCGCAGCTGCGCGTACTCCATCACCATGGCTTCCAGCGGGCAGTTGCCGGTCCGTTCCCCGATTCCGAGCAGAGAACAGTTGACGCCAGACGCGCCGTAGAGCCACGCCGTAACCGAATTGGTCACAACGGCATAGAAGTCATTATGTCCATGCCACTCAATCAGCTCGGAAGGCACGCGGGCATGATACCGCAGGCCGTAGATAATACCCGGAACGCTCCGGGGCAGCGCCACACCGGGGATGGACACTCCATATCCCATCGTATCGCAGGCACGGATCTTGATCGGAACTCCGCTCTCCTTACGCAGCTTGGTTAGCTCTGATACAAAAGGAACAACAAAGCCATAAAAATCCGCACGGGTGATATCCTCAAAATGGCACCGGGGCCGGATTCCGACCTCCAGGCACTCCTTAACGACACGCAGATAATGCTCGATTGCCTGGCTTCTCGTCATGTGCAGCTTATTGAAAATATGATAGTCAGAGCAGCTGACCAGAATTCCGGTTTCCTTAACACCAATCTCCCGAACCATCTCAAAGTCCTTTTTGGACGCGCGGATCCAGCTCGTTACTTCAGGAAAGTCATATCCCAGCTCCATGCAACGGTATGCGGCATCACGGTCTTTTTTACTGTACAGGAAAAATTCGCTCTGACGAATCAGTCCCTTCGGGCCGCCCAGACGATGCAGCATCTCATACAGACGCACAATCTGCTCTGTAGTATAGGGCTCACGGGACTGCTGTCCATCCCGGAAGGTCGTGTCGGTAATCCATATATTCTCCGGCATCTCCATAGGTACCAAACGTCTGTTAAAAACAATCTTGGGAACTTCATCGTATTTGAAATTCTGACGATACAGATTCGGACTCTCGACATCTTGCAGAATATAATTGAACTCCGCTTGCTCCAAAAGATGAGTATTGGGATTCATATGCAGATCGGTATTTTTATCGATACTGTTCATTCTCTGCTCCTCCTTTCATATCATGCCCTTACGGGTTGTGAACTTTATCATACTAAATCCCCCACCGCAAGTCAAGTATTTTTTTGATATTGCGCATAATTTTGGACATGTTTCATAAAAATTTCTAAAAAAATGATGGAACACTGGAAAAGCTATCGTAATATCCTATAGTGTCAGGGGAACCTCTCCCCGGTAAAATATCTCTTGAAAGGGGGCTCTCCCTATGGGATGTGCCGGAAACAATTATTGGATCATTATTCTTTTGCTGCTCTGCTGTTGCGGTAACGATAATGGATGCGGATGCGGCGGCGGAATCGGCAATGGATGCGGTAACGGCAACGACGGATGCAATTGGATCATCTTCCTGATCCTGATTCTGTGCTGCTGCGGTAACGGCAATGGAATCGGCAGCGGATGCGGAAACTCCTGCGGCAATTCCTGCTGCTAATACACATATCTGAAAAACCTCCTGAAAAAAGGGAGTACCGCAGGTTCTCTCACACCCGCGGTACTCCCGCTTTTTTATTGCTTTTTCTGCTGATAATACAGAATAAACTGTCTCGCGCTCCTTCCGGAAAAGCCTTTCTGCTCCATCGACCACTGAATCGCTTCCCGTTCCAACGCTTTGTCCGCCGTGATTCCCTGCTTCTGCGCCAGATACCGTACAATCTCCAGATATTGCGCCTGATTCGGCACCGGGTACGTCAGCGTCAATCCAAAGCGCTGTGACAACGACAGCTTTTCATTCATCGCTTCAATCCCGTGTACTTCCTGGTCCAGATGCTCTGTCTGACGATCCTTCCATTTCTGCTGAATGATGTTGCGCCGGTTGGACGTCGCGTAGAAAACTACATTCTCCGGCTTCTTTTCCACACTGCCTTCCAGCAGGGATTTCATATATTTATATTCCGTTTCAAAATCCTCAAAGGACAGATCATCAATAAAAAGGATAAAACGCTTGCCGCGGCCCGCGATATATTGAAGGATGACCGGCAGCTGCTCCATCTGCTCTTTGCCGACCTCCACCAGCCGCAGTCCCTGATCAAAATATTCGTTCACCAGCGCCTTTACCGCTGAAGATTTTCCGGTTCCGCCCGCTCCCGCCAGCAGAACATTGTTGGCTTCGTGTCCCTCCAGAAACCCTTCGGTATTCTCTATCAGCATCTGCTTCTGGTACTGATATCCAATCAGGTCGGACAGGCGAATATCGTCGTAGTTTTCCACGCCTATGAGACCATGTCCCGTTTCCCAGCGAAACATGGGATACATCGCGAGGATCCCGCAGCCCTGCCGCGCATAATACGCACTCAGCACATCAACCGCATCCGCATCCTGCATCTCTCCCAGCAGGCTATACTCCGCACACATCTGCTTCAGTACCGCGGCTCTCTTTTCCGCCGGTGAGGAATCCGCTCTCTTCTTGGCGCATCGGCAATACCGCAGAGCAAAATCCTCCAAACCATAGCGCTGAAGCAGACTCAGGCTGTCTTGCAGTACCGCCCGAAGGATATGGATATCCCTCTGCACCGCTTTATAGAGACTGCTGTCCTTTCCGACCTCCCAATGCCTCTCACAATTCATGCTGAAGGCATTTACATCTCCAAGCAGACAATGCCAGGCCCAGGCTTCCAGCACCGGACCCTCCAGGAGATACTTCTCCGATTGTTCCACCAAAAGCGCTACCAGACGGCTGGCATCCCCTTCTGCTTCTTCCGGCGCTTTTTCCAGCATTTCCGACAAAATTCGCATCAGCGGATTCTTCGTGATCTCGTGATATACCGTCAAATATCTCAGGTTCATTGGTTTTCTCCCTCTCTAAATCGATATGTATTCCTTCTGAACTTAACAGCCAGTTTATATTTTTTGAAATATTTCCCAGATTTGTTAATTGCCTCCATGCGCAATATGGTCTATAATAGAAGCACTTCAAGATTTTTCTCGTTTCTTGTCGAACTTTGTTTTTTGAAAGGATGATACCATTGGTCGTTCATTTGATCCCTTTTGATTACCCTGATATTGGGGAACAGATCCAGCATCGCCGCAAAGAATTGGGGCTAACACAGCTTCAACTGGCCGATCAGGTACCATGCAGCACCACCTATATCTCACGCATCGAAAACGGTGCCAAGCCCAGTCTAGAAGTTATCGTGCGCATTGCGCACATCCTGGATATGAGTCTGGATACACTGTTCTGCATTCAAGGAGCTGACGACACCCATTTGCACCAGATTCTGCGCATGATTTCCAACCAGCCGCCAGAGATCCGCCGTGTCACCTTTGCCATGCTCTATGCGTACCTTCAGACTCTGAATCCATCCGTCTACCATCTGGCCGCGGATTCGGACGAGCCCGCCGCTCTGCTGGCCGACACTCCCAATAAAATGGATTGACTTTTTTATTGTATCCGTATCGGATGGATTTGTCAAGAGAGGGAATACTGCCGGCCCTCCGCGTCGATCCCGTAATTCTCTCTCAGAACCAATTCGGATACCGTACCTATACTGTATCCCATTTCTTCCAGTCCCGTCAGGATCCCATCCAGCGCCTGCGCCGTATATTTTGTATTATTATGAAAGAGCAGGATCGCGCCCGGTTTCAGGTTTTTATGTTCCAGAACCCTTTTCAGCATATCCTGTGCCCCATATTCCTTCCAGTCCAGGCTGTCTACCGACCATTGTACCGTTAGATACCCGCAGCTTTCCGCGGCTTCAATGACCTGATTGTTATAAGCACCGTAAGGAGCGCGGAACAGATTCATCGAATACCCTGTCAGCCTGCGCACCTCTTCGTCCAATGCCGTGATCTCCTGTACGCATTCCTGCTGTCCGATGGTCGTCATATCCACATGATGATCCGCATGACTTGCCAACTCATGCCCTCTCTCCGCGATCTCCGCAAGCTCCTTCGGCCAGCGCCTGACCCAACTCCCCACGACAAAAAAGGTAGCATGCACCTGATGCTTTTCCATAATATCCATCAGCTCCTGCAAATCCTGTGTTCCAGTCGCGACGTCAAAGCTGAGCGCTATTCTTTTTTCCACCGTTTCCACACAATACACCGGGACCTTTCTACTCTGCGCTCCCGCCTGCTTCTCCCTGCAGACCCGTGCCATTGCCTGAAACCCTACGGCACACATTGCTGTCAGACAGATCACCAGTACCGTCAATAAGAACCCTTCCATCTTGCATCCCATGGAATCAATCCCTCTCCTATTTACAAAAAAATCTTACACCTATACTTTTTTTATTGCTTTTTTACCTTTTTTATGGTATTGTAAGAGAAAGTACCGGCAGGTCTGCCGGCTCCGGAGGTGCTTCCATGAACCGCAGCTATTCTGCTGTACTGCTCCTTATTTTCTGTTGCCTGTACATGGGATTTTCCGGATGTTTTTCTGAGACTTCCTACACAACCTACTACTTCGACTATTTTGATACCTTTTCCACATTGACTGTGTACGCTTCTTCAGAAGAAGAGGCCGCAAAATATGATGAGATCACACGGCAGGCACTGGAGTTCTATCATCAGCTCTACAACGCTTATGTTCCCTACGACGGAGTCGTTAATCTGTATACCCTAAACACCTCCGCCGGGCAGGGCGCTGTCACCGTCTCCCCGGAACTATATGATTTTCTTGCCTACTGTCTGGATGCTTACGAGGTTAGCCGCCATACGGTCAATATTGCTCTGGGACCGGTCCTTGCCCTATGGCAGGAAGCGCTTTATTCAGACACTCATACCCTCCCAGAAGAAACCGCACTACAGGAAGCTTCCTGCTTCTGTGACCCTTCTGGTCTTATTCTTAATAAGGATCAATGCACCGCTGAACTGCTGTATCCGGAGATGCGGCTGGATGCCGGAGCACTGGCAAAGGGCTATGCTGCCGGGCAGATCGAGCTTTTGCTGCGTCAGGCCGGATGCCGGCGCGCTCTGTTCAGTGCCGGGGGCAATGTCGTCTGTATCGGCTCCCCGCCTGGTCTAAACGGCTGGAATGTAGGCATTCAGAATCCGGATACCACATCGGATGTCAGCCTGTATACAACCTGGCTGGTGCAGGATTCCAGTGTAGTTACAAGCGGTGACTACGAACGGTATTTTGATCTCGAAGGCGTACGCTACCACCACATCATCGATCCCGCGACTCTGCAGCCAGGTCGGCGCTATCACAGCGTTACCGTCAGCTGCCAGGACAGTGCTGCCGCTGACATGCTCTCAACGGCTCTCTTCCTTCTTCCCGAAGAGGAAGGACGCAGTCTCGCCGCAGAGTACGGCGCAAGAGTGCTCTATATTTACAACGACTATACTTCCGGCTGATCTATCGTTCCTTGTCCCGGTTATCCCGGCACAGACAGCCCTGCGGATCCAAATCTACCAATATATAATCGCAGCCGATTCGATAGATCATCTCCCATGGAACACGGTACAGGTTTTCCCTGCCGCCCCACCCAAAGAATTTGGCCGGACAGCTTACGATAAAGGCGCAGATCCTGCCGCAGGCAAGATCCAGTTCCAGGTCGCATACATATCCCAACCGGACTCCGTCCCGGATATTGATGACCTCTTTTGATTCCAGCTCATCCAGGCGAACCATGCGTTCTATGTTCCTTTCCGAATTTTATTGTATTCTATGCCGTTTAACATGTACACTTTCTAAGGAGGTTTGACATGTCTCTGGTTTTATTCGCGGCCGGTATGATTCTGGCCTTTCTGGATCTCGTGATCGGTCAGGTGGATATCCTGCCGGACTGTGCGGGTTTCCTTCTGCTTTTACTCGGAACGATTCCACTTCTGACGCACAAAAAGCTGTCCGCTTTTCATATCCTATGGCCCATTCTCGGATTGTTCTGCAGCTTTGCGAGGCTCTTTGTCCGTACGGACTCGTGGGCGCTCCTGCTGTTGCTGTTTCAGTCGTGTGCCGGTTTCCTGCTGATCCTCTTTCTCGCAAGATGCATGTATCCGAACCGAAGCAAGGGTTCCGATGATTCTCTCCGTTTTCAGAGCCTGCTGACCGCTCACTTTTTCCTGATGATCACCAAGCTTTTCGCCGGTTTTCTGGGATTGATCGAGCTTCTGGGCATTCTGGTGCTGCTGTTTCAGACGGTGATCCTGATCTATGAGGTCGTGACTGTCTGCCGCTATTGGCCGACACGTCCAATATATTAAATCTATAAGGGGGACATTCTTATGGCAATGACACTGGGCGCACAGCTCTATACCGTGCGCGATTTTACCAAGACACCGGAACAGATCGAAACGACACTCCGGCGTATTCGGGATATGGGCTTTAAGACCATTCAGATCTCTGCTTTCGGCCCCATGGATCCGGTCCGTTTGGGCGAACTGATCCATGAGTTGGATCTGTATGTTTGTGTAACGCACAATCCCTTTTCCAGACTTCAGAACGATCTGCCGGCCCTGATTCAGGAACATCGACTGATGGGCTGCGATACGATCGGTCTGGGCGCTATGCCCGGCGAGTACCGCAATGATGAAGAAGGTTTCCGTAAGTTCATTCACGATATCGCGCCTATCGCGCACGAGATTCATGAAGAGGGCATGCAGTTTGCCTATCACAACCACAATTTTGAATTTACACGCTTCGGGGATCATACCGGTATGGATATGCTCTTTGACCAGACCCATCCAGAAGAGTTCCACTTCATTCTGGATACCTACTGGCTTCAGATGGGCGGCGTCAATCCGGCTGTTTATATCCGCCGTGCCAAAAACCGCATGAAGGTCTGCCACTTCAAGGATTTCGCTGTGGAAGGTTTCACACCGCATTTTGCCGAAGTGGGCAACGGCAATCTGGATCTTCATGAGTGCTACCGTGCCTGCCGGGATGCCGGCGTTAAGGATATCGTAATCGAACAGGATGTTTGCCCGGGAGATCCCTTTGATTCTCTGGCAATCAGCTTCGCAAACCTGAAAAAATTGGCCGCAGAGGAGGAAGCTTCATGTTAAATTATACCCTGACCGGATTCGCAGATGAGATCTCTCCGGATCTGAACGTACAGATGGATGTTCTGGATTCTCTGGATATTCATCATATTGAAATGCGCGGTGTGGATGGCCGCAATCTCTGCGACTATTCGCTGGAAGAAGCCAAAACCATTAAAAAGCGGCTGGATGAGCGCGGTTTCTCCTTATCCGCTGTCGGTTCTCCGCTGGGCAAAATCAAGATCACGGATCCCTTTGAGCCGCACTTTGAGAAATTCTGTCACGCCTGTGATCTGGCAGAGCTGTTTGAGACACCTCTGATTCGTATCTTTAGTTTTTATATTCCGGAAGGACAGGATCCGGCACTGTATCGGGATGAAGTCCTGCGCCGCATGTCCGCTATGGTAGAGGAAGCCCGCCGCCGCGGCATCACACTGCTTCATGAAAATGAAAAGCACATTTACGGCGATATTCCGGAACGCTGTCTGGATCTCGTCAAGAACTTTTATGGCGACAACTTTAAGGTAACTTTTGACCCGGCCAACTTTGTGCAGTGCCAGGTTCAGGTATATCCGCACGCTTACGAGCTGCTGGCTCCGTATATCGCTTACATACATGTCAAGGACGCCTATCTGTCCGATGGGCATGTAACCGTAGCCGGACGCGGAGACGGCGGTGTTAAGGAAGTCCTGACTCGGCTGAGTGAAGCCGGATTCTCCGGCTACCTTTCTCTGGAACCGCACCTGACCAATTTTGTCGGCTTCAGCGATCTGGAGGCGGATGCGACCTCTCAAGTTAAGGAGGATGCCGGTATGGGCGCCAAGCTTTTTGCTGCTGCCGCTCATGAGCTTCGGTCTATTCTAAAAACATTATAATATATTTATATCAGGAGGGTTACACAATGGAAAAAGTACGTTTTGGCGTTGTCGGCATTGGAAACATGGGTTCCAGCCACAGTGTCAAGCTGGATCAGGGCACCGTTCCTGAGATCGAGCTGACCGCTGTCTGCGATGTCAAAGAGGCGCGCCGCACCTGGGCCCACGACCATCTGAGCGATCGTGTACAGATCTATTCCGACGCGATCGAAATGTTTGAGAAGGCCCCGCTGGATGCCGTCATCATCGCGACACCGCACTATGATCACCCCCGTCTGGTGATCGCCGCTCTGGAACATAACCTGCATGTCATCACGGAAAAACCGGCCGGCGTCTATACTGCCGCGGTTCGTGAGATGAACGAGGCCGCTGCTAAGAGCAACAAACTCTTCGGTATCATGTACAATCAGCGCACCAATCCGGTTTATGCCAAGGTTAAGGAAATGCTGGAATCCGGAGAGCTGGGCGAAATCAAGCGTGTCGTATGGCTGATCACCAACTGGTACCGTTCTCAGAGTTACTATAACTCCGGCGGTTGGCGTGCTACCTGGGAAGGAGAGGGCGGCGGCGTACTGCTGAATCAGTGCCCGCACAATCTTGACCTTCTGCAATGGATCGCCGGAATGCCCTGCGGCGTCCGTGCCTTTATGAAATACGGCGTTAACCGCGATATCGAAGTAGAAAACGATGTTACCGCCTATCTGGAATATCCCAACGGCGCAACCGGTCTGTTTGTTACCTCTACCCACGAGACACCCGGAACCAATCGCCTGGAGATCTCCGGCGACCGCGGCAAAATTGTCGTTGAAAATGATACGATTCATTTCTCCCGCAACCGCATCGGCGAGCATGAATTCAATGCGACCTGGCAGAACGGTTTCGGCTCTCCGGAGCATTGGGAGATCGTCGTTCCGCCCGCCAAGGCGCCGGCGCTGCGCGACCACATGGGAATCTTTGCGAACTTTGCCTCCGCTGTTCTGCACGGCACGCCGCTTCTGGCTCCCGGCTGCGAGGGCATCCGCGGATTGTCCATCTCCAACGCGATGCATCTGTCCGACTGGACCGGCACGATGGTCGATCCGACGCATCTGGACGAAGCACTGTTCAAAAAGCTGCTGGATGAGCATATTGCCAATTCCACTATGAAGAAGGATGACGCTTCCGTTACGCTGGACGTCACCGGAACTCACTAACTCCAATCAAAAAGCTCCGTCGAATTCCCTATTCAGGAAAACTCGACGGAGCTTTTTCTATCCTTCCACTCTTACAGACTCTTTATTACATCCTCATTGACTGCTTTGACAATCTCAACCGCTGCACGTACCGCGTTATCCACATCCTCCATCGCCGCAAATCCCTGAGGGGTATGTGCATAACGGCTTGGAATCGATACCGTAATCGACGGAATTCCTCGCTGCATCGAATGGTATACGCCGCCGTTGGTTCCGCCGCCGCGCCGTACTGCCACCTGCATTGGAATCTCTTTTTCGCTGCATACATTCAGCGCGAATTTCGCGAATCGCGGATGCGTGATCATGGATACATCCATCAGGCGAATCATCGGTCCCCGCTTCATTGCGGATTGAACCGCATATTCCGGCGTAAAGGTATCATCCGCCGGGCATCCTTCAAATCCAACCGTAAGAGCCGGATCGACCGTTCTTCCCACTACCCGTGCGCCGCGTCCGCCAACCTCTTCCTGACTGGACAAAACACCTACGACATCGACATCCAGATCGGCTTCGGCAAGCGCTTCCATGGAACGAAGCAGCGCCAGACATCCGACACGGCAGTCAAAGGCCTTACCCATCATGATTCCCCGCTTTTCGTCTGCCTCAAACCGCACTGCCGGCGCGACCGGAGCACCTACGCTGATATGGAAGACCGCGCTTGTCTCCTGTGCGGAAACCGCGCCGATATCGATCACCATATCCGCCATATGCATGGGCTTATTCCGCTCCTCTTCGGTCATAAAATGAACCGGCTTGGCCGCGACGATACCGGGAATGTACTCTCCCAGATCATTTTTCACATATACCTTGGTTCCCGGTACAGAGAACTCATTCCAGCTGCCCAACTGCAAAAACTGCAGTGTGCCGTTCGGCTTGATAAACTGCACGATAAACCCGACTTCATCACTGTGGGCATCCAGCATCACAACCGGACGGTCTCCGGTGTTCTGCCGCCGTGTGATATACAGATTCCGCATATTATCCTCATGCACATCCGCAAACGGCTCCGCGTACTCCCGCGCTACCGCAATAACATCGTCCTCAAACCCGGATGGGCCAAACGCATTGGACAACCTCTCCATCCACCGCAATTGTTCCTGATTCATACCTCTCTGCTCCTCCTTTTATGTTCCCGCCGTTCCTGCGCATCGTATATGCGCTCCTGCTTACGATATCCGACCGGCGTGACTCCTGAAATTTTATGAAATACCCTGCCAAAATGCGTAACCGTTCCAAAACCGACCTTTTCCGCGATTTCCGATACGGAATAGTTGGTCCTGCTTAAGAAACGCTGTGCTTCTCGTACTCGCACATTGTTCAGATACTCTACAAAAGTAAACCCGGTTACATCCTTAAAAGCATGACTTAAATAGAACTTGCTGATAAAAAACTGCTGTGCTACTGTCTCCAGCGAAAGATGCTCCATATAATGCGAATTGATATAACTTAGCACATCAAAGATTCTCCTGTTGGCCTGCTTCAGCGTCTCTTCTGCTTCTTTGCGCCATTCTTCCCGGTGTCTTCTGGCAAAGACCAGAAGCTCCATGATATAAGCCTTGATCTGCAGCTCATAGCCGGGATCCTTCTGACGGATTTCCGCATAGAGTCGGCCCACCAGATCATCCATACTCTCCTTATTGGGTCCGCTAAAAGACAAAATCATGCTGCCGCTGCTGAACATCTCCTCCAAAAACGCCGCATACTTTCCGCCGGGATCCGATATCATCGTATCCCGCACATTGATCAGTAGCCGATGATGAGACTTTTCAAGAGTCTCCAGCGTACGGTGCAATTCTTTTTTATCCAGCAGCACCAGATCTCCTGCTTTGATGTAGTAGGTATTATCCTTAATAAAGTAATACCGGCTGCCCCCCAATAGATAATATACCTCATAATAATCATGGAAATGCTGCTCCGACATGGTATACGAACCATTGCGCTGTGTAAAGGAAACCTCTACGCCCTGAGCATCTCTGTACGCATAATTATTATCCGGAAATGTCACGCTTTTTTCTTCCACACACATACCTCTCTTATAAAGAAGACCGGCTGTCTAATAAGACCGCCGGTAAAAATGGTTTAATAAGAAACGGGGATTCTTATTAAAACGAGGTGAGCAATTCTATCGCATCGCGATAGAAGACAAGTTTAGTATATCACCGCATTATTATCCTGTCAACCCTTTTTTTCAGGGATTTTAAGAGCTTTTGTAGTATCTGATTTACAAAAAGTCTTTTAAAAATAATCTGAAATATACGGTGTTTGCTGCTCGATCGCGTCTTCCAGCATATCGATCGTCTCCCCGCTTGCCTGTATTCTTCCGATTTTCGCGAGATAATCCGGACGCTTGTACCCCATCAGCATCGTTGTCATCGTCTGGATATTGATTTTGTCCGTGCATTGTTCAGATATCTTAATTGCCTCTCCTTTTCCGTCCTTGGAGATCTTCAGCAAAAAGGAACCCTGATTGCATTCCATAATCGGATCTGTCATGGAGAAGCGCCATTCACGGTCCGTCCCGTCTGCCTTGAACGGATAATCCGCGATAAACGCTGTGAAATCCACAATTCTTCCCATATAATAAGGGGATATTACTTCTTTTATACTGGCATCCTCCAGCAGAAAAGCCAAGGGTTCATCTGTATAGGTGTTCCCCTCCACCTTATCGATCATGGAAAAATGCGCGGAAACAAAATTCCACAAGCCGGTACGGGCTTCTTCATCATTAAATATCATGTCCTTAATGTAGAACACATCATTCTCAATCCAATAAATCAGATATCCATCTGGTTCATCACTTTCATTATAATAAATCGCCGCCATGATATCGTCATTGTCCCAGAGCCAGTACTCATTCCACGCCAGTTCATCCCGGATAATCGCCCCATGCGTATGCGCCGCGTATCTGGCATAAGTCTTTTTCAATTCTTCACTGTCGATTTTCACCCGGCGCACGCTTCCGGCGACCTGCCGGCTTTTAGGAAGCTGATAATCCTTGATCTCATAGGAGATTTTATCGGAGATCAACTCCCATCCCTTTCTCCGATAATATGGGATCGAGTATGGATATAAATAACTGATATATTGCCCTTTTTCCCGCATGTTCTTTAGAACCTGCTCCAACAGCTTGTGCATCAGGCCCATATTGGAGTACTCCGGATAGGTTCCCACCCCGGTAAGTCCCCCCATCGCATACTGTTTGCCGAAGACCTGAATCTGCATCGGATAAACCGCTACCTGTGAGACCAGCATATCACCGTCAAACCATCCAAGCACATCTGCTTTTTCCATTGTGGGATATTTGGCGCGGATGATTTCTTTTTCCTGCCATCCGATCGAACTCAGCTCATGCTCTGTCACCTGAAATACATACCGCAGCAGGGCATTGTATTGTTCCATGTACTCGCCGCTGACGGACCGCATCTTCAAATTTTTCTTATTCATAAGGATCTCCTCGTTCTCTATACTCTGGACCAGACAGAAAATCTGACGGGTGTCAGACTTCCCGTCAGATCATCATTCTGTATCGTCTCTTATAAATTATTCAAAAAGACCTTGTATGCCCGGTAAGCTTCATAGATATCCGCCTTGGACGCGATCTCAAAGGGCGCATGCATGCTGTGCAGCGGAATTCCCATATCGATAACATCCATCGCGAGCTGTGCCGGGATATAGGCGATCGTTCCGCCGCCGCCCTGGTCCACCTTACCCAGCTCTCCCAGCTGGAACGCGATGTTCTCCTGATCGAACAGCTGGCGCAGCTGCGCAATGTACTCCGCGGAAGCGTCGTTGGAACCACTCTTGCCGCGGGAACCCGTATACTTGAAGAATGCCGGGCCCATTCCGAAGAACGGGGTGTTGTTCTTTTCGCTGACACTCGGGAAATTCGGATCAAAAGCCGCAGATACGTCAGAAGACAGCATCTTGGAAGCAGCCATGGCACGGCGCAGCTTCAGATCGGAATATTCTCCCGTCAGCTCCATCACTTCCGCCATCACATTCTCAAAGAAGCGGGAATGCATACCTGTCGCGCCTACGCTTCCGATCTCTTCCTTATCAGTCAGAACGGTAACCAGCGTACGGTCCGCTTCCGGACAATCCATCATGGCCATAAAGGAAGTATAAGCACAGATTCTGTCATCATGGCCGTATCCCAGGATCATGCTCCGATCCAGGCCATAATCCCTTGCCGCGCCTGCCGGAACAATCTCCAGTTCAGACGACAGAAAATCCTCTTCTTCCATTCCGTACTTTTCCTTCAGAAGCGCCAGCACATGCTTTTTAACCGCTTCGCTGTCGGCTTCTTTCTCCGGAATGCTGCCGACGCAGACATTTAGGTCCTCACCGGTAAAGGCCTCTCCCATCGGCTTGACTGCCTGATCCTTACCCAAATGCGGTAGGATATCAGAAATTCCCAATACCGGATCCATCGGATCCTCTCCCAGTACGACCTTCTCCACCGTACCGTCCTTCTTGGCTACAACGCCGTGCAATGCCAGCGGCAGCGCGACCCACTGGAATTTTTTGATTCCGCCATAATAATGCGTCTTCAGCATAGCCAGTCCGGAATCTTCATACAGCGGATTGGGCTTCAGATCCAGTCTCGGAGAATCGATATGCGCTCCCAGAATATTCACACCCTGCTCTATCGGCTTCTTGCCGACCTGCACCAGTACCAGCATCTTGCCGCGATTAGAAGCATATACCTTATCGCCTGCCTTCAGCGCTGTACCTGCCGCTGTCAGCTGATCCAGATCCTGATAGCCGTACTTCTCCGCGCGGGCAATCATATCCGCGACGCATTCTCTTTCCGTCTTGCAGTGAGACAGATGCTCCTTATAACCCTCGCAGAAAACATCCAACTCCGCTCTCTGTTCCTGCGTATAGGTCTCCCACAAAGTCTTCTTTCCCATCTCTTATTCCTCCTCTTTTTCTGATGTTTTTATGACAGCTTCTCCGGCCCGTCACCGACCGAAACGGCATAAAAATCCGCCGCGTAGCCGATCCGTTCCTGATAAGCCTTGCCTACATTTTGTATAAAGGCGTCCACAAACTCCGCCTGCACTAGGCTGACGGTACACCCGCCAAATCCTGCGCCGGTCATTCGGGAGCCGATTACGCCCGGCTGCTTCCACGCGTTTTCTGCCAACGTATCCAGCTCAATCCCGGTAACCTCATAATCATCCCGAAGGGAAACATGCGACGCGTTCATCAGCTCGCCGAATCTCGTCAGATTTCCGCTTTGCAGCGCAGATACCGCCTCGATCGTACGCTGGTTCTCCGTAACCGCATGACGCGCACGGCGTCTCTGAACCGGATTATCGATCTGGTCAGCCAGAGCCTCAAACTCCTCTGTCGTGAGCTGCCCTAAACTCTCCAGCGGACGCACCTTCTGAAGCTGCGCCAGCGCTGCTTCACACTCTGAGCGCCTCTCATTATATTTGGAATCCGCCAGTCCTCGCTTCTTGTTGCTGCATGCGATCACCAACCGTACCCCCTCCATCTGAATCGGTACATATTGGTACTCCAGCACTGCCGTATCCAGGAAGATCGCGTGGTCCTTCTTCCCCATCGCTATGGCAAACTGATCCATGATTCCGCAATTTACGCCATTAAACTGATTCTCCGCCTTCTGCGCGAGAAGCGCCAGATCTACACCGGACATCTCCCAGCCATACTGATCCAACAGGATCTTGCCGGTCAACACTTCGATTGACGCGGAAGAGGACAGTCCGGAACCATTCGGGATATTCCCCCAATAGACGATATCCAGCCCATGTGTCAGATGCTTTCCCTGCTGCGCAAAAGCCCAGACAATTCCTTTCGGATAATTGCACCAGTTATCTTCCGCACGGTACGCCATCTCGCCCAATGGAATCTCACGCACGCCCTGCTGCGCAAAATTGGCAGAATATAAACGCAGACTTCCCCGATCATTCGGTCTTACCGCCGCATAGGTTCCAATCGTAAGCGCGCACGGAAAAACATGGCCTCCATTATAATCCGTATGCTCGCCGATCAGATTGACACGGCCCGGTGCGAAATAACAGCACACTCCTTCATGATCGCCAAAAACTCCTGCAAACTCCTGCAAAAGCTTTTCCATTCCCTGCTCCTCCCAAAATCGTTTTATTTTGCCCTTATTATACACTATTTCCTATGCTTCCGCAAGGCGGGACACATCTTTTTTTGCTTCATCCGCCGGCTTCTGAACATAAATCCTCGGGAATATGAGTTCTGCCTTAAACAGATCGCCATCCACGCTGATCTGCAGGGTTCCTTTTTGAAGCTGGGTCAGGCTCTGCGCGATGGATAACCCCAATCCGCTTCCCTCTGTCGTTCTGCTTGCGTCCCCTCGCACAAACCGATGCATCAGTTCTTCACTCGATACATTCAGCGGATACTTGGAAATATTGCGCAGGATGATCCGGACTTCCTTTTTCTCCGGCTTCATGGTCACATAGAACCTGGTTCCAGGCATCGCGTATTTACAGGTATTGCTCATCATATTGTCCAACACCCGCCACAAAAGCCTTCCATCCGCCAGAATATACGCCTCCTGATCGATTCCGTCCATCACCGTCTCCAGCTGGCTGGCCCGTAGGCGCTCATCATACTCGCCTACCGCCTGCTCCAGCATCATGCCCACCTCAGTCGGCACAGCATTGACCGGCAGATTGCCGGTGGACGCTTTGGAGGCTTCTACCAGATCCTCTGTTAGCTTCTTCAATCTGGCGGACTGTCGGTCCAGCACTTCCAGGTACTCTCTGGCCGTCTCATTCGGAAGCTCTTCCTTTTTCAGCAAATCCACATAGTTGATGATGGATGTCAGCGGCGTCTTGATATCGTGAGACACATTGGTGATCAGCTCCGTCTTAAAGCGTTCACTCTTCATCTTCTGTTCTACCGCCTTGGCAATCCCCTGACCGATATTATTCAGATTATCACCATGCTGCTTAAGAGCGCCGAACATCTTTGACGTATCAATCTGATACTGCAAATTGCCTCTTGCGATTTCTTCTCCCGTTTCCTGAAGCTTCTGCATCTGATACATGGCAAAAACAGCCGCTACAAAGATAACAGCTCCCTCCAACAACACCATCAGGAACCATATACTCCGGTTCAGGTCGATCATGATCACAATCATCTGCTGCAGCCACAACGCCAGAAGTATAAGAACTCCCTTCCACACTGTGGGAATACAATAAAACAGCCGTTGGGTCAAGTGTAAGGCTCTCCACATCAGTGTATTCTTCCAGAAGGTGTGTGTCTTACAGCGGGTTGAGACGCTCATGGTCAGAAGCAGCGCACACAGAACCAGCAGAATATAGCCCACCGCTCCCAGCGTCAAATCCATCGGTATAGAACCGACCAACAATATCGAGTCCAAAGTGATCCATAACCCGATAACCGCGATTCCTTCCCCTGCCAGAAAGATCTCCAGGGGAATCCGGTCCACCGTATTGCATCTTGGCCGATCCGTACCGGCACGGTGTCCCGCCGCGCACAACAGATAGATCAAAAGCAGGATGACCAGTACAAGGCTTACCAAAAATCCGATAATGATCACATAACGATAATCATACAATGTCATCAGCGGAACGCTGCCCTGCGCAAAGACCTCATTCCAATCCGCATTATACAATTCAAGTTTGGCGGCCAGATACGTAAAAATTCCACAGGCAAGCAGAATGCAGCAAGATAGGACAAATAGAACGATTCCTATCACCTTGGCCGTAAAACTTTGCGTTAATTTTTTCATGTATGACTGCTTCCTTCCATTTTATATCCCTGCCCCCATACAACCTTCAGGTACCGAGGCTCTGCCGGATTGATCTCCAGCTTCTCTCTCAAATGCCGGATATGCACCGCAACGGTATTTTCCGCGCCGAAGGGCGTATCCTTCCAGACTCTGGAATAGATCTCGCGGGAAGAAAATACCTGTCCCGGATGCTCCATCAGAAATTTTAGAATATCATATTCCCTGGGCGTCAGATTGACCGGCACTCCGCCAAGCGTGACCTGTTTAGACTTATCATCCATGACAATCGCGCCAATCACGAGCTTGTTTTCCTGTACACTCCCGCCGCCCAGCTGCATATACCTTCGAAGCTGAGAGCGCACCCTTGCCAGAAGCTCCACCGGATTGAACGGTTTGGTCACATAATCATCCGCGCCTACATTCAACCCCAAAACCTTGTCCGTATCTTCACTTTTTGCTGTCAGCAATATGACCGGAACATTGGACGTCTGCCGCATCTGCGCCATCGCCGCGATTCCGTCCATGACGGGCATCATGATGTCCATCAGCACCAGATGAATCTCATGCTGCGCCAGTACCTCCAACCCTTCCCGCCCATTATAAGCAGCAAATACACAATACCCTTCTGCTTCCAGATAAATCCGCAGCGCGTTGACGATATCCTTTTCATCGTCACACACCAAAATATTATATACCACAGTTTTCCCTCCCTATTTCATATCCCCTAATACTGCCTGTACGGCTCTGTAGATCAGTCGGTTGTCAATCGGCGAGGATAACGCGTAATCTACCCAATACGCTTCATCCGTGATGATACAGTCGATCGGCAAGCCCAGCAGCCGTTTCAGTTCTTTTTCTTTATTCACTGTCCATACATAGAGCGGTTTGCCCATCGAACGAAGCGTAACCGCCAACCGCTTGGTCACGAAAGAAGCTTCCACGCTATAGCTGTCCGCATCCTCCAATGTGTATAGTTTCCCATAGGCAATAAATGTGATAAGCTGTGTCGCGATCCTGGAATCAGCGCCTTTTATTCTCTGCAGGATCTCATAATTCATCGATGCGATGATGCACCGTTCTTCCAGGCCCCGTTCCAGAATCATCGATACGACCTGCTCCTCCAGGCCCTCCTGCCGTCCCGCGTTTTTCAGTTCAATCACCAGCTTAAAATCCGCCACATACTCAATATAATCCAGAACCTCTTCCAACGTGGAGATATGCGTCCCTGCCCATTCCTCTCCGCAATAGGACCCTACATCGTATTCCATCGCTTCTTCATACGTCACATCCCATACTTTACGGTTCACTCCGGCAACCCGCTTAAAATTATCGTCATGCAGTAAAATCAGCGTGCCATCCTTTAACTGACGCACATCGATCTCCGCGGATGTCACCGTGTGGTCCTCCACAAGCCTCTGCAGCGAGATCAGCGTGTTTTCCGGCATCCCGTTCACTGTTCCGCGGTGTGCGCAAACTGCCGTCTCCCCATAGGTAATTCCTGCGCCCGCCATATAAACACAGCTGCCGAAGACGATTCCGAGAGCTGCCATCCGCTGCCAGAATGCTCTTCTGGTCAGCGGCAGCTTTCCCTTGGGCTGCTCCATCTGAATTTCCGGTTCTCTTTTGTTCCGGATATAGTACCAGGCAGCCGAGATCCACGCGTAAGAGGCCACGACGCTGACCCCTTCTGACAAAACCGCTTTCCCGTGCCCTACAATATCATACCAGCTCCAGAAGGTTTTAACCTCCTGCTGTTTTTCCCACAACAGACGGATCCCCACGGCAGAACCCAGCATCACAAGAAAATATATTACATATCCTATTGCTGCCAGCAAAACTCTCCATTCCACCGAGACCAAAGCGATCCGGATTGTACGTCCCTTGGTCAGGATAATACTCTCCCGGCAGGCTCCCGCAAAATTCTTTTCCCGAATCGTATACTCATGCAAACAGAAAATCCATCGATAACAGATCAAAACACACAGTCCCACCAGGATCCCATACAGGATCTTCAGGCTTCCCTTGGACAACAGATAATCGGATACAAATCCCGGCACCTTCATAATACTCAACATACTGGAGCCAAAGGTCAGATCCGTCAGCGGGATGATAAAGGCCACAAAGAGCAGCATACATATATTCTTGGGTTGGCAGATCCGCATTGTCTGCCTCCAGGATCGCTCCCAGAGAATCCGCAGCGTAACCTTCTCCTGCTTTTGCGCCGCGTCAAAATAATGAATGATCATCGTCAGTTCAATAAACTCAAAGAATACGACAACCGCTCCCAGCAACAACAGCACAGGTATACACCAGGGTCTTTGAATCAGTGTCAGAATCCCGTACTGACTTAACACCTTGAGTCCGCCCAATTCTATTGCCCATTGCAAAACATTTTTTAGCAGCGGTATCACAATCGCGAGCATACAGAGTCTATATATGAATTCAAAAAGAAACAGTGTCTGCCAGTCCCAACGCAGCAGCCGGTATACCATTGAAAATACTGTCCGGGCGTCCCGAAGCAGTTTACACAGAAGATTCCTGATCACGGGCCCGCCTCCTTTTTCTACATTGATTCCATTGTAGACCAAATAACAGGGATTGTCAATGAAGAGACTTCTTATAAAACCTTTAATTTCCCTTTAAGATTCTCTTCCATTATGCCCTGTTTTTTGTTATAATGTCCTTACTGTATATAGGAGGGATTCTTATGCTGATTGTGCTGATCCTGCTTTTTCTTCTCGCGCTTGCGGCCCTTGCGCTCTTTATCGCGGCGCGTCTCATTTTGAACAAGATCTTTGGATCCCGCTGTGAGGGAAATCCGAATATCACCTATTTTCAAAGTTCCGACTTTCCCGGTCTGCGCCGCTGTGCGGTTTCTTTCCCCTCGAACCGTGGTCAGACCCTGCGCGGCTCTATCTACTCTATGGATCGTCCCTCTTACCGTGGGGTTATCATTTTCGTTCACGGAATGGGCGGAGGCCATACCGCCTACATGACCGAAATCCACACTCTGGCTCGGGCAGGCTATCTCGTACTGGGCTATGACAATACCGGAACTATGCTTTCCGACGGTGCGGAACTGGGCGGTTTTCCGCAGGCCTTTCTGGATCTGCAGGGCGCTGTCTCCTTTATCCGCAACGCTTCTCAGTATCGTACTTTTCCACTGTTTCTGGTCGGCCATTCCTGGGGCGCGTATACAGTCTGCAATTTCCCTCACCTGAAGGAACATGTTGACGGCGTGGTCGCTATGTCTCCGTTCGACTCCATCCCGAATCAGCTCGTATATCTTCTGCAGTCCCAGACCGGGAAAAAGCTGACTTTCTTAAAGCCCTTTTTCAGTCTTTGCCTGCTTCTGGATTATAAAGGCGCTGCTCTGTACCGTCCCTCTTATTCTCTTCAGAAAATCACCTGTCCGGTTCTCTTACTGCACGGCGACCAGGATCCTATGGTTCCCCTGTCACTGAGCCCCATTGCCTTCCGCAGTTCCTTTGAATCGGATCCCCGGATCCAGATACAGATTTGCCCCGGCAGAATGCATAATGTCTATGCCTGTGCCGAGGCAGAAGAATACCTGAATACGGTTTTCAGCGGCTATGCCGCATTGGAAAAGCAATATAACGGTCATGTCCCGGAGGATCTCCGCCAAGACTACTGGAACAAAGTGGACTTCCGCCGTATGACCCAGGAAGATCCCGCAGTTATTTCTTTGATTCTTGATTTTCTTGAGCAGTGCTTACCGCTGGAAAAATAACGCTGATGCAAGTGCCCTGATTCGGGGCACTTTTCATTTGGAGCTGCGCCCCATGCTGCTGGACAATATGCTTCACAATCGCCAGTCCCAGCCCGGTGCCTCCGCTCTCTCTGGAGCGTCCCTTATCTACACGGTAAAAGCGTTCAAAGATCCTGCACTGATGTCCCTCCGGAATCCCGATCCCTGTATCCTCTACGGACAGCCGCACCCCACCGGCTGGTTCTTCCTGCACGCGTACCGTCACGCTTCCACCCGGTCGGTTATAGCGGATTCCGTTGTCGCACAGATTGCCGATCAGCTCCTCCAGCATGCCCTCTTCTCCCAGAACCTTCTGAGAACTTCCTTCCATGTGCAGGGTAATCTGATGCTGTTCCGCCTGCAGCCGCGCCGATTCTATGCAATGCTCCGCGACCTGGTACAGATCCAGAATCTTCCGTTCCCGCTGCATCTCCGGCTCATCCAGCTTGGAGAGTTCCAGGATATCTCCGATCAGCTTCTGCATCCGTGCCGCTTCTTTTCTTATTTTTCCCGCACAATTCGATATATCTTTTTCCTGAATCATGCCGGCCTCCATCATTTCCGCGTATCCGGAAATCGTGGTGAGCGGCGTTTTTAATTCATGGGATACATTGGCGGTGAATTCCTGACGTACTTTTTCCAGATCGTGCGTCTTTTTCTGATAATCCAAAAGAGCGGCAGACAAGGGCTGCAGTTCCGCATACATCGGCATCCCCTCGATATGATCCAGATGCTGCGCCATCTGATGCATCGGTCCCATGAGCTTTTTCGTAAGAAGCATGGATATCCCGACGGATACTATGATGACAACAACTCCGATCAAAAGCAGCGATATCAGTACACCGCCGTACATGCTGAATATACTGTTGGTCCGCATTGCGACCCGCAGAATATTTCCATCTTCCAGAAGTCTTGCGTAATAATACGTATCCTCCGATAGCGTCAGGGATTCCCGGTGCGCTTCTCCGTTTCCGCCCTGAAGCGCTTCCTGTACCTCCGGTCTCTCCAGATGGTTATCCATATCTTCTGCGTTGGCATCACTTTCATACAGCACATCGCCGTCCGGAGAGATCAACGTAACCCGCATCCGGCCTGTTTCCTCTGATGTCAGCTCCAAACCGCCGTCATTTTCATACCGCACATAGAGCAGATCCGCCATTAACTCCATATCACCATGTATATGCCGGATATAGACCTGCGACAGGCTGATCAGGCATATCACGGCCGTGATCAGCATCGTTCCTGCTCCCATTCCGATAAGACATCCATTGATTCTGGCCTTCATGCTCTCCATATGTCCATTTCCTCCCTGGTTCAGCACCCTTCCTCCGCTTTATAACCGACGCCGCGCACCGTCTTGATATAAGCGCCGCCGGAACCCAGCTTTTGGCGCAGGGTTTTGATATGTACGTCCACCGTACGGGTGCCGCCGTCAAACTGATATCCCCAGACTCGGTCGAGCAGCTTCTCGCGGGACAGAACCATACCCTGATTTTCCAGCAGGATCTTCAGCAGTTCATATTCTTTATAGGTCAGTTCAACCTTTTCTCCATCCACCAATACCTGATGACGGTCATCACTCATCTTAATGGTTCCGCACTTAGTGGATGCTTCCCGCCCCTGTTCCTCTCTCCCGATGCGTTCCGCCCTCCGCAGCAAAGCCCTGGAACGGGATACCAGTTCCAGCACACCAAAGGGCTTTGCCATATAATCGTCGGCTCCCAGATCCAGGCCCTTAACCTTATCCAGTTCGCTGTCCTTAGCCGTTACCATCATGACCGGGATTCCGGCTGTACTCGGCGATGCCCTGAGGAGCTTGAGGATCGACATGCCGTCCTCTCCCGGCAGCATGATGTCCAGGATGATCAAGCCCGGTAATGTCTCTTCGCATTCCTTAAAAAAGCTTTTTCCATCATCAAATCCCTTGACCTGGAATCCACTGTTCCCCAGAGCATATTGTTCCATTTCCCGAATATTCTTGTCATCTTCTACAATATAGATCCATTTTGAAGACATCCTTCATCCTCCTCAGTTCAGACTGTACTTTGCCTTAAACTGTTCGTATTCTTTCTCAAAATCATTACTGGAGGTCTTAACCTGATTCAAATACTCATGTACCTGGTAGCTGTCCTCCTGAATCTGAATCAAACTTCCCGCGATATTGGAACAATGATCGGCTACTCTCTCACAATTGGTCAGAAGATCAATGAAGATAAATCCCTGCTCCATCGTGCATTCTCCGTTCTTCAAACGCTCCACATGCCGCGTCTTAAGCTTTGCGCAGAGTTTGTCAATCACCTGTTCCAACGGCTCCACCCGCTGCGCGATCTTAAGATCTTCCGCCGCGAACGCGGCTGTCGCCATGTCCACAATCTCCATCACTGCGGATTCCAGAAGATGCAGTTCTCCGGTGGCTTCTACAGAAAATACCACCTTTTTCCCATAGATCTCCTTGGCCGTCTCCAACAGATTCACAGAGTGGTCGGCAATCCGCTCAAAATCCGTGATTGAATGCAGCATTTCGGAAATCTCCCGGCTGCCCTGAATAGACAATTCTTTACTGCTTAACCTGATCAGATACGTCCCCAAACGGTCTTCATAGATATCTGTTTTTTCTTCTGTCTTACGGACAAAGGCATCTGTCTCATCACTATAATGATCCAGCGCCTCTATCGCCTTTTTCAAAGCGTCTTTACTCAGTCCGGCAAGATCGCATGTTACTTCCCTTGCACGCTCTATCGCGACTGTTGGTGTCGTAAACAGACGCTCATCCAATTCCTGAACATCCATCGCGCCGTCGTCCTTCTCGTTCTTTTTGTCCCGAATCGTAAGCTCCGCCAGACGTACCAGTTTCTTGGAAAACGGCAGGAGAACCAGGGTCGTAACGATGTTAAACATGGAATGGATCACCGCGATTCCTACAGCATTGATCGCCTGCCCCTCAAATCCAAAGTTAATAAACATCTTCAAGCCATAGAATACCACCATGACAAGAGTGGAACCGATCAGATTGAAATATAGATGGATCATCGCTGCGCGCTTTGCGTTCTTCTTGGCTCCGATACTGGAAATCAGCGCCGTAACACAGGTTCCTATATTCTGACCCATGATGATGGGAATCGCCGCTCCATAGGTCATCTGTCCTGTCGTTGACAGAGCCAGCAGAATTCCACTGGTTGCCGAAGAGCTCTGGATGATTGCCGTGACACCCAATCCGGCCAGTACGCCCAGCAGCGGATTGGAAAACGCCGTCATGATCTCTGCAAACTGCTGTGATTGCGACAGAGGCTTTACCGCGCCGCTCATAACCTCCATGCCAAAGATCAGAATGGAAAATCCAATCAGAATCGTTCCAACATCCTTCTTCCGGCCGCTATAATGCTTCTCGGTCGGAAGCATGGTCAGGATTACGCCGATCATTGCCAGAATCGGTGTGAAGCTTGAAGGCTTCAGCATCTGCAGAATCAGACTGTCTCCCTGAATACTGGTCAGGCTCAGAATCCACGCGGTTGCCGTGGTTCCGATATTGGCTCCCATGATCACTCCGACGGCCTGCGACAGCTGCATGATTCCAGAGTTAACAAATCCTACAACCATAACGGTTGTAGCCGAGGAGCTCTGAATAATCGCCGTAACGACCAACCCCAGCAGTACGCCCTTCACCGTGCTCGATGTCATCTTTTCCAGGATCCCCTGCAGCCGGCTGCCGGACAGTGTCTCCAATCCTTTTCCCATAAGGTTCATTCCATACAGGAAAAAGGCCAATCCTCCAATTAAAGTAAGCAGCGCGAAAATATCCATATGTACTCTCCCTTGTAAAATTTTCTTCTTCCACATTTCATTCTAAATGCCGTGCGTAAAAGAAAAAAGAGAATGATGTAAAATCCATGTAAAATCCATTGATATTTTCGCGCTGTTTTATCTTGTTATATCTTATTCTATTTTGTTTTATACGAGCTTGGCGACTCGGACTACGTACTGGCTTCCATAATCATAGCCGGGCGCGTTCATGGTGAACATGCCCTTTTCCGCATCCTGTATAAAGGGCAGTTGCTGTCCGTTATCCATCCAATAGGCCTTGGAAACCTTTTTCTGAATGCCGCTGAATGTCGCCAGACGGCTGCCTCTGCGGCCTACCGTTACATTGGCCGGACCGGAGATGCCCAGGTCATAGATAAACAGATAGATGCTCCCATCGGCGCCTTCCAGTGCGAAATCATTGCCTCCTCCGACAATGCTGCACGGGCGTCCCTGGTAAATCGCTTCTCCGAACATGTCCATCCACTGTCCTAGCGTCTGTGCCAGAAGCTTAGACATCATCGGCACCTTTCCCTGTGCTTCCGGTCCGATGTTAAATAGCATATTGGCTCCGGCTCTGCGGCAGGTACATAACGTCTTGATCAGCTGCGCCGGAGACTTGTAGTTCAGATCACCCTTGCCGTAGCCCCAATGGTCATTCAAGGTCAGATTCATCTCGGAAGTAATATATTTTCCTCCTGTCTGCTTTCTCATGTGCGGCAGTCCCTGTTCAAAAGTTACGCTGTCCACTTCGGGATGGGATATGGTTCCCCGACTGCCCAAACCGGTATTGTTGATGATCATAGCATCCGGCTGATATTTGCGGATCATACCATACAGACGATCCAGCTTCCAATCAGCGTCGGGTTTGCTCCAGTTTCCGTCAAACCATAATCCGCCAATCTTACCGTATCTTGTACACAGGATCTCAACAGAATGCAGCAGATAATCCAAATACGCGTCAAAATCCTCCTGGAAGCTGTCCTGATACCAGTCGAGCGTTGTATGATAAAAGAACGGAACCAGTCCTTCCGCCCGGCAGGCATCTACATATTCCGCGATCAAATCCCGCCCGGCAGGACTATGCGGCGCGTCATAGTCGGACAATCCGCAGGTATCATACAGTGAAAAACCGTCATGATGCCTTGTCGTTACGACCATGTACTTTGCGCCAGCCGACTTGGCTGTCTTAACCCATTCCGCCGGATCATAATCCTCTGCCGTAAATGTATTTTTAAGCTTGCTGTACTCTTCCTTGGGGATCAATTCCTGATGCATGATCCATTCTCCGCGACCCATTTGCGCATACAATCCCCAATGCACAAACATTCCGAGCGCCATTCCTTCAAAATCTTCAATTCTCTTAAGCTTTTCCATCGTGTAACCTCCCATAAATGATTTATAAAAAAGGCCTGCATTGCTGCAGGCTCTTGATGAGGGGGGTATTCATTGCTACCGAAAGACTTGCATTTCGGTACAGCCCTAATATACCCTGCCTGCACATCCTTTATTCATTGCGGAATATAAAATGCTCCAGAATCTCCGCTACCGCGCCTTCATTATTATCGCGCCGCGCGACATAAGCCGCTGCCTCCTGAAGCTTGGGCACCGCATTGCTCGGAACCGCTCCATATCCCGCCTGGTGAATCATACTCCAATCATTCTCATTATCACCGATACATAATGTCTGTTCTTTTGTAATATTCAGTTTTTTCGCAATATATTCTACAGCATTCCATTTACCGGCCTTTTGATTGACAAACTCCAAAAGGAATTCTGACGAGCGAAACATCTGTATATCGGACGGAAGCTCTGTCTCCATCTTCTTCTGCAGCCTTATCAGATCCTCCGGACTGCTGATACTGTTATATAACAGCTTCAGCATTGGTACGTCCTTATAAACCATCAAATCCTCTACAACTGTGCAGCGGCAGCCGGAAAGCTGCTCATAGCGCGCCGTCTGCGGGAGATATCTCTCCACAATGAATTGATCGCCTACATAAATATGCGGATTGACCCACTCTTGATATTCCCGGCCTTTTTCAATCAGATACGGAACAGCCGCCTGTGGAAGAGTGCATTCATGAATGGGCTGATGGCTTGCGGCGTCCATGATACATGCGCCGTTGGAGGTGATATAGTATTCACCAGGGCATTCCAATTGCAGTTCCTTTATATACCGCAGGATGCTCAGCGGAGAACGTCCGCTGCAAAGCACAATCCGGATGCCCTTTTCTCTTGCTTTGAATATCGCTTCACAGTTGACCTGTGAAATCTCCTTCACATCGTTCAGGAGTGTGCCGTCCAGGTCCATCGCAACCAAACGGATCCCTTCGCTCACGATTCTTTCACCAATTCATCCAGAACCTTTTCTTCTTCCGGCGCCAGGCGAGTCTTACTGGTGCCGTTTTCAATAATTCTGGCATATAAGCAGCTGTTTCCCTCACGGCTATACACATTGTGCAGCAGATATCCGTTATTGCGGGTATCCAGCAGAACCCAGATGAAGGACAGCTCTCCGCCAAGCCCTTCAAAGGCATTATAGCGTACCATTTTGGTCTTATAGAGCGCCGCTCCGACTCTTTTCTCTACATTGCGCGCTACATAATCAGAAAGCTGTTTATAATCGCCCTCCATACGGGATACAGATTCAATGCACTCCTCAATCATCCCGTCCATGGTTCCCGCCTTATGTCCCTTGGTCAAAGACTTGTATTTCTTCATGATCTCCTGCTGTTTTTGAATCATAGAAGACAACATCATGATGCCAACCACCAGAAGCAGCAATATCAGAATCATAAAAAGCGCAATATGATCTATAAAAAACTGATTCATCCTGTGTTCCTCCGTTATCGCTCAAAAAAAGCCAGAATCCGTTCGAGATCTTCTTCCGAATAGTATTCAATCTCAATCTTTCCCTTGCGCGCACCCTTGGAAATTGTAACCCGAGTTCCCAGGAGCTCTTTCATTCGATCCTCTGCAATCTTACTTGCAAGATCCTGTTCCCGGTCTTCCTTCTTCTTCTTAACTTCCTTTTTGGCTTCGCTCTTCTGAGCTACGATCTTCTCCAGCTCTCGGACACTCAGATTCTCTGCAATCACTCGGACGGCCAGTTTATTTTGCTCCGAAGCGTCAGTCACACCCAACAATACCTTCGCATGCCCCGGAGATATCAATCCCTCGCTCAAACTCTTTTGAACCGGCTCAGCCAGATTCTGCAACCGCAATGAATTTGCGATCGCGGAACGGCTCTTTCCCAACTTTGCCGCTACCTGCTCCTGTGTCAGAGAGAATTCCGTCAGAAGCTTCTGATACGCCATGCTCTCTTCCATCGGATTGAGGTTCTGCCGCTGCAGATTCTCAATCAGAGCTACTGCCATCGAATCCTGCGCGCTGAAATTCTTTACAATAACCGGTATTTCTGTCAGGCCAGCCAATCTCGCCGCTCTCCAACGGCGTTCTCCGGCAATAATCCGATAATAATCTGGTTCTTTCTGTACTAAAAGCGGCTGCAATACACCATATTGCTTTACGGAGTCAGCTAATTCCTGCAGCTTCTCCGCATCAAAAGTTTTCCGCGGCTGATTGCGGTCCGGTTCCACCATATAGATATCCACAATCTGCACATTTTGATCTTTCGTTTCTTCCTCAGCGACAGGCACATCCTCCGTATCCGGGCTCAAAATCTCCTCGTCCGAACTAAAGAGGGCATCCAGTCCCTTTCCTAATCCACGTTTCTTCATCGTTTTATCTCCTTTGCGTCCCGAGGATCTCGGCTGCGAGACGTCTGTAGCTTTCTGCGCCCTTCGAGCTGCTATCGTAGTAAATGATTGGTTCTCCATGGCTCGGAGCCTCCCCTAAGCGCACATTGCGCGGAATCATAGTTGAATAGGTCTTATCCGGCAGGTACTTACGTACCTCCTGCACAACCTCATTACACAAATTCGTACGATTGTCATACATCGTAAAAACAATTCCCTCAATCTCCACCCTTGGATTCAAGCGGCGCTTGACCAAATTAATGGTATTCAGGAGCTGACTTAAGCCTTCCAGTGCGTAAAATTCACATTGGATCGGAACCAAAACGGAATCCGCGCTGCAAAACGCATTGACAGTCAGCATGTTCAAGGAAGGAGGACAATCAATCCAAATGAAATCGTATTGATCCTTTACCCATTCCAATTGTTTTTTAAGCAAGAATTCTCTCTTCTCAATTCCGATCAGTTCCACTTCTGCTCCGGACAAATCCATATTGGCTGGAATCAAATCCACTTGAAAGTCCGTATGTAGAATACATCTTCGAATACAATTCTCCTCTAGCAGTAATTCATAGCTGGTATTTTCCATTCGATCCTTATCTATACCGAATCCGCTGGTCGTATTTCCCTGCGGATCAAAATCAATAACAAGGACTCGTTGGCCTCGTTCCGCCATGCATGCTGCCAGATTAATCGTCGTCGTTGTCTTTCCGACACCGCCTTTTTGGTTTGCAACAGCGATTACCTTTCCCATTGTTTTTGACCTTCCTCCTTTATTGTTCCACGTGGAACATTCCCCTGTGTGGAATTTTTGGAATGTTCCACGTGGAACATTCCCGATTTGTAATCACTTGCAGGGCATTTTTATGGACTTGGAACTTCAAAGGCATTCCTGGTCCATGTTCTCCATCAACATAGCTTTCTGTCATGCTCTTAGGGAGATGATCCGAGGTGATTTCGAATTCATCCGCTTTCATCCGAACGACACTTTTATGATGCATTGGAATCTTGCGGATGGATTGCATCAATAAACGGCGGTTGGTCAACGGAGAACTTTTTTTGATTCCGATAAACTCCAAAGTATCTCGTTCTGTTGTATCCACTGTAAACGCCTTGTTCTGAATCTTGGCTCCTTCTCCGTTCAGAACCTGGAACATGATGAATTCACCCTCATAAGTGATCTCCGGGGTCCGGATCTTCAAATGAAAGGGTTCGGCCTTCGGCAGCTGTGTAACTCCCTTTAGGTAGTAAGCCGCTCGTCCGAATGTGTTTTTCATTTCCTGATTGGTCGATTGGAAGATACTGACCATATTTCCAAAGCCGCATCGGTTCAAAAAGAATCGTCCGTTTACTTCACCGACATTCATGCTTTCCTGCTGCATCCGGCACAGAATCTCGATACATTGTCCATAATCCTCTGGCATCTCCAGATATTTTGCTACATCATTGGAAGTACCTGCCGGAATCACGCCCAAGGGAACTCTCTTGGGCTGTTCCATCATCGCCTGCAGAACCTCATTGACGGTTCCATCGCCACCGGCAGCAATAATCAGGCCCAACTCGTCCATATTGCTTCGGCGGATGCATGCTGCCATATCTCCAATATACTGACTGCGGAAGATTCGTACGGTACATCCCATGTCGCCAAATACGTTCAAGAACCGCTCCAGCTCAAATCGGAAGAACGTGTCGCCAGCTTTTGGATTATACAGCAGCAATATATCCTTTTCCATGAATTACATCTTCTCCGGAGCCTGTACTCCAATCAGTGATAGTCCTTCCTTCAGAACTACGGTCACCATCTTTGTCAATGCCAATCTTGCCTTCTTTAACTCTTCTGTCTCTGCGCTCAGAATCGGATCTTCATGATAGAATTTATTGAACGCGGAAGCCAGCGCTACAGTAAACCGTGTAATTACGTAAGGTTCATATCTCTCAGCGGCTTCTTTTACCTTCTTGGGGAATTCTTCAATTGTCTTAAGAATCTCCTGCGCATATTCATCCTTCAGGCAGCTGCCCTTCATATCCTCCGCATGGAAATCGGTATATCCCGCTTTTCTCAAAATGCTGGATGCTCTTGCGAAAGTATACTGTACATACGGTCCGGTCTCTCCATCAAAATTCAGGACCTTATCCCAAGAAAACACGACATCCTTGATACGATTGTTAAACAGATCATTGAACACCACCGCTCCGACGCCCACCTGTTTTGCAACCTCGTCCACATTTTCCAGTTCCGGATTCTTCTCAAGGATAATCTCCCGTGTCTTCGCAATCGCTTCATCCAGCAGATCCTGCAGGAAGACAACCTGTCCCTCTCGAGTAGACATCTTGCCGCTTTCCAGGCTTACCAGACCATAAGGTACATGCACCAGGTCCTTACTCCATTCATATCCCATCAGCTCCAATACCTTAAAGAACTGTGCGAAATGCAGTCCCTGATCGAAGGCTGTCACATAAATGCATTTATAAAAGTCATAAGTATTCTTTCGATAGATTGCCGCTGCCAGATCTCTGGTATGATACAGAGAGCTGCCATCCTTCTTAAGTACCAGACAGGGCGGCATATTATATTCGGACAGATCTACAATCTGCGCGCCATCGCTCTCCTTCAGAAGTCCTTTTTCCTTCAGCTCCTCAATGACAGCTCCTACCTTGTCCATATAAAAGCTTTCGCCGTTATAGGAATCAAACTGTACATCCAAGAGATCATATACCTTGGCGACTTCCTTCAGGCTAATCTCAATAAACCATTTCCAGATAGCCAGAATCTCCTCGTCTCCGTGTTCCATTGCCGTAAATGTCGCTCTCGCTTCATCATCCAGCTCCGGATGGATCTTCGCTTCCTGATGAAAACGTACATACAGATCCAAAAGGCCCTGAATTCCCTGCTGTTCAACCAATTCCTTATTGCCCCACATACGATAAGCAACCACCAGCTTACCAAACTGCGTACCCCAGTCTCCCAAATGGTTAACCCGTACCGTATTGTAACCGAGATATCGGTATAATTTATGGATCGAATTACCGATTACGGTCGTTCTGAGATGTCCGATATGAAAAGGCTTTGCGATATTGATGGAAGAATAATCCAGTACGATCGTCTTTCCTTTTCCTTCTTCCGAAGATCCGAACCGCTTCTGCTGTCCGAAAGCTTCCGTGACCAGATCCACAACCTTCTCTGCCCTGACACATACATTGACATAGGGACCGACAGCCTCTGCCTTCTCAAAAGCATCCTTTTCCTGCAGTGCCTCCGCAATCTCCTTGGAAATCAGAACCGGTGCCTTTCTCAGCTGCTTCGCTAGGCGAAAACATGGAAACGCGTAGTCTCCCATCTTCTTGTCCGGCGGGATCTCCAACATTTCCCGAACGGTTTCTACTTCTATCTGCGGAAGAACTTCTGCAAACTTTTCTGCTGTATACTCCTTAATTGTCATTTTATCTTCCTTTCTTCTTTTTCTTGCTTCTATTATACAGAGGAATTCCCTGTTTGTCTAGCAGGAAGTCCCTCATGACCTTTGATTTTTCCGACTTTTTTATACTCTTTTCAGCAGATCCGCTGTCATCGCGCAATGCGGAATCCCTGTCGGTTCATCGATGGGACCAACTCGTACAAAACCAAGTTTTTGATAAAAAGGAGCAGCCTGCTCCTGCGCATCCAGCTCCGCCTCCAAGGCTCCCATCTGAAAAGCCTTTTCCAACATGATCCGAACCAGAAAATCTCCGATTTTCTGACCGCACTTTTCCTTTTTAACACAGATTCTTCCAAGATGGACTCTCTTGGGGGATACAAAGCACATTCTTCCGGTTGCGACAGCCTCTCCGTCATCATAGATGATTAGGTGCTCATACTCCGTGTCATCCCCTGTAAATTCCAGGCCCACGGGAACTTTTTGCTCTTCTATAAAGATATGTCTTCGTAAATCAAACGCGTCGGATAAATCCTCACTGCCGCTTTTCCAAATGCCCTTCAGCATTTTCTTCACTCCTTTCCTGAATATCCATATTATATCAGAATTTTCCCTTAGTTACAAGAAAAGGGCCCTATGAAAAGGCCCTTTTTGATAAAATCTTACCGCATCGGGATGCGGATTCTCATTTCATAGCAATCCTCCCGCTTTTCCTCTTCCATATCCACCAACACACCTGACGTTTTCATCATATCCACTGCCTTCTTTACGGTGTTGCTGAAAAGGCGGATATCCTTAAAGTACCCCTTGACATTTAAGCTTCGCCGGATCTTTTCCGTGCGCTGTACCGCCTGAGGCGCTGCCGGTTTCTCCGGCATATCCAATCCTTCCTCTACCAGCCGTTCACTCTGTGCCACATTCAATCCGTCGCTTACAATCTTTCTAAGATACCCCCATCGCTCAGGCTCCGGAATTCTCAGCAGCAGCCTGGCATGACGTTCTGTCAGATGCTGCTCCAGGAGTACCTTACGTATCTCCGGCGCAAGCTTCAGGAGGCGCAGCTTATTGGCCACCGCGGATTGACTCTTTCCGACGACCTTAGCAATCTCCTCCTGCGTCAGCCCATGATCTTCCATCAGATTCCGATACCCGTCCGCTTCCTCAAAAAAATTCAGATCCTGCCTCTGGATGTTCTCTACCAGCGCAATTAACGCACTCTCCTGATCGTCCTGATCAAAAACAATCGCCGGAATGGTCGAATATCCCGCCATTTTCGAGGCCCTAAGCCTGCGTTCTCCGGCAATCAGCTCATAATACGCGCCCACCCGGCGGACACTAATGGGCTGCATCACACCGTGCTGCCGTATAGAATCTGCCAGCTCCTGCATAGCAAGGGCATCAAATACTCGCCGCGGCTGATACGGATTGGGCAGCACCTGATTGGAATCGATGACTGCCACCTGCATTTTTCCATATGTCTTTTCGTCAAACTGTTTCATACGGATTCCCTCCTTAATTTCGGCCCTGCAATGAGGACCTATGTATGCGAGGGAAAGATCCTTATAGCGGATCCTTTTTAATCTTTGCCTGTCTCCTCGGATAGATCGGATGCGTCGGCTTTTCCTTCCGGATGACCGCAATCATGTGCTCCCAATCTTCGCCATCCAGCGTAATCTTATGCACACTTTCCACAGTACAGCCTAAGAGTCCCAATGCGTGCGCGGATGCATGCAGCTCTTCCTGAAGCGCAGGACCCTTATAGGCCAGAAAGACTCCTCCGGTCCTAACCATCGGAATGCAGTATTCCAGAAGAACCGGAAGGGGCGCGACGGCACGGGATACCGCACAGTCATACTGAGCGCGGTATTCCTTTTTCTGCCCTGCCTCTTCTGCCCGTTCATGGACCAGCTCCACATCCTGCAGTCCAAGCTCGGAACAGACCTCCTGTAAAAAAGAAAGTCTTTTCTGCAGTGCGTCCATCAACACAACCGGATGCTCCGGGTTCAAAATCTTCAGAACCACCCCGGGAAATCCGGCGCCGGTCCCGATATCCGCGATACTTCCCGCAGGCAATAAGGCTCCGCCTGCCGCGCTGTCCAGAAAATGCTTGCTTAAAATATCCATCGGATCGGTCAGCGCCGTCAGATTCATCTTTTCATTCCAGCGCAAGAGAAGCTCCATATACCGATACAGTTCTTCCGCCTGCTGCGCTGTTATCGGAAGTTCTGCCTTTTTACCGTCCAGCCTCAGTCCTTCTGCCTTTTCCTGTAAACTCCTGATCCATTGCTCCATTATCGTTTTCCTTGTTTCAAATATACTAAAAGCACACTGATATCCGCTGGGGATACACCCGAAATTCTGGATGCCTGTCCAACCGATGCCGGATGAAGCTTTTCCAGCTTTTGCGCCGCTTCAATCCGGAGCCCCTTGATCTTGGTATAATCCAGATTCTGCGGAAGAAGTTTATTTTCCATTTTTTGGAATTTTTCTGCCTGTTCCAGCTGTTTTTCGATATATCCTTCATATCGGATCTGAATCATCACCTGCTCTATCACCAGAGGATCCAGCTCCGGTCTCTCCGGATCCACCGGCGCCAGAGCCTCATAGCTGATCTCTGGACGCTTCAGGAGCTCTGCCATAGGAACTCCCATCTTCAGCGGAGATGTCCCGGCTCCTTCCAGTATTTCGTTGACCTTACGGCTTCCGCCCAGAGTCGTCTCCCGAACCCGCCGCAGCTCCTCTTCGATATTCTTTTTCTTTTGTAAAAAGGCTTCATACCGATCCTGCGGGATCAGTCCCAATTCGTAACCTTTTTCCGTTAACCGCAGATCCGCGTTGTCCTGACGCAGCAGCAAGCGGTACTCTGCCCGCGATGTCATCATCCGATACGGCTCGTTGGTTCCCTTGGTCACCAGATCGTCAATCAATACGCCTATATACGCTTCGCTGCGGTTGAGTACAAACGGTTTCTTTCCCTGAATCCACAATGCGGCGTTGATCCCTGCCATCAGTCCCTGCGCTGCCGCTTCTTCGTAGCCGGAGCTTCCGTTAAACTGTCCCGCGGAATACAATCCTTCTATGGATTTGATATGCAGGGAGAGATCCAGCTCCTGCGGATCAATGCAGTCATATTCGATCGCATATCCGGTACGCATCACCTGTACATTTTCCATGCCGATCAGCGTCCGCAGCATATCCCTCTGCACGTCCTCCGGCAAAGACGAAGACATCCCCTGTACATAGTACTCATTGGTATGCTCGCCCTCCGGCTCCAAAAATACCTGATGCCTCTCCTTATCCGCGAATCGTACGACCTTATCTTCGATGGAAGGACAATATCTCGGTCCAATCCCGTGAATCACACCGGAATACAGCGGTGAGCGGTGCAGATTCTCCCGGATGATCTGATGCGTTCTGGGCGTCGTATAGGTCAGATAGCACGGCAGCTGCTCTCTCGCGATGTCTTCCGGACGGTTGGTAAAGGAAAAGGGAACAATCCTCTCATCTCCGCCCTGTTTTTCCATCTTGGAAAAATCAACGGTTCTGCCGTCGACCCGCGCCGGTGTTCCCGTCTTGAATCGGCGCATAGACAGCCCCAGAGCCTTCAGACGATCTGTCAGAAGATCCGCCGCTGCCAGGCCGTTCGGTCCGGAATGCTTGCGGTACTCCCCATGAATACATTGCGCCCGCAGATACGTTCCTGTTGCCAGAATCGCTGTTTTACACGGATAATACGCTCCCGCGGCTGTGATCACACCCTTCAGCACATGATCCTGTACATCCAGATCCGCAATCTCCGCCTGCCGGATCCGCAGACCCGGCGTATGCTCCAGAACCTCTTTCATCGCTTCTTTATAGCGGAATTTGTCTGCCTGAGCCCTGAGAGAGTGTACCGCCGGTCCCTTAGAAGTATTGAGCATTCTGGACTGTAAATAGGTCTTATCGATATTGCGTCCCATCTCTCCGCCCAGCGCGTCGACTTCCCGCACCAAATGTCCCTTCGAAGTTCCTCCGATACTGGGATTGCAGGGCATCATCGCGATACTGTCCAAATTGATCGCGAACAGCACCGTCTTCATCCCCATACGGGCCGCCGCCAAAGCCGCTTCACATCCGGCATGTCCTCCGCCGATCACAGCCACGTCGATTGCTTCTTCCTGATACATAGACTGCCTCACTTTCCCAGGCAGAATCTTGAAAAGATTTCGTCCGTCAGATCCTCCCGTACACTGTTTCCCGTCAACTCGCCCAGGAGATCATATGCCCGTTGTAAATCCGAACTGACAAGATCCGTCCCCAAATCCTGCTTCATTGTGTTTATTCCCTGCCGGATCGCTTCTATCGCTCCACCGACCGCCTGCTTCTGCCGGATATTTCCCAGATATACTCCGTCCGCCGCTTCTACCGTTCCGCTTATCACCATATCCCGGATCCGTCGCTTCAGTTCCTGCATACCGTCTCCGGTCTCCGCCGAGATAACGATACTCTGAATGGAGTCTCCGAATTCCGTTACAGTGTCGCTGCAATCCATCTTGGTTCTGACGATCAGGTACGGACGCTTCTGAACCTCCTCCAGAAGCTCCAGATCCTCGTTTAAGGGCCTTGCGGAGGCTTCCAGCAATAAAAGTACCAGATCGCTGTTTTCGATCGTCTGACGGGCCCGTAGAACGCCGATTCGTTCCACCGGATCCTGTGCTTCCCGGATCCCTGCCGTATCAATCAGCTGTACCGGAATTCCGTCCAGATTCATACCCTCTTCCAGCGTATCCCTCGTGGTTCCCGGAATCTCCGTAACGATTGCCCGGTCTTCTCCCAAAAACGCGTTCAGAAGCGTAGACTTTCCCATATTGGGACGGCCTACTAGCGCAATCCGGATGCCTTCGTTCAGCATTCTTCCGGTATCGGCTGTCCGATACAGCGCCTCCAGCTCTGTAAGAAGCTCCTGCATCTGTTCCATCTGATTGATCTGCTGTACCTCTTTGATCTCATACTCCGGGTAGTCAATCTCGACCTCCAAAAGCACCAGAAGATCCATCAGCTTCTTCCGGTATTCCTGGATTTTCTGTCCGAGCCGTCCTTCCAGACGCCTGGACGCTGCCTTTAGGGACAATTCTGACTTTGCGCTGATCATATCCATAATGGATTCTGCCTGTGATAAGTCAATTCTGCCGTTCAGAAAAGCCCGCTTGGTAAATTCTCCCGGTTCCGCCAGACGCGCGCCGTTTTCCAGTATCGCCTGCAGCACACGGTTTAAAAGATACATTCCTCCATGGCAATGGATCTCGGCCACATCTTCTCTGGTAAAGGTTTTGGGAGCACGCATGACCAACGCCAGGACTTCATCCAGTACTTCTCCCGTACCAGGATCCACCGCCCTTCCGTAGTGTACCGTATGGCTCCCGGCTTTCATGAGTTTCCCTCGATCTGCCGCCCGGAATACCTGATCCGCTGTCTCCA
>CABUPM010000005.1 GCA_902493345.1 uncultured Eubacteriales bacterium | reverse complement strand
AAAGCGAATTTGTAAGAAATGGACGAAAATAGAAGCAAAGAGAAAGATTTACAAGAAAACGATTGCGAACGGCCGATTTGTATGATACGATAAAGCTAGATATAGAGGCCATTGGAAAGCTGAATGTTAAGTGCGTGGGGCAGTTTGAGGTGAAAGGAGAATACGGGATGAAGAGAATATGCTGTGTATTTTTGATACTGATTTTGGTCGGAAGTATTATCCAGGGCTGCGATTTTCAGAAAGACGAGAAAGGAGCAGAAGACAGCTCTTCTTTTGGCGTGGAAAGAGATGAAAGCAGTGAAAATCAAGGATGGGTCCAGATGAGAGAGAGCATCAATGATAAGGTGCAGGACGCGCGGACAAAAAGTGAACCGGATAATTTGGAGGTAAAGATCATAACAAAAGGTGAAAATTATAGTACACTGATAGAGCCAAGGTGGTCGTATCAGACTGAGAACGGGGAAAAATATTCATTTAATGAAAGACAGCAGCTGATATATTATTCTGGTAGTGATGGACAAGAAAATACGGGGTTAGGGGCAGGTACAAGGTTAGCTCCCGAAGAAGCAAAGCAGTTATTTACGAGCTTATATAGGGATCAGATCTCCCAACTGGAAGATTTTGAATTGGTAAAGTATTATGAGTACGGAGACCGATATGAGTTATTCCTGGACAGACCGATAGATGAATATTTATCGGACTCGATCCTGGTCAATATCAGTAAAACAGGAGAAGTTCTGTGGTTTCGTGTGTATTACTGTGATCTGGATAGGATTACGGATGTACAGCGCCAGCAGCTGGAAGAGCTGCTAAAGGATTATATTGAAAAGCATCAGAGCAGCGCGATTGATTATGATGCCAGTGTGTCTTATTGTAGACTTGGAGATATGATACTGGCATACTATTCGGTAATCTATCAGTATGCGGAAGGCGCGGAGTATGGAGAGCTCTTTAATTTCGCGATCGAGG
Source organism: uncultured Eubacteriales bacterium (assembly GCA_902493345.1). GTDB lineage: Bacteria > Bacillota > Clostridia > Lachnospirales > Bianqueaceae > Faecimorpha. Next base: position 48,149 of record CABUPM010000005.1, on the reverse strand, counting down.
GATGAATGAGTCATGGATACGTACAGGCTCCTTAAGTCGATTTATCGACTTAAGGAGCCTAATAGAATAGAATGGAGAATATAAATTGATTATGAAAAATGTTATATATATCTTATCAAGAACATGGAAATATGAGAAAGCAATTATTGGTATATTGCTTCTTCAGACGATAATTGGGGTTGCTACCCCATTTATTAGTATGTATCTCCCGGTTGTAACTCTGAAAGGGATAACGGGAGAACTTCCAATAGAACGTATGTGGATGGAGACTATCAGTCTGATTGTGATTTTAATGGTATGTAATATAATAAATGCATATATAAACGCAGATTTTGATACACATTTGATGAATAATAAGATTCATTATTTGGCTGACTTATTCCATAAAAATATGAAATTGAGTTATGCCTATATAGAAAGTAAAGAGGGACAGAATCGTTTTCAGTATGTATTGCGGACGTTGACAAACGATGCGCAGGGGGTTACAGGACTACTTGTATGTTTAGGAACACTGTGGAGTTGTTTCTGCAGCATTATTTTGTATACGGGAGTGATTGCTTTATTAGAGGTATGGGTCGTTTTTGTCTTGATTACATTATCTGCAGGACATTTGATAATAATAAATTATATTTTGAAACAGCAGCATAATCAAAAGGATGCGTGGATTGATGTTGAAAAGAAACTAGATTATTTGTTTTCGTATACACGAAGTGATAGAAGTAATAAAGATATTAAACTTTATTCGATGCAAAAATGGCTGAAAGATAAATTATATAGTATGATCGGGGAACGAATAGCTTGGACAAAACGGCTTACAAAATATAATTTATTTATTGGAATTTTGGATACGGTTTTACTGATTATTAGGGATGGGCTTGCGTATTATTGCATTTTTAAGGGACTATTTTCTAATCAATTGAATATCTCTGAATTTACTTTTTATTTTGGAGCAATTACGGGCTTCTCGGCATTTATGATGCGCTTATCGTCAGGCTTTGCTCAGGCTTCTCAAAAGAGCAGGGAGGTCGAAGCATTTTACGAGTATATGAAGCTGCCGGAGATAGGTAAGGCTGAAAAGAAGCTTTGCGTGAATACTCCCCGGATAGAATTGAAGCATATATCCTTTAAATATCAGACAGATGGGCCAGAGATCCTAAAAAATATTAATCTAACTGTGGAACCAGGAGAGAGAATTGCGTTAGTAGGTGAGAATGGCGCAGGCAAATCAACACTAGTCAAGATCTTATGTGGTTTGTATACGCCAACAGAGGGTGAACTGTTGATAAATGGAGAAAAAATTGCAAAAGAAGAATTACAAACATATTATGCAGTAGCCTTCCAGGATATTCATATTCTGCCTATGACAGTAGGTGAAAATGTAGCATTCCAGCAAGCAGAGACGAAAAGAGATGAGATTATCAATTGTCTCGAATCTGTTGGATTGGGGGATGTTTTTCCAAGCACAGATATACCAGTTACAAAATTATTGAGTAAAGAAGGGAAAATGCTTTCTGGAGGCCAAGAACAAAGGTTAATTCTGGCAAGAACATTGTATCGGCTCTTATATCAGGGGGCATCGATACTGCTTTTGGATGAGCCGACAGCAGCATTGGATCCGTTGGCAGAACAGGAATTTTATCAACAATACAAGGCTATGACAGAAGGAAGGAGCGCATTGTTTATATCTCATCGGTTGGCATCCACGCAATTTTGTGATAGAATTCTTGTCCTAAAAGAAGGAGAGATAATAGAGGAAGGAACTCATTTGCAGCTTTTGAAGCAAAAGGGGGTATATGCAGAGATGTTTGCTTTGCAGAGCCAATATTACAAGGAGGCATAATATAAATGAAAAAAGTTATACGTGCAATTCATAGCCTATTTTCAATGGCTCCGATGCTAGTGATTGTACTTGTTGTGATAAATCTTTTATCAGCAGCACAACCATTTGTTAATGTTATTTTCTCACAAAAAATCATTGATTCATTTTTGGTAGGAAGCAAATGGAAAGTTATGATTGTGTATGCACTATGGGCGATGGGGCTTAATGCTGGAATTCTGTTGGTAAAAACAACATTGACTCGTAGACAAGAAATTCTTTTAAAACAATTTAGTTTGAGTTTTGAGAATAAAATGTGCATACACCAAATGAAATTTTCATTAAGTGATAATATGTCCAATCGTGTTCAAGAAGCTCGGAGGAATATAGAACAAGCGAAAATGAGAGGACTTCAGTTTGAGACATTAATACCCCGAATACAACAGTTTATTCAAGGCATATTTAGTTTATTGTTTGCATTTATAACATTTATACAGATTTTTACAGTAAGCCGGCAGGCGGTAAGCTACTCATTTTGGACTGGACCCTGGCCTTTAATAATCTTACTTTTTATGTCTATAATTTTAGCTGTTTTTTCTTTTCTTTTACAGACGAAGAAAAATCATCAAATAGCAGAATTAAATCGGCAGGCGAATGCAGCCAATGGAAGTGCATTTGCTTATATGCAAATGATTTCAGATTATCATTTTGGGAAAGAGATTCGATTATATGGATTAGGGAAATATTTGTGTACCACTTTTGAAAAGCTGTGGAGTTCATCCATCGGATATAGGCTTTTAAAAAAATTAGGTAGGGAAAAAGCCATGATTCCTTGCATTTCTGCATTTTGTAACGGCCTATTGGACATAGGGATTTATGGATTAGCAATTATGAAGGCGATCAGTAAAGAAATTAGTGTTGGTATGGTAGTAGTATATATAAACAGTATAAGGATTTTTACACAAGCCATACTGGCACTGGTTAGTATTATAGGTGAGTTGATGATTTTTGGAGAACTATTAGAACCGTATTTTACGTTAATGGATATACCGGAAGAAACAGAGAAAGAAAAAGTAGATTTTCCGGAAGGACCATATATTATAGAAGTAAAAAACGTGTCATTCCGATATTCTGAAAACGATGAATGGATACTTAAAGATATTTCTTGTACATTTCGTCAGGGAGAGTCGACGGCGATTGTTGGAATTAATGGCTCAGGTAAAAGCACATTGATTAAGCTTATATGCCGATTTTTTAAACCACAAAAAGGATGTATTCAATTAAATGGAATAGATGTTCAAAATCTTTCTTTATGGAAATATAGAAGTTTAATCAGTGCGGTGTTTCAGGATTTCTCCTTACCGGCATTGTCTATGGGAGAAGTTATTGGCTGTCAGGAAAACTATATATCTGAACGCGTAAATACAGTCATTAAAGATGTAGGACTAGAGCATTGGATGCAAAATAAACAGGTTACGTTAAAAACGGCATTGTATAAAAAATTTGACGGCGATGGCGTGGAAATTTCAGGCGGAGAAGCTCAGAAAATAGCAATTGCACGAGCATTATATCGAAATGGTATTTGTATGATATTGGATGAGCCGACAGCAGCACTAGATCCGCGTACAGAAGCTGAGGTATATGAAAGTTTTCATTGTATGACATCAGACAAAATGGTCATATATATTTCTCATCGATTATCAAGCTGTCGATTTTGTCAACAGATTCTTGTATTAGATCAAGGCAGAGTCATACAGAAAGGAAATCATGGGGCGCTAGTCAACCAAGAAGGCATGTATAGGACATTGTGGCAAGCACAGGCACAGTTTTATGAATCATAGGAGGTGCTAGGGGTGGGGAAAATTTTACTTTATTTTAATAAGATATGGGATTTATTAGTGGATAAAAAATTGGGAATAAACACGGGCAAATTGATGATGTGTAAAGAACATAATAACATAACTAATTTTATGTATGAACCATATCCATATGTAAGATTAGATTATATTATAGAACAATACAGTATATTGAAGCGAGTGTCGCTTTAAGCTGTATAGCAATTGTTATATATCCTATAATTAAAAGGAGTTTAGTTGGATCGGTTGTTATAAATGAAAACATCGATCAGACGGCAAGATATGAAGAAATAAAGAAACAACTGACAGCGTTTACGAAAATACCAGTAATCGATTTTGGTGACCTTTTGACAACGAACATAATAGTAGATATTATAGTAGATGCATTTTCTTCATAATAAAAAATAATTGAATATACGTACTTTAATCTTGAGAATCTTATCTGCCGAGCAGAGGCTTTTCTCTAGAGGAAAGCTAAAAGCGAAGCTACATGTCACGAGAGAAAAGATGTAAAAACTCGCACAGGCAGGATACTAAGTATCCTGTTTTTGCATGTATGTGATTGAATCACCAGAGTGTCCTTACAACGTCTCGCATGGCAGCCGCATGGCGACGATGGTCTCCTTGCAGAGTGAGAATACGATATGCATGTATCCGTCGCGAATCAGGACGGATGGATAACCATAGATGCCGTTTTTGTCCAGTCCAATTACTTTGCCTTTGTACTGGGTGTCGTCCAGCAGGAAATGCTGATTGTAGTCGATGCCGTCGTCCGAAAGGGAGAGGGCGAGGACGTGGCGCGTGCCCGGCGTGCCGACATAGAAGTATTTGCCGCTAGGGAGCTGGCCCAACGCGAATTTGGTGCGGTTGTCGGTAAACTTGGTGGGTTCGGGGAGCGTCCAGGTTTCGCCGTCATCCGTGCTCTTGCTGGCCCACAGATAGTTGGTGCCGCTGCGCATGAGCATCCAGATGGTACCGTCCTTTTGCTGTACGAAGTCGGCTTCGCACAGACCGACGGTTGTGTTGTTGACGATACCGGAAGCGGTGGTGCCGTCTCCGTCTTCCGCGACGGCCTTGTTCGGGTAGCGGGGATCGCAGCAGGCAACATTTTTCCAGCCGGTCATGCCGGTGGGGTCATCGGTGTAGGCAAGCTTGGTGCCGCCGGGACACAGGAGACGTCCGGAGAGTAGGGCGCGGGGCCGCTGATTGCCCGCTTCATTCTCGCTCGGCTGCGGATCGGACCAATGGATGCCGTCCTCAGAGGTGATCATGGAATGCCCCCAATTCATGCGTCCTTTGCTGCCGGGCTTGCGGTTACCGTCTACGATCCAGTCTTCAGTGTATTCAAAGTGCAGATAATATGCGATCAGTGTATTGCCGTCCGTGTGCCAGCAGCGTGGAATCGCTACGGCATCACCGTATACGCCCGGCATGGAATCGATCAGAATCTCCGGTTCGGTCCAGGTTTCAAAATCCTCAGAAGAGGTATACATGATACGCTGGCCGGTGTCGTCCTCATTGAAGCGGCCGCTGCTGAACATGACATAATAGCGGCCCTTGAACCATACGATCTGGGCATGGTGGGCATAGCCCCAGCCCGGATGCGGCGCCCAGAGAACCTGCTGCTCGGTATAGAGCTTGGGACGCTTGATACCGGGATGGTAGTGGTTGGTAATCTGACTATACATAGAATAACCCCCTTTGGAATAGTTTATATCTATACAGCTATACAGCTAATTTTATTATATAGAAGATTTGAGATACTGGCAAGAAGCAATTGGGAATATTTTATCATATTTCCACATCATTGCGGCAGAAGCCATCCAGATGGAGAAATGAAACAGAATATCCGGAAATGATACTTGTAATTTTTGGACAGAACAGATATAACTAAAGTATAAATTGCGAGGAGGGATTCTATGAAAAAGCAGTCAGGAAGGTGCTGGAAGGCGTTTCAGAAAGCATTCGCCCGGGATAAGTACCTGTATCTGATGTTTTTGCTGCCATTTCTATTCTATCTGCTGTTTCATTATCTGCCGATGTACGGTGTGACATTGGCGTTTAAAGATTATAGCATCAAGGGAGGAATCTGGAAAAGCCAATGGGTCGGATTTAAGTACATTAACCGATTTATAGCGGATCCGTATTTCTGGCAGGTTTTCACCAATACAATTGTGATAAATGTGTATAACCTCCTGTGGAGTTTCCCAGTGCCGATCATTTTGGCGCTGATGCTCAATGAGGTGACCAATAACAAGTTTAAGAAGCTGGTGCAGACAATCAGTTATCTGCCGCACTTCTTATCAGTCGTTGTTGTTGTGGGTATGCTGTCTACGTTTTTGTCCACAGATGGAGTGGTTAATGAGGTTCTGGGTATCTTCGGCATGGGGCCATACCGATTCTTATCGGAGCCAAAGTATTTCCGTTCCGTATACATAGCATCCGGAATATGGCAGTCGGCAGGCTGGGGTTCGATCATCTATCTGTCAGCGCTGTCGGCGGTAGAGGCCGAGCTGTACGAGGCGGCGCAGATTGACGGTGCCAACCGATGGAAACAGATGCTGCATGTGACGCTGCCCGGAATTGCTCCGACCATCACGATTATGTTTATTTTGGAAACAGGTAATATAATGAATGTTTCCTTCCAGAAAATATTGCTGATGATGACCAGCAGCAATCAGGTGGTATCGGACGTGATCTCGACATATGAATATCGGGTCGGTATTCAGGAAGCCAACTTCAGCTACGCAACCGGCGTCGGACTCTTCAAGTCCCTGGTCGCGCTGATCTTTGTAACAACCGCCAATTTCATATCCCGCCGCGTCGGCGAGACATCACTGTGGTAAGGAGGAGCTCATATGGCAAAGAAAAAAATGATTGGGAGTTCCGCCGGCAGCCGCTTCTTTACCGGATTGAACGCGTTTGTACTGATACTGATTACACTGATCACCTTTTACCCGCTGTATTATGTGCTGATCACTTCGATCAGTAACGGAATGATGGTAATGCAAGGCAAGGTGCGGCTGTATCCGATCGGTGTTACCTTTGATTCCTACAAATCGATTACGAGCGATCCGCAGCTCTTCCGGTCCCTGTGGAACTCGGTGCTATATACCGTGGTCGGGACGCTGATCAACATCATTATGTCCTGCTTGTGCGCGTTTCCGCTGTCCCGAAGGACCTTTTCCGGGAAAAAGTTCTTTACCGGAATGATTGTTGTGACGATGTTCTTCAGCGGAGGAATGATCCCTTCGTATCTGGTGGTCAAAGAACTGGGGCTGATGGATACGATGTGGGCTATTGTACTGCCGGTAGCGATCAATACCTATAACATGATCATTATCCGGACTTCATTTCAGTCACTGCCGGAGTCGCTGTTTGAGTCAGCGCAGCTGGACGGAGCCAACGACTTCACAATCCTGTTCCGTATCGCACTGCCCTTGTCCAAGGCGGTGCTGGCAACGATGGTGCTGTTCTATTCGGTATCTCATTGGAACAGCTACTTTAGCGCTATGCTGTACCTGGATTCCAAGGATAAGTATCCGCTGCAGATCATCCTGAGAAACAAGCTGATCTCCGGACTCTTCTCTGAGGAAGCCAGCCAGTCGGGCGGTTCGACCAGCTTTACGGTGACGGATTCGACACTGCGGGCAGCGGTCATCATGTTCACGACACTGCCGATTTTGGTAGTATATCCCTTTGTGCAGAAATATTTTGTCAAGGGAGTTATGATCGGTTCTCTGAAGGGCTGACGGCCTGTGGGCTTTAGCATAAAATCAATAAGGAGGAAGAAAGCATGAAAAAAATGTTGTGTCTGGGAATGGCGCTGGTACTGGTATTAAGCTCATTGTTGGGCTGTGCGCAGGACGGCGGCAATTCCTCTAAGAACGACAGTCAGACACCAAGCAAGACGGAAGAGAGCAGCAAGAGCGAAGCAAGCGCTGCAGAAGAATCCAGTCAGGCGGGAGGCGACGAGACGGCCAATCTGCCGGTACAGGATTCGCTGGTAACACTGACGGTGATGAAGGAAGAGAATGCTTCTCAGGTCATCCGCACCGATAGTGTTAAGATCAAGTATATTGAGGAGCTGCTGAACATCAAGATCGATATCCAAGCAGCGCCCGCAGCCAGTTATAACGATAAGAAGCAGGTCCTGATCAGCACCGATCAGATGCCGGACATCATGAAGGTGAGCCTGTCCGATCTGAAGACCTACGCGAGACAGGATATGTTCGTCAATCTGACAGAGCATAAGGATATGCTGGGAGACTTCTGGGCGGTCTACGAGGGAGTCGAGTCCATGCCCGCGGCATATGAGATCGACGGCAATCTGTATGGATTCCCTGTTCTGTCCCGTTGGGGCGAGCGTGGAGGACAGCTGCCAGTAATCCGTACGGATCTTCTGGAAGAGTATGGCCTGAAGACCCCGACCAGCTTTGATGAGCTGTATGAAGTATTGAAGGTATTCAAAGAAAAGAACCCGGATCTGGTTCCGCTGACCAACCGCAAGGGCGGCAGCACAACTTCGACCCGTAAGGTTCTGGACTGTATGGCATATCCTCTGGGCTCCGGCTCCGATATGTACTATGACGCGGATATCGACGGCGGCCGTTGGGTATACGGACCGGCCAATGAGCATTTCCTGTATGTTCTGAGCTATTTGAACAAGCTGTACGCAGAAGGACTTCTGGATCCTGACTACGCGACGATGACGGTAGATCAGTGGAAGGAAAAGATGAGCTCTGGTCAGGCGCTGATGTATTTTGACAATGCCGGTTTTGCGACGGACTTCAACGCGGCTCTGCAAACGCTGAATCCGAATTATCATCTGGCAGCGATTCCTACGCTGACCAACGAGTTGGGACAGACAAGAAACTTCTATTACAATCAGCACAATGGTTCTCTGTATGTGGTCGCGACCTCCAGCAAGAACCAGACACCCGCTCTGCAGCTGCTGAACTGGGCATATTCCGAAGAAGGATGCGATGTTTTCGCATACGGTAAGCCGGGCGAGACCTTTGATTATGTAGATGGTAAGCCGGTGATCCGTGAAGAGCTGCTGAAGAAGTTCAACAGCCCGGAGTACAATTCTCCGTATTATGAGATTCAGTCCTATTTGGGCGTAGGCCTGCTGGACTTCACACCGTATGTGGATGATACGCCGGGCGTACAGTGCCGCGTATACGCGATGGCAGACGATGTTAAGGCAGAGCGTGAGGCAGGCAATCAGATGATCGCCAATGATCCGGGAATGCGTGAGCCGGTATATGAGCCTTCTCTGTCAGAAGAGGCTACGACACGCTATAATGAACTGAAGACAACGGTTGAGAACATCGTATCTCAGGAGTGGGATAAGTACATTATGGGTCTGGAGCCGGTAGAGAATTATCAGGCAGTGATCGACCAGGCAAGAGCCGCCGGTGCGGAAGAGATGGAAAAGATCTACAACGATGCCTATAATGCGGCAATGGGCAAATAAAGATTGAGTGGATGCAGGGAAGCCGGGCGTCCTCTGTCAGATGACAGGGGACGCTTTGGGTTCCCATTGTGGTTTTTTGCAAACACGGATCAGGAGGATAGGATGGAGCGTTTAAGACAAAAGATACAGAGAATAATTCGGGAGCGTAAGCTGTATTTCGCGATTCTATCGTATTTTTTGCTGTTTGATTTTCTGGTATTGGGAATGGGAATCCTGATCTATCATAACGCGGCGGAAGACGCCCGAAAGGAGGCGAAGATACAGCTTCGCGCCTGGGAAGGGCAGTACGCTGCGGCGCTGGACGAGCAGTATCAAAACCTGTACGGTGCGGGACAGAATCTGCTCAATCATTTTTATATTAAGAGATATTGGCGGATATATGAAGAAGCGGACATATCCGAGAAGATCGAGATGTTTCAGATACCGGCGATTCTGGAGGAGACGAAAAAACAGATGTCGGCGGTGGATACGATCTTTTTGTACAATGCCTCAGAAAAAGGCTTTACGGAAGAGGGCATGGTGTCCAAGGACATGTATTATAACAGGCTTTACATCTACGATGGTGTGCCGGCACAGGAATGGGACGGACTATTGGACGCGCCGCATTCTGTGCGGATTTTGCCGATTACGGTGGTGCAGTGTCCGTATTCGATGGGAAGCACCAAGGAGATTCTGCCGATTGTTACCAGCCGGTATGTCAATGGGCTGAAGACTGTAGTTGTCATCAATGTGAATATGAAGATTTTTACCGCGGAGCTTCGGGGTATCTGTGAAGCGCAGCGGATGGGATATATATTGAAAAATGAAGAGGGGACAGTACAGAGCGCGTATCGATGGGAAGAGAACTATACAGCGGCGGAACCGGTGCGGATGGGAAATGGATGGACCCTGACCTTTGGAATGCCGGAAGAAGAGTATATGAAGGGGAGCAATGAAATCCTGTTCTTTACAGGATGTATGTGTCTCTTTATTGTGATACTGAGTTTCTTGATGTCATTTGTTTTCTCCTATGTTCTTTACAATCCACTGCATTATCTGCAGAATACGATGGACAAGGTGCGCAGAAAGATGCGCCATCCCGCGGGCAGTATGGATGGGCAGAATAAGCGGGCCCTGAAAAAGCTGCAGGAGGATGTCGAACGGATTACGGAGGATTATACGCAGCTTCTGGACGAGTACTCCGCGGATATGGAATCCAGCGTTCTTTTATACTGTTTGTACAGCAAGCTGGAACAGAGTGAGGAAGCGTTTGAGAAATCGTTTGCCAATCGGTATAACTTTAAGAGTGATGTCCTGCAGTGCTTTATCCTGCAGTTTGAGTTTACGGAAAGATTTGAAGAGCAGAAGGAAATTGAAAAAAGAAGGCTGATGAAGGCGGTACAGACGCTGGTAGAAAGCGTTTTTTACAGTGTCGCGCCCATCGGGATTGTAGGTCATGGAGAGCTGGGATTTCTGGTGCTGGTCAACGCGGAGGAAGAGGAGCGGTGCGGGCGCTGCATTACGCAGATTCTGGAGATTCTGCGCAATGATGAGCAATGGTTTATCCCTTATATCGGTGTCAGCAGGGTTCAGACGCTGTGTGAGCTGCAGGAAGTGTATGATGAAGCCAGAACGGGGCTGGAGTATGCTATGTATCGACGGATTTCCAGCAGCCCGCAGTTTGGAGAGGCGCCGCTGCGGACACAGATCAAATATCATCCGTCCGAGGAAGCGCAGCTTCTGGGGCAGCTCCGGCAGGGGGATCTGCCGGAGCTGAAGAAAACACTGGAGGTTCTGCTGGATCAGAGTGTACAGAAAAATTACAGCTGGAGGGGATGCCGGCAGCTGTTTGAGCGTCTGTACCGTACGGCGTCGATCAGTTTGTCCGCGACGCTCTCGGTGCAGATGCCGATCGATCTGCTGAATTGCAATATTTTACAGATGCAGGAGATCCTGATGGAGCGCTTCCGTATGCTGCTGCAAAGCACCAATAATATGACGGTGAATACGGACAACCGGATCATAACGGCGGTCTGTGATTATATCGCCGGGCATTATCAGGAAAATATTTCACTGGGTGCCATTGCGGAACATATGGGATATTCCTCTAAATATATGTCCAAGCTGTTTAAGGAGTCGATGAACTGGAATCTTTCAGATTATATCAACTATGTGCGGATTGAAAAGGCAAAAGAACTCCTCAGTGAGACAACGGAGACGATGGAGCGGATTCAGGAGATGGTGGGGATTCCCTCCCGCACGACATTCCTGCGAGTATTTAAAAAGTTTGAGGGGATTACGCCGGGGCAGTATCGGAAGCTGAGGCAGAATTCTGTCCTGGGATAAAATTGCTTCTTTACATTCGTGAAAGTTCTGATATAATAATTGCAAAAAGGAGGGATTCTATGAAGCTGCAGTTTACCAAGATGCATGGTTGTGGGAATGATTATATTTATTTTGATTGTTTTAAGCAGAAGATAGCAGATCCGGAGGCGCTCAGCCGCAGATTGTCCAGATATCACTTTGGAATCGGCGGGGATGGGATCATTCTGATCGAGCCTTCCGCGTGCGCGGATGCCAGGATGCGGATCTTTAATCAGGACGGCAGTGAGGGTAAAATGTGCGGCAATGGAATCCGCTGCGTGGGCAAATACCTGTATGACAGCGGTCTGGCCAGAAAAGAAGAGATCGCCGTGGAGACCAGGAGCGGGATCCGGGTCCTGCAGATGCAGGTGAAGGATGGACAGGTGACAGGTGTCACCGTGAATATGGGACAGGCCGAACTTGCACCGGAGCGAATTCCGGTGGCGCTTCCGGAAAGTGAGATTATAGGGAGGCCGGTGCCGATTGATGGAAAAGAATGGGAAATTACTTGCGTATCCATGGGGAATCCGCATTGTGTGGTGTTCTGTGAGGATCCGGACAGCCTGGAACTGACCAAGGTGGGCCCGAAGTTTGAGAAGGCGGAGATCTTTCCGGAGGGTGTCAATACAGAATTTATCCGTGTGATCGACCGTAAAACCCTGCAAATGCGCGTTTGGGAGCGGGGCAGCGGGGAAACGCTCGCTTGCGGGACTGGAGCCTGCGCAAGCGCGGTTGCCGCGATTCTGCGGGGCTATTGCGACCGGGAAGAGGAGATTACAGTACGCCTGAAGGGCGGAGAACTGAAGATCCGTTGGGATCAAGAAGCGGTCTGGATGACGGGCCCGGCGGAAACCGTTTTTACCGGAGAGGTAGAAGCATAAAAATCTTCGGGATCCGAAAAAATAGAAGAAAAATTTGCTTTTTTGAAAGTTTGCTATTGCAAAGCTGCAAAAAATCGTGTATACTGAACATCGTTATAGAAATATACACAGGAAAGGATGACAACTATGGGATATGTAGATAGAGTATTGGAGACGGTTGCGCAGCGCAACCCGGGAGAAAATGTGTTCCAGCAGGCTGTACATGAGGTGCTGGAGTCTTTGAGACTGGCGGTAGACGCCAATCCGGCTTATGAGAAGGCTGGACTTCTGGAGCGTCTGGTGGAGCCGGAGCGTGTAATCATGTTCCGTGTTCCGTGGGTAGACGATGCGGGCAATGTACAGGTAAACCGTGGTTTCCGTGTACAGTTCAATAGCGCGATCGGACCTTATAAGGGCGGTCTGCGTCTGCATCCGACGGTTTCTCTGAATGTAATCAAGTTCCTGGGCTTTGAGCAGGTATTCAAGAACTCTCTGACTGGTCTGCCGATCGGCGGCGGCAAGGGCGGTTCTGATTTTGATCCTAAGGGCAAATCCGATCGTGAGGTTATGGCATTCTGCCAGAGCTTTATGACAGAGCTGTACCGTCATATCGGCGCGGACGTGGACGTTCCTGCGGGAGATATTGGTGTAGGCGGACGTGAGATCGGCTATCTGTATGGCCAGTATAAGCGTCTGACGGGCAAGTATGAGGGCGTTCTGACAGGTAAGGGCCTGACATATGGCGGTTCTCTGGCACGTACCGAGGCGACAGGTTTCGGTCTGGTATATCTGACAGAAGAGATGTTGAAGGAGAAGGGACAGAGCCTGGAGGGCAAGAGAGTCTGCGTATCCGGTTCCGGTAATGTTGCGATCTATGCGGTACAGAAGGCGCAGCAGTTCGGCGCCAAGGTCGTATCCATGTCCGATTCCTCTGGTTCCGTATACGATCCGGAAGGCATTACGCTGGATCTGGTCAAGGAGATCAAGGAAGTACGCCGCGGCCGTATCAGTGAGTATGCGGAGCAGAAGAAGGGCGTTGAGTACCGCCCTGGCAAGCGTGTATGGGATATCCCCTGCGATGTAGCGCTGCCTTGCGCGACACAGAACGAGTTGGATCTGGAGGATGCTAAGAATCTGAAGGCCAACGGATGCTTCGCTGTAGCGGAGGGCGCGAACATGCCGTCTACTCCGGAAGCGGTAGAGCTGTTCCAGAAGAGCGGAATTCTCTTCGCGCCTGGTAAGGCAGCCAATGCCGGCGGTGTTGCGACATCCGCTCTGGAGATGAGCCAGAACTCGCAGAGACTGTCCTGGACCTTCGATGAGGTAGACGCAAAGCTGCATATGATCATGAAGAATATTTATGGAAATATGAGCGCGACCGCTAAGGAATACGGTGTGGCTGACAACTTTGTTGCCGGAGCCAATATCGCTGGATTCCGCAAGGTAGCGGATGCTATGATGGCACAGGGTATTGTGTAATCAGTTCTGAGTATGCAAGGGGACGCAGGTTCGGAAGAGAATCTGCGTCCCCTTTTTTGTTGGATGATCCTGCGGTGCTTGTACTTGCTTTTCAGCAGAATATATGATATGCTGGATCTATTCAGGAGGGGATCAATATGGCGATCAAACAGCAGGTGCTGGCAGAACTGGAACAGCACAAGGGAGAATATATTTCGGGAGAGAGACTGGCGGAACGCCTGGGCGCGTCCAGAGCCGCCGTGTGGAAGAGCATTCAGAGCCTGATGGAAGATGGATATGAGATTGCCGCACAGCCGAGAAAAGGGTATTGTCTGAGTCCGCGGAGTGATAAGCTCAGCGCGGAGGCAATTATGCCCATGGTGGAAGAGGACGGAGTTCAGGTGCTCGTCTATGAAGAATTGGATTCCAGCAATCTGGAGCTCAAACGGCTTGCCGCGGGCGGCGCGCCCCATGGTACAGTTGTCATCGCGGGCAGACAGACGGCGGGACGGGGGCGGTTGGGCCGCAGTTTCGCTTCGCCGCAGGGCGGAGGACTCTATATGTCCATCCTGCTGCGTCCGCATCTGGCCGCGTCGTTGGCAGTGGACGTGACGACGCTGGCGGGAGTGGCGGTATGTGAGACCCTGGAGAAGCTCACGGGCAAGAAGCCGGGAATCAAGTGGGTCAATGATATCTTTTTGAATGGAAAAAAGATCTGCGGAATTCTGACAGAAGCGGTCACGGATGTAGAGACGGGGATGATTGACAGCCTGGTTCTGGGGATCGGAATCAATGTGACGACGCCGATTGAGGAGTTCCCAGAGGAAGTACGCAAGGTGGCCGGATCTGTATTTGAGGGAGAAGAGCCCTCAGCGTCGCGGGCGCAGATTGCGGCTGGGATCATCCATGAGATCATGAGCCGCCAGGAGACTCTGGGAAAGCATTCTCATATGGATGAGTACCGCGCGCGCTGCTTCATATTGGGACAGCGGGTGACATTTCTGAGAGACGAGAGACGTTACGAGGGCATAGCAGAGACGATTCTGGACGACGGCGCGTTGCAGGTGCGTCTGGATTCTGGGGAGAGTATGATATTGCAGTCCGGAGAGGTATCCGTCCGGCCTTGTTAAGAAAGCAGAACAAAAAGGTCCTGATTTAGAAGTCAGGACCTTTTTTGTATGGAGCGGTGATGAGTTGAGGAAGCTTCAGGCTTTCACTGCGGTAATGCGGCATCTCTTGCTGAAGAATCCGCCGGATACGGCCGGCATCGGATCGGAGCGCATGAAAAGCACGAATCAGGGAACGGGAATCCTGAATATGGTCTGGCGGTAGCACATGACAGCGTGTATTGCCGAAGAGACCGGAGGCAATTCGCTGGGCCCGGACGGAGGAGTGAAGGAGAAGCGCGGGCGTCAGAGCTGCGTAGGAGAGAAGCGCCTGCGCGGGAAAGGAAGTGATCGTAAAGTCGGCGTTTTTCATCAGGAGCTGAAGCTGCACAGAAGAGCATTCCGGCAGGACGCGGAGCCGCTCGGTGTCCGGGTAGAGACGGGCTAAGGAATGAAGAAGTTCCTGGTTCGAAGATCCGGGATGACAGACAAAGGGTACGAGAAAAAGCCGCAGGGCGGTGGTGTTCAGCAGCAGGGAAAGAAGCTGTACCAGACTGTCCAGTAAGAGCGGAGACTCTTCTGACGGAGAGACGCTCAGAACAAGATAGGGATCGGAAACAGGGGCAGGAACGGAGGGCATGTACATGGAAAAGAGAGGATCCGGACAGAAGCGGACATCGGGGTGGAGACCGCGTAGTTCGGCAGCAGAGACCGGATCATAAGCGATCAGCCGCCGGTAACAGGAGAGAAGGGAGCGGTTCTCGGCGGTATCCAAAGAGGACAGAGGCGCTGCACCAAGGAGAAGTTGACAGGGATGAGTGCAAGGCTGGGGAAAAAGCTGAGGGTCATCGCCCTGATAGGCGAGGAGGACGGAGGGCTCTGAAGAAGGCCGATAAGGCGCAGGGCGCAGGGAAAAAACAGGATGTGGCCAGTAGGAGCGGTCTTCCTCCGGCGCGTCGGAATAGACTTCCAGGGAAGAGCCGGGAAGGAGGCGCAGCATGCTGCGCAGTCGGGCTTCACAGCCGTGATCGGCACTGCCGCCATGCGGATACAGAATATAGTTCATAAAAATACACCTCCTTCATTCTATGTATATGACAGGAGGTGTGGAATATTCCGTTTAGTTGTCTGAATCCTGGCTCTCCAGAAGCTGCGGCCGGCTGAGCGCGTGCTTACGGAGAAGCTGGTAGATCACAGAAGTGGCGGGGACGCAGATAAAGATGCCGAGGATCCCCAGTAGGCCGCCGCCCAGTGTGACTGCTACCAGAGTCCATAAGCCGGGCAGATTGATGGCCGTGCCAACGACCTTAGGAAAGATCAGGTTGCCCTCGATCTGCTGCAATACGATGATAAGCAGTAGGAAGAAAAGCATCTGCAGAGGGCTTACGGTAAGGATCATCAGCGCACCCAGGACGATGCCGATAAAAGCGCCGATCATAGGAACCAGTGCGGTGACGCCCAGAAGGATACTGATCGGCACGGCATAGGGAAGCTGGAAGATCAGCATACCGGCAAAGCAGAGGAGACCAAAGATAATGGCCTCGATGCATTGGCCCGCGAAGTAATTCGAAAAGGTACGGTTGCTCAGCCGCAGGATGGACAGCAGCTTTTCACGCCATTGTGGTTTCAGATAGGCGCGGAGCAGGGTATCCGCCTGCCTTTTCAGCTTTTCCTTACCAGCCAGCAGATAGACGGCAAAGATCAATGCGACAAAGGTCTGGACAAAGCCGTTGACAATCTCCATAATGGTCGTCATGATGCTGCTCAGGGCGCCGCCTGCGCCGCTCATGAAGGTGGAGGAGACAGAGGCGAGGAGAGCCTTCCAATCGATATCCAGTGAGGTCAGCATATTTTGTATAGAGGGGATATCGTCGAAGAAGGGAATCAGCGCTGCCCGGGCCTGCTCAAAGAGCGGGGGCAAGGCCTGTCCGAAGAACTGGAAGCTGCCAATCATCTCGGGAGTGACCAACAGAAGCAGGAGCAGCAGAATGCCCAACAGAATGACAAAGGCCAGGATGATGCAGACCGGCCGGCGGCTGCGGATGACCCAGGGCCGGGTACTGCGCGGGAAATATCTCTTTTCCAGAAAGCGAAGGGGTATGTTCAGCACAAAAGCCAGCATACAGCCTAAGATCATTGGGAAGCAGACATTCAGAACCATTCCGATAAATCCTGTGATATTATGAAAATAGATCACGGTCAAGCAGCTGATAACAGCGATGACCGCGATCTTAAGCAGAGTCTTATTCGTTGGGTTTTTCATGGGATTCTCCGTCCATGGCCTGAGCGACCTTGAGCATAATGGCGCACTCAATACGCTTGCGGTGAAGGTCGCAGCCCATTTTGTAGGTGCCGGTCAGCGAACCGGTGGAGTGGTAGGCATTGGCGGTACAGCCGCCGCTGCAGAACAGCTTGGCAAAGCAATCATGACATTCCTTACGCGCGTAGACATTGCACAGCTTGAATTCGTTGCGCAGCTCTTCGTTCTGAATGCCGTGGAATACGTCGCCCAGCTTAAACGCTTCATTGCCGACAAACTGATGGCAGGGATACAGGTCGCCCCAGGGCGTAACCGCCATATATTCCGTACCGACGCCGCAGCCGGAGATTCTCTTATAGATACAGGGGCCGCCGGTCAGGTCGATCATATAGTGGAAGAAGGTGAAGCCGTTGCCATTGCGGCTGCGGCGCAGCATCTCCTGCGCCAGAATATCATATTGCTCCATCAGAACCGGAAGATCTTCTTCTTTGAGGGCATAGTCCTCCTTGGGATCAGCGACAACCGGCTCCATGGCCAACTGCTTGAAGCCCAGGTCGGCGATGTGAAGGATATCCGCGGCAAAATCCGTATTGTAATGGGTGTAAGTGCCGCGCACATAATACCCCTGCTGTCCTCTGGCATCCGCCAGCTTCTTGAACTTCGGCAGGATCATATCATAGCTGCCCTTGCCGTTGCGGGTGACACGCAGACGGTCATTGGTCTCCTTGCGTCCGTCTAGGCTCAGAACGACGTTGTACATCTCCTTGTTGGCAAATTCGATGACATCGTCATTCAGCAGGACGCCGTTGGTCGTCAGAGTAAAGCGGAAATTCTTGTTGTGAATCTTCTCCTGCTCTCGGGCATAGGCCACCAGCTGCTTGACGACATCAAAATTCATCAGCGGCTCGCCGCCGAAGAAGTCGACTTCCAGATTGTGTCTGGTGCCGGAGTGCGCGATCAGGAAATCCAGCGCCTGCTTACCGACTTCATAGCTCATGAGCGCCTTGCTGCCGGAATACTCGCCCTTGCCGGCAAAACAGTATTTACATGCCAGGTTGCAATCGTGGGCGATATGCAGACAGAGCGCCTTGATGACCGTATGACGGTTTTTGAAGTCGAAGGCCAGATTCTCATAATGATCCTCGGAAAAGAGCTTGCCCTCCTGCTTGAGCTGTTCAATGTCGGAGAAGACATCGCGGATGTCCGATTCGCTGACTTCAGGGTACTTGTCCTGGATCACGCGGATGATCTCAGCCGCGTCATGGTCCGCGTACAGGCCAATGATATCATAGGCGACTTCATCCACAACATGGACGCTGCCGCTGTTGGAGTCCAGAACGATATTGTAGCCGTTGTTTTTATATTGATGTACCATAGGGTTCCTTTCTTTTGTGGGGCGGATAAAAAAAGCTGCATGAAAACAGGCCCATAGACAAACCTGGGTTCATACAGCGTTTTTACCAACCAAAATTACTTGTTTTCCTTGCGCTGCTCGCACTGCTGATTCGCAATACCACAAGAGGTCTTGCAAGCAGACTGGCAGGAGGTCTGGCACTCGCCACAGCCGCCGTTCTGAACGGACTCAGCCATGCTTCTGGTATCCAAAGTCTGGATTCTCTTCATCAAAAACACCTTCTTTCCCACTAGTATCTGAAATCTTCAGACTGCCTTTATTATATAGGATTTTGGCAGGACTGTCAATATGTAAATTAGACTTCTACGACATGGATTGACAACGGCAGAGTTCCGTAAGTGCTCTTTACGGTGATGCCGTCGTCAAACAAGCCGTTGATCTGAGCGATCGTGGTGGGCGTGATCTCCTCACCGGGAACAATCAGCGGAATTCCGGGCGGATAGGCAAAAACGATTTCGCGGGCGATTCGTCCGGCACTCTGATCAAAGGGGACGCATTCGTCCGGCATATCCTTGGCGGCGCTGATCGTCATTCGTGTTACGCTCTCCTGAAGACGGGGCAGAGAAGCGCCGCGCTTGGGCGTATCAGAACCGTATTCGGAATCGATCTCGATCAGGGCGTGCAGAAGCCGCTCAAATCCTTCGTCCGTATCACAGATGCTGGTCAATGCCAGCGCATAGTCCGCGGCGATCATCTCCAGCTCGATCTTATACTTGCGGAGCATCAATTCTTCAAATTCACCGCTGGTCAGACGCAGGTTGCGGATGCTCATCACAATCTTGCTGGGATCAAAAGCATAGAAGAGCGGATGGTTCTCAACAGAGTCCGTTCCCTTGCACAGAATCCGGATGTGCTTCAGAACACGCGTCTCGCGGGCAAACATATTGATGCGGCGGATGTATTCATGGAACAGGGATTCTTTCTTATCATTCAGCATATGTACGCAGTTGTCGATCGCTGCCATAAAGATGTAGGAGGGGCTTGTACTCTCAAAGATAGCGAGCGCGGCGCTGACCTGACGGTCCATCTCCTGCAGCTTTTCACGGTTCTTCCAAAGGCTGCTGCACATGTGCAGCAGCGCTGTCTGCGTTGGGCTGGGCAGAGTCTTATGGATGCTCTGAATGACCAGATCAGCGCCCTCTGTAACGGCGCTGGCAGGGAAGGAGGGATGGAAGCCCAGGTGGGGTCCATGCGCCTCGTCCACGATCAGAGGCACCTTGTATTCATGCAGAATCTTGCTGATGGAAGCGACGTCCGAGACGACGCCGTCGTAGGTGGGAGAGGTGATGATGGCGAGCTTGATGTCCGGATATTCTTCCATCGCCGCGCGCACCTGCTCCGGTGTGATGCTGCCGTTGACGCCAAATTCTTCATCGACAGCGGGGAAAAGATAGATGGGGTGCAGTCCGCACAGATGCATAGCATTGTATACAGCCTTGTGGCAATTGCGGGCGATCAGAATCTTGTCTCCACGTTTGGACAGGGCAAATATGGCAGCCAGCAATCCGCAGGTACTGCCGTTGATCAGATACCAGCAGCGGTAGCTGTTAAAGAGACGTGCCGCCAGATCCATAGAATCCTTGAGGATTCCGTTGGAGTCATGCAGATTGTCACTGCCGGCAACCTCGGTGATGTCGATCCGATAAGGATCAATCCCCTCCAAAAAATCAAAATTCCGCTTGTGTCCGGGCATATGCATGGGGTAGATATCCTGCTCGGAGTAGGTGTTCAGATAATCCAGAAGTTTCAAAGTATTATCCCTCCTAAAGTATATTCATCCGCTGCGGCGGATGCTCAGCGATTCTCTGTTTCGATATCGTCCGTGTCCTCTTCATGGGACTTCAGCTCGGAGAGCTCCTCACGTTCGATATCATCCGTATCTTCAGAGACATGCGTGGGAGTCCGAACCTCCGACGCGTCCCGACCGCTCCAATATTGTTCATACTTGGCGTCTACCTGTTCGCGGGAAACCGTATTCATTCCCGTGATATTGCATTGATGAGCCGCCGCGAAATACTCGGCAGCCAGTTCCTGGTTGCCCCAGGATTCGTAGATCAATCCGAGGTGGTATTTGCTGTCCACCATAGTATCCTTAAGGTCCAGCGCTTTTAGGAAATAGCGCTCCGCGTCCTCATAATTGCCCTGACGGAAAGCGATCTGGCCCAGATTATCATAGGCGGGACCATGCGTCTCATTTTCGTGCAGCGCCTTGTCCGTATAATCCAAAGCCTTATCGTAGTCTCCGGCTTCAATGTAAAAATAGCCCAAAGTGGTATTAAAATCAAGACTGAAATATTCGTACTTAGCGACCATCATCTCCATCGTCTCGATGGCTTTATCCAGTTGTCCACATTTCCAATAGGCAATGGCCAGATCCTGCTCCGCATACTTTAGAAGCATGGGGGAAACATCTTTCATGGAGACAATCTGCTGAAATACCGGCAGAGCCTCGGAATAGTGGCAGTCGCGCAGCATGTCCAGACCGTAGGCCAGCATCGCGTGAACACAGCGGGTATTATGCTTGATGGCGAAGCGGTACAACGCGTGCGCGAACGCCGGCTTTTTTAAGAATCCGTCCAGAAGATATGCGGTCCAGCCTACGGCGGTGCCCAGGTGCGTAATATAGAGGATCAGACCATAGGCAACAAAGACCAGAAGCGACCAGCCAAAAGGAATATGAAATACAATACAGGCAAGAAGAAGCGCAGCGGTAATCAACAAATATGGATGTTTTTCGATAAATTTCATCAGATGGCCTCCTGTATGTAGAATAAAACGCAAAATCTATCATATCATGAGTACGGCCAGGATTCAAGAGAAAAATATTATTTTTCTGTATTTTCCGGGAGCTTCAGAACCAGATTCCGGCGGCTACAAGCAGGAGAATGCCGGGAAGCCCAAGGAGGGTGCTGATGCCGAGTGTCCATAGATTGACACCCACAGGAAAGGCGGGCCAGAGCATGGAGAGGATGGAGAGTGCCAGCAGGCCAAAGAGGGTATTGAGAAGGAAACGAAGCGCCAGATGAAAGATCCGCGGCGAGAGAAGCGCCAGAACGGAAAAGGAGAGGACGAGGATTCCGAGGAGAATCAGCAGTTGAATACCGGTCATAGGAGCCTCCGTTAAGAAGTTATTTTCAGTATATGATCTGTATGGAAAAATATTTCTGAAGAATTTTTAATTTCCCTCTTGCAATATACCCCGTGGGGGTATATAATAGGGCCGTATCAAAGGAAGGAGGAGCCCTATGGAAGAATGCTGTTGCCACAGAACCAAGCAGCGCTCAGAACAAGAGTATACGGATCTGATCCACCGTTTGAACCGTATAGAGGGACAAATCCGCGGGATTAAGAGCATGGTGGAGAGAGACGCGTATTGTCCGGAGATTCTGACGCAAGTAGCCGCGGCTAACGCCGCGTTAAACAGTTTCAATAAAGTGCTGCTGGCCAATCATATCCGAACCTGTGTAGCACAGGATATACGGGACGGCAAGGATGAGACTATCGACGAGCTGGTTGCTACAATGCAGAAACTGATGAAATAAAGATATATAATAAGAAAAGAGGAAAGCATATGGAGCAGTATAATGTAACAGGCATGAGCTGTGCCGCCTGCAGCGCGCGTGTGGAAAAAGCCGTGTCCAAGGTGCCGGGCGTGACGTCCTGCTCGGTGAGTTTGCTGACCAATTCGATGGGCGTAGAAGGTACGGCGTCCTCCAGCGCGGTTATCGCGGCAGTAGTGGAGGCTGGTTATGGCGCGTCGCTGAAAGGCGCGGAAAAGGCGGCGAAGGCAGCCGATGAGGATGCGCTGAAGGACCGGGAGACACCGGCGCTGAAGAGGCGTTTGCTCTGGTCCATCGGATTTCTGGTCGTTCTGATGTATTTGTCCATGGGACATATGATGTGGGGATGGCCGCTCCCGGCGTTTTTGGAGGGCAATCACGTCGCTATGGGATTGGTGGAGATGCTGCTGACGATCGCCATTATGGTAATCAATCAAAAGTTCTTCATCAGCGGCTTCAAAAGCCTGTGGCACAGAGCGCCCAATATGGATACGCTGGTGGCCCTGGGTTCCGGAGCATCATTTGTCTATAGTGTTTACGCGCTTTTTGCGATGACGGGCGCGCAGGTACAGGGCGATATGGAAGCCGTCATGGGATACATGGACGAGTTCTATTTTGAGTCGGCCGCCATGATCCTGACATTGATCACCGTAGGGAAAATGCTGGAGGCACGTTCCAAAGGCAAGACGACGGACGCGCTGAAGAGCCTGATGAAGCTCGCGCCGAAGACGGCGGTATTGCTTCGGGACGGAGCAGAGGTTGAGGTTCCGATCGATCAGGTGCAAAAGGGTGATATATTTGTGGTGCGCCCGGGAGAGAATATTCCCGTGGACGGCGTTGTGCTGGAAGGAAGCAGTGCGGTCAATGAAGCGGCCTTGACAGGTGAGAGCATACCGGTGGACAAGGCAGAAGGAGACAGCGTATCGGCTGCGACATCCAATCAGTCCGGATTCCTGCGGTGCCGTGCGACCCGGGTCGGAGAGGATACGACCCTTTCGCAGATTATCCAGATGGTCAGCGACGCTGCGGCAACGAAGGCGCCGATCGCCAAGGTCGCGGATAAGGTGTCCGGCGTATTTGTCCCTGCGGTCATCAGTATTGCGGCAGTGACCATCCTGATCTGGCTGTTGGTAGGACAGAGCGTAGGCTTTGCCCTGGCAAGAGGAATCTCCGTACTGGTTATCAGCTGCCCCTGTGCGCTGGGATTGGCGACGCCGGTTGCCATTATGGTAGGCAACGGTATGGGCGCCAAGAACGGGATCCTCTTCAAGACGGCGGCGTCTCTGGAAGCGGCCGGGAAAACACAGATTGTGGCACTGGATAAAACCGGTACGATTACAAGCGGAGAACCCAGAGTGACCGATCTGATCCCGAACGGGGAATTCAGCGAGGCGGAACTTCTGAGAATAGCCTATGCACTGGAGAAAAAAAGCGAGCATCCGTTGGCGCGGGCAATACTGCGGTATGCGGAGGAGCAGAAGGCAGAGGACGCGGAAGTGACAGAGTTCCGGATCCTTGCAGGCAATGGCCTGGAGGGAGTACTGGACGGAAAGAAGATCAAAGGCGGAAATGAGCGATTCATCGGCGCGCTGCCGGATTCTGTCCGGCAAAAAGCCGCCGAATTGGCGGAAGCCGGAAAAACACCGATCTTTTTCAGTATGGATGAGCAGCTGGCCGGAATCATCGCGGTGGCGGATGTGATCAAGGAGGACAGCCCGCAGGCGGTTCGCGAGCTTCAGAATATGGGAATCCGCGTGGTTATGCTGACCGGAGACAATGAGCGTACGGCACGGGCCATCGGCGCGCAGGCCGGTGTGGATGAGGTTATCGCGGGAGTTTTGCCGGATGGGAAGGAGAGCGTGATCCGTTCGCTGAAGGCACAGGGCAGAGTCGCCATGGTCGGAGACGGCATCAACGATGCTCCGGCGCTGACACGCGCTGATACAGGAATCGCGATTGGCGCGGGAACAGATATCGCGATCGACGCGGCGGATATTGTGCTGATGAAGAGCCGCCTGAGCGATGTACCGGCGGCGATTCGTCTGAGCCGGGCCACATTGCGAAATATTCATGAGAATCTATTCTGGGCATTCTTTTACAATGTGATCGGAATTCCGCTGGCAGCCGGTGCGTGGATACACCTGCTGGGCTGGCAGCTCAACCCGATGTTCGGCGCTGCGGCCATGAGCCTGTCGAGCTTCTGCGTTGTGACGAATGCGCTGCGGTTGAATCTTTTCGATCTGCGCGATTCCAGAAAAGATAAAAAAATAAAACAGAAAGCGGAGGGAACTTCCATGACAAGAACGATGAAGATTGAAGGAATGATGTGCGGGCATTGCGAGGCACGGGTCAAGAAGGCACTGGAGGCATTGCCGGAGGTTACAGAGGCAGTTGTCAGCCATGAGGCTGGGACAGCCGTCGTAACGCTGAACGCGCCGGTAGAGGATAAGGCACTCAAAAAGGCAGTAGAAGCGCAGGACTACAAGGTCGTATCGATTGCCTAAAGAACCCGATTTCCGAATGACATCGAAACCGTAACGATTTCGATGTCATTTTTTATAAAATGAAAATTTTGCGATTACGGCTTGCATTGCGTATCCTCAAGTAGTATTATTAAGATGTTATCATATCGCAAAACAAAAATTGCAGAACATGGAGGAATTCCTATGTATCAGAATACAGAAAAATATGCGTTGACCAATTGTACCCTGCTGGATGGGATGGAGCAGATGCAGCCGCGTACCGGTATGTGTGTGTGCATTGACGGGACACGGATCGCACAGGTTGTTGCCGGGAACGCACCGGCCGGATGGCGAACGATCGATCTTGGCGGCGCATATGTGATGCCGGGACTGATCAATCTGCATGTTCATCTGCCGGCTTCCGGCAAGCCGAAAAAGAAGGCGAGCGATCCCAAGAAGCTCGTCAAACTCATCACGTCGAATGGGTTAATGCGCCGCATCGGTGTGAAAATGTGCGAGGGGTACGCAAAGACAGAGCTCTTGAGCGGTGTGACGACTATCCGTACAGTGGGCGGTGTGGCGGATTTTGATACGACCATCCGTGACCTTTCCGCCGCGGGAAAGATCCTTGCTCCCCGTATTGCGGCATCGGATATGGCAGTGTCGGTACCGGGCGGACATATGGCAGGATCCCTGGCCTATGAGGCGAAAACACCGGAGGAAGCGGCGGCTTATGTGGAAAAGATCGCCGAGGCGAAGCCGGATCTCATCAAGCTGATGATCACCGGGGGTGTGTTGGATGCTGAGGTTGTGGGCGAGCCGGGTGTGCTGCGTATGCAGCCGGAATTGGTCAAGGCCGCCTGCGACAAGGCGCATGCGCTGGGCATGAATGTCGCCGCCCATGTGGAAAGCCCGGAGGGAGTGCGTGTAGCGCTGGAAAACGGTGTGGATTCTATTGAGCATGGAGCGCAGCCGGATGAAGAGATCTTGCGTCTGTTCCGTGAGCGCGGTGCTTTTCAGGTAGCCACCATCTCGCCTGCATTGCCTTACGCCCTGTTTGACCGCAGCGTGTCCCATGCGACATACGAGCAGCAGGAGAACGGAAAAGTCGTCTTTGACGGCATCATTGCGCTGGCCAAGGCAAACCTTGCTAATGGCGTACCGGTGGGACTGGGTACGGATACCGGCTGCCCCTATATCACACATTACGACATGTGGCGTGAGCTATATTATTACGTGAAGTACTGCGGAGTGACGCCTGCGTTTGCGCTCTATTCAGCGACACTGCTCAATGCGCGGCTGGCTGGACTTGGTAATGAGACCGGATCGATTGAGGAAGGAAAGGCGGCGGACCTGATCGTGTGCGATCGGGATCCTCTTGCGGATCTGAGCGCGCTGCGTACACTGCGCATGGTCGTACGGCAGGGATGGCGCGTTGAGAATCCTGCACCCAAGAAGATGCCGGAGGTTGAGCGCGAGCTGGACCGTTTTCTGTAAAAGATTCATTGTAAAGAAGCCCTCACAGCGTGCTTCTCAGCACCCGTGAGGGCTTCTTGTATAGTTTTCCTCAGGCCATAAACAGAATCAACAGCTCGCTGATGACCTCCACGGCGACATCCTTTTCCGCTTGTATCTCACGATTCCGCCACTCCATCAGACAGCGGCGAATCAGCCGGATTTCCTCCGGCTCAAAGGAAATCTTTTTCTTGCGTCCTGGCTTCATCGTGTCAGATAGATCTACTAACCGCAGAAGAAGGTCGCTGATCTGACCATTGGTCTCGGCATCGTAATCCTTGCGCTGCTGAAACAGGCCGTTGATCAGTACCCGGACATAATAATCATCCAGTTTGATCTTCATATAGGCGGTATCCTTATTCGTATATGTAACCGGTGACACAGGCATCCAGGCCGCTGAGCAGCGTATCGCCGAAGGCGCGGCTGCTTAAGGTGACGGAACCGTCCGGCGCGAAGTGCAGCACAAGCTGAACTGAACCCAGATTCTCATCGGTGATGTACACACGGATAAAGAGGGTCTCCGCGTCCACCCACGCGCCGGAAGCCAGACACTCATAGCCTGCTTCAGGGAAGAATTGACGGACATTATGGCCAAAACCGAACCGAATCTCGTGCGTACCGCTTTCGGTGGTATATTCAAAGGTGCCGTAATCCGGGCCGAAGCCGACAGCGACAGCACGGTAAACGGACGGATTGTCATCCAATTGAAAGCGCTTTCCGCCGACACTCAGAGCGATCGGACTGTCAGAATCGCCTTGAACGTGAGGAACCTTCAGAGAAGACAGACGTTCATAGAGAGTGTCAGAAGCTTCCGAATCCTCCGGTAGGGATTCATCGGTAAGATCGGCATAAATGGTATCCCAGAATGCCTGGAAGATCTGATCGACACCGCAGGGATTTTCCAGAACATCCGCGGTGGTCACCAGCATCAGATTTTTTTCCGGCAGACAGATGGCAAGCTGGCCGCCCATGCCGAAGAGAGCGAAGCCGTTGTGATCTGTCATCCAGAACTGATAGCCATAGCCGTAAGCGCCGTGTCCAGGCTGCGCGAAATGCGTATCGATCTGACGAGTGGTCGCCAGACGCATATAGTCCTTGGGAAGAAGCTGGAAGCCATACCAGTTGCCCTGTTGCATACAGAGCATGGCAAACTTGGTCAGGTCATGGGTGGTACACAGAATCCCGGAACCGCCATGCGATACACCGCAGATCTTCTGACAGGTGGCTTCTTCAGAAAAGCCGATCTTGCTGAGCGCTTTCATGCGCAGGTATTCCAGCAGAGGCATCCGGGTGCAGCGTTCGACCAATGCCGTCAGTACAACGGTACCGCCGGTATCGTAGTTGAATACAGTGCCGGACTTGTGCGAAGGGGTAACGTTAAAGAAAGCCTTGAGCAGGTCCGGATGGGGGACGATCTGGGTAGCGGTCCGGGTATGGACGGTAGCCATACGCAATAGATCGCGGATCGTCATCTGCTGCGTATAAGGATGCGGCTGCTTGATGACCTTATCCGGGAAATAAGAGATGACAGGATCATCCAGGTGAATATAGCCGTCCTGTGCCAACAGACCGATGGCTACGCCGACAAAGCTTTTGCTGACGGAATACATCCGCTGCAGACTGTTCGCGGTATAGGGAGCCCAGTAGCCCTCGGAGATGATGGCTCCGTGCCGCACCAAAACAAAGCTGTGCATACAGAGACGGCGCTCTTCTAAGCGGTCCAGAAAGCGCAGAATCGAGCGGGGAGAGACTCCCATATGCTCTGGCGGAAATACCGATAGAGGAAACTGTTCCGGATTGGACATGGACAAAACCTTCTTTCGTAGAGTTATTATGAAACGGAACGGTGGCGTACCAGCCATGCGCTGAAGCAACGCTCCAACCCAAAGCCGACCGCCGCGCCCAGTACATTCAGGAGGACATCATCGATGTCCATCTCTCCCAGCCCGGTGTAAAACTGCGTCAGTTCAATGGCGGCTGTCAAACAGAAAGAGGCCAGAAGAACACGGAGCAAGCTGAGACGACGTTGTATGATAATCGGCAGCAGAAAGCCGAAAGGCAGCAGAAGAAAGATGTTGCCGAAGATATTCAAAAACCAGTAAGAGAATGAAAAGTCATGGTGAACAAAATAATATTCAAAAAACATACGAATGCTTTTGAAGGGGATCAGATTGTATTCTCGGTATGTGTTGGCGCGGGCCTCCATAAAGAACAAAATATAGATTAGAAAGCAGAGGTATGCGGCAAAACAGACACGAGCCAGAAAAACAGTTTTCCGGCGATATTGGAACATATTACGCCTCCTTCGACCGGCCGAACCGGTGGAATGCTCTTATTTTAACCCAGAATGAAGGATCTTGCAAGGGGGAAAAAGATTTTCGGGGAAAATATAGAAAAGGATTTGACAAGCCGTATACTCTGTTCTATAATAGGCATGCAAAATGATGGAAATTCAAGGAGGAAGATTGGAATGGTATTTGAAAGAGTTCAGGAAATTATTGCTGAAAAATTAGATCTGGATCCGGAGGAAATCACGATGGAGTCCAGCCTGGACGATGATTTGGAAGCAGATTCTCTGGATGTGATCGAGATTATAACCGCGTTGGAGGATGAGTTCAATATCACATTCCAGCAGGAAGATCTGCAGGAGATGGAGAAGGTTTCCGACCTGGTATCTTATATTGAATCCAAGTAATCGATAGATATCTGAAGTAGTTAAGAGGCTCTCGGCAGTCTGCCGGGAGCCTTATATGTTTTAGACGTGTTCCTTTAGCGCGCGGGCCAGCTGATCGGGGCATGATGTCGGTTTCATACCGCAGCGGACGCCTTCCAGACGGGAGATCGCTTCATGAACGTCCATTCCCTCTATCAGGCGGCCAATACCCTGCAGGTTGCCGTTGCATCCTCCGGTGAAACGGACGTTATGTACTTTACCGTCAACGATGTCAAAATCAATCTTCTGGGAACATACGCCGGATGTCTTATAGGTGAACATGGAAAATCCTCCTCTATAAATAATATATGCCGATACCGACTATCTTATTGTAGCAGAGAATGCGCCAGACCGCAAGAGATTTTCTGTTTCAAAAAAATTTTGTAAAAATAGAAAAGAAGGCTTGACAAAGAATAGGAAACAAGGTATAATGATAAAGCTTTCGGAATGTAGCTCAGTTTGGTATGAGCGCTTGGTTCGGGACCAAGAGGCCGCAGGTTCAAGTCCTGTCATTCCGACTTGAGAAACCGCTTGAATGGATAAGGTTCAAGCGGTTTTGTTTTTTCTTGCCTTTTCCCATATCACATGGTATAATGCACGCAGCAGCATGGCGCTGCCAATGTAAAAATCATGGAGGAAAGTGACTTATGAGAAGGAAGGATCGGGAAGTAACCGATGCAGCCAAGATCAGGGAAATTATTCCGTCCTGCGACCGCTGCCGTTTAGGGTTCAATGATGACGGCGAGGTCTATATTGTGCCGTTGAATTTTGGCTATGCCGAAGAAGATGGGACAAGGTTTTTTTATTTTCATGGGGCGCGAGAGGGACGTAAGATCGATCTGATCCGCAAGACAGGCAAGGCGGGATTTGAACTCGATACACATCATGAGATCGTACCGGGAGAGACGGCATGCGATCATACGGCGTTGTATCAGAGTGTAATCGGACACGGCAGTATCTGTCTATTGGAGACGATCGAAGATAAGAAAAAGGCGATGCAGTCCATCATGCTGCATAATACCGGAAAAGACCAATGGGAGATTCCGGATAAGGCATTGATGGCAATGAGTCTGATTCGGCTGACAGTTCAGGAACTGTCTTGTAAGGAACATCTGTAATGAGCGAAGGAAAGATTTTGTCAGAGCTTTTTGCCTTACAGGATCCGGAATATAAAGCGTTTCACAGTAAGCTGATTCCGGGGATTCCGACGGAGGATATCATCGGGATCCGGGTGCCGGTACTGCGGCATTACGCGAAGACGGTTTTTCGAAGATCCGATACGGCAGCGTTCCTAAGGGCGCTGCCGCATCGGTATTATGAAGAAAATAATCTCCAGGCACTGCTTCTGGAGCAATATACAGAATACGATACACTGATGACAGAACTGGAACGCTTCTTGCCATATGTGGATAACTGGGCGACCTGCGATATGATTACATCCCCGCTGTTTAAGAAGCATACGGAAGAGCTGTTGGGGCCGATTCAGGACTGGCTCTCTTCAGGGCGCGCCTATACGGTTCGGTTTGGAGTGGAGATGCTGATGAAGTGGTATCTGGACGCTGCGTTTCGCCCAGAATATCCGGAGTGGATAGCACGGGTAAGGAGCGAGGAGTACTATGTGAAGATGGCTGTTGCCTGGTATTTCGCGACGGCGCTGGCCAAGCAGTATGATGCGGTTCTGCCTTATCTGGAGGGACGGAAGCTGGAGAGGTGGACGCATAATAAGACGATCCAGAAAGCCGTAGAGAGTTATCGGATCGCTCCGGAACAAAAAGAGTATTTAAAGACACTGAGAATAAAATAACCCTAAAGGAGGAACAGCTCTATGTCCATTCAAGACGATGCCAGACAGATTATGCAGGCGGCGCTGCAGGCGGCGTTGCCGGATACGGCAGTGAAAAAAGCTTTGCAGGAGCTGCCGGAATACAGCGGCCGGCTGATTCTGGTTGCCATCGGTAAGGCGGCGTGGCAGATGGCGCATGCCGCGTATGAAGTGCTGGGAGAACGGATTGAGAGCGGAATTGTAATTACCAAACACGGACACTCACAGGGGACGATCGGCTGTCTGGAGATCTGTGAGGCAGGGCACCCGGTGCCGGATGCCGATACCTATTCATCTACACAGAAGGCCGTCGAACAGGTATCGGGACTGGGGGCAGAGGATCTTGTACTGTTCCTGATCTCCGGCGGAGGATCTGCGTTATTTGAGAAGCCGTTGATTCCAACGGCGGAGATGGATGACATAACGCGTCAGCTTCTGGCCTGCGGCGCGGATATTGTGGAGATGAATACGCTGCGCAAGCGCCTGTCCGCGGTTAAGGGTGGGAAATTTGCCAGACTGTGTGAACCGGCAAGAGTGTATTCTGTCGTGCTGTCGGATATTCTGGGAGATCCGCTGGATATGATCGCTTCAGGTCCGGCTTACCCGGATTCTTCTACTTGCGCGCAGGCGCAGGCGATCGTAAAAAAATATCACCTGCGGCTTTCTGAGAAAGCACAGAAGTGCCTGAATGAAGAAACACCGAAGGAACTGAAAAATGTGGAGTCCCATATCACCGGATCGGTTCGTCAGCTATGTGCGGCGGCGGCCGAAGCCAGTAAGGAGCTGGGGTATGAGCCGATCGTGCTGAGCGACCGTCTGTGCTGTGAAGCCAGAGAGGCGGGCAGCTTCCTGGCGTCTATCGCGCAGTATCACCAGAACACAGAGCGCTCACTGGCATTTATCGCAGGCGGAGAGACGGTTGTCCACCTGACAGGTAAGGGACTCGGAGGGCGCAACCAGGAGATCGCTTTGGGCGGCGCCAGAGGACTTGCCGGTCTTAGAGATACGGTATTGTTCTCAGTGGGTTCCGACGGGACGGACGGCCCCACCGATGCCGCGGGCGGTATGGTGGACGGAACGACGCTGGAGAGGCTTACGGCCGCCGGATGGAATCTGGATGAGGTGCTGGCGGACAATGACGCGTATCACGCGCTTCAGGCGGTACAGGGCCTGGTGATGACGGGGCCGACAGGAACCAATGTCAATGATTTGACATGTCTGCTGATTCGGAGATAGAAAAGAGGACGGCGTAGCAGCCGTCCTTTTTGTGTGCGTGTCAGCCGTGCCGTTTCTCATAACGTCTGGCGGCCCAGAGAATGATCTGATAGAGGAGAACGGCCAGAAAGCACAGGATTACGATACTGAGGATGACCCAGTTCATCTTGAAGATCTGACTGCCGTAGATGATCAGATACCCGAGGCCGGCTTTGGCGGAGAGGAATTCTCCGATGATCACGCCGATCAAGCACAAGCCGATATTGACCTTAAGGACATTCAAGAGGACCGGAATATTGGCAGGCAGAAGAATCTTGGTTAAAATCTGATATTTGCTGCCTCCAAAGGAACGAACCAGCGTCAGCTTATCCGGATCCACCGAGAGAAAACCGTTCAGCATGCTGAGAATCGTGGATACGATGGTTAAGGAGATGGAAGTAATCAGGATGGAACGGGTGGTATTGCCGAACCAGACGATCAGGATGGGCGCTAGTGCGGACTTGGGCAGGCTGTTCAAGGCGATCCAGTAAGGCTCGCTGATATCCCGTCCCAGGGGACACCACCACAGAATGATGGCAATGGCGATACCCAATAGCGTACTGATGATAAAGCTTAACAGCGTCTCGTACAATGTGATTCCGGTATGAACAAAGATGGAGCCGTCTGATATCATGGAAAAGAGCGTAGAGAGCAGTGCGCTGGGCGAGGAGAATATAAAGGTATCCAGCCAGCCTAGGCGGGCGGAGATCTCCCACAGGAGAAGAAAAAGAATCAGGAGGGAGACGCGTCCCCATAGAATGCATTTTTCACGGGCGTGCAGGGCTTTGAGATATTGGTCACGGGGTGTCATAGGAGACTCCTTTCTGCTCAGTCAGGGCATGCCAGATCTGACGGAAATAGACAGAGAAAGCGGGGTGATTGCGTACGGATAACGGAGAGCGGTCTGCCCCAAAGTCTGTGCGGATGTCGTATAGAATCCGTCCCGGCCGAGCGGAGAGGACGAGGACGCGGTCCCCCAAGCTGATGGCCTCTGAGATATCATGGGTGACCAGAACGGCGGTTTTGCCGGAATCCCGCAGGATCCGCCAGATGTCGTCCGCGACAGTGAGGCGTGTCTGGTAATCCAAAGCGGAAAAGGGCTCATCCAACAGAAGAAGCTCCGGCTGTAACGCCAGAGTGCGTACAAGAGCGGCCCGCTGGCGCATGCCGCCGGAGAGCTGGGACGGCCTGTGATCAATGAACTCCTCTAGACCGTACTGAACCAGCATTTGACGGACCGTTTCTCGGCTGGCCGGTGTCAGATCTCCGCGAATCTCCAGTCCCAGGCAGGCATTGGAGAGAATATTGCGCCACTCCAGCAGATGGTCGCGCTGGAACATATACCCGACGGGGTTGGGGGCATCTGTAAAGAAATGGATATCGCCGCGTTCCGGCTTTTCCAATCCCGCAAGCAGCGACAGCAGGGTAGATTTGCCGCAGCCGGAGGGACCGACGATGCTGACAAATTCTCCTCGTTCCACAGAGAAACAAAGGTCAGCCAAGGCGGGAGTATCTGCCTTGGGCGTATGGTAGGTATAGCACAGATCGTGAACAGAGAGCAGGGTAGCCACGGCAGTGCCTCCTTGGGCTTTCAGATAGTATAGGATATTATTGGGATCTAAAAAGTGTGCATAAAAAGACTGGACGCCATAGGGATCCGGTGGTATACTGAAGAAAAAAGTGGAGGGTCATGAGATGGAGAAGTCAAAGGTATATTTTACAGATTTTCGTTGTTCCGTAGGTACAAGCCAACTGGATAAGCTGCAGAGACTCTGTCTTGCCGCAGGCATCCGTGAGATTGACATGGACGGTAAGTTCGTGGCGATCAAGATGCACTTCGGAGAGCTGGGCAATCTTGCGTTTCTGCGTCCCAATTACGCGAAGGCAGTGGCGGATCTATGTAAAAAGCAGGGCGGAATGCCGTTCCTGACCGACTGTAATACGCTGTATCCGGGCAGCCGCAAGAACGCGCTGGAGCATCTGGATTGCGCGAATCTCAACGGATTCAACACGATTACGACGGGATGTCAGATCATCATCGGCGACGGCCTGCGCGGTACGGATGAGATCGAGGTGCCGGTAGTCAACGGCGAGTACTGCAAGACGGCCAAGATTGGCCGGGCGATTATGGACGCCGATGTTTTTATCAGCCTGACGCATTTTAAGGGACATGAATCCACAGGCTTCGGCGGCGCGATCAAGAACATAGGTATGGGCTGCGGCAGCCGGGCCGGTAAGATGGAGCAGCATACAAGCGGTAAGCCGGCGATTCAGGAGGAACTGTGCCGCGGATGCCGCCGCTGCGCAAAGGAGTGCGGAAGTGATGCCATCCGTTATCCCAACGGCAAGGCTGTGATTGATTACGATCAATGTAAGGGGTGCGGCCGCTGTATCGGAGCCTGTAGTTTCGACGCGGTTTATAATCCCAATGACAGTGCCAATGAGCTGCTGGACCGCAAGATGGCGGAATATGCGCAGGCGGTCTGCTATGGAAGACCGTGCTTCCACATTGCGCTGGTACAGGATATCAGCCCCAATTGTGATTGCCATGGAGAGAACGACGCGCCGATCCTGCCGGATATCGGAATGTTTGCCAGTTTCGATCCGATCGCGCTGGATCAGGCCTGCGCGGACGCTTGTCTGCGGGCGACTCCGATTGCGAACAGTCAGCTGGGCGAGCATCTGGCACAGCCGGGGTGGCACTGCCATCATGATCACTTTAAGGATTCCAATCCGAACATAGAATGGAAGGCAACGCTGGAACAGGGCGAGAAGATCGGTCTGGGGACAAGAGCGTATGAGCTGAAGCGGATTTAAGCGCCGAAATGAGGAAATATACAGATGACTAGAAATATTGATATGACACAGGGACCGATCATGCGGAGAGTCATACTCTTCGCGTTGCCGATCTGTCTGGGCAATGTCCTGCAGCAGCTCTATAATACCATAGATTTGCTGGTCATCGGGAACTTCGCGTCCACACAGTCCCTGGCGGCCGTGGGCACGAGCGGGCAGCCGGTGGAGCTGTTCCTGTGTATCTTTATGGGACTGGGAACGGGAGTCTCGATCCTGACAGCACAGTATACAGGAAGCGGAGATATAAAGAATATGCGAAATACCGTAGCTACGGCTATCTCCTTTTTGTATATGTGCGCGATTCCGCTGTCGATACTGGGCTTTTTCATAGGACCGCTGATCCTGAAGCTGATGAATGTGCCAGACGATGTGTGGGACTACTGTGTGTCCTACCTGAATATCATATTCATGGCCACATTGGGCAATATGGGCTATAATATGAATGCGGGTATTCTGCGGGGCCTCGGAGACAGCAAATCTTCGCTGATTTTCCTGTTCATCTCCTGTATGGTCAATATTGTGCTCGATCTGGTGTTTGTCGCTGTGCTGCAGATGGACGTGGCAGGAGCGGCGCTGGCGACAGGAATCGCGATGTTTTGCTCCTGGCTGTGCAGTATATTTTATATCAAGAAACGGTATCCTGAACTGGAGTTTTCTCTGCTGCCCCAGAAGGTGGATAAGGCGACGCTGGGACGGATCGTTAAGATCGGCTTGCCGCTGGGCCTGAACAATTCGATCTATTCTATCGGGCATATTCTGATGCAGACGCTGATCAACGCGCAGGGAGCGGTCTTTATCGCGGCCTGCTCGGTCGGAGGACGTTTGACGGGAATCGCCAGTGTGGCAATCAACTCCTTCTCATCGGCGGCGACGACATTCGCGGGACAGAATATCGGCGCAGGAAAATATAAAAGACTTCGCAAGGGCGCACGCTGTATACCCTTTTATTCCGGAGTTTTTACGGCGGCGGCAGGTCTTCTGCTGACATTGTGCTGTCAGCCGCTGCTGCGTCTCTTCACGCAGAATCCGGAAGTGCTGGAGATGGCGGTACAGTATATCATTATCAATATGCCGTTTTCATGGGTGTTCGCGGTATTCAGCGCCATGCTCAGCTTTGTGAACGGTATCGGAGAAGTGAGGTACCCCACCATAGTAAATATCATGATGCTGTGGGTGGTTCGTATTCCTGTAGCGTACCTGATCGCGGGCTGTGTGGGCGGAATCAGCATTGTGGCAAGTTTCCCAATCAGCTATACCTGCGGAATGCTGGGAATGATGGCGTTCTTCCTGACGAAGAAGTGGAGAACGATTCGCAGTCAGGAGGATGCGAGTCCAAGCACGACATAAATAGAAAAATGTCAGGAGGATGCGGTAAAGTACCGTGTCCTCTTTTCATTTTGACAATAAAAGCGTAAGAATATATTGACATTATCAAAAATGAGAATATAATATAAAAAGAGAATAATAAAAGGAGTGAAGATATAAGGAATGGAATTGGTGGAAGTGCTCATGAATCCTGTTCGGCAGCGGATTTTTCAATATTTGTTGGTACATGAGACAGGCACGGTAAAAGAAATCAAGAAGGCGCTGCCGGATGTTCCTGGAGCAAGTCTGTACCGTCATGTGAAAATACTGGCCGACAATGGGGTGCTTGCCGTTGCGGATGAGAACCGAATCCGAGGAACTGTCGAAAGCGTATATAAGCTCAATAGAAGCATGTTGGTGTTGGACGATACAGACGGCAGTAAAATCCAAATGATACTGATGGGAATCAGCGCGGCATTCGCAAGGTATTTCGCACAGGAGCAGCCGGATCCGCACAGAGATATGCTGACGGTAAGCGGATGTACCTTAACTCTTACGGATCAGGAGTTTTCGGATTTTCTTGCGGAGATCGGCGGAGTCATGACAAAGTATATGCGGAAAACAGCGGAGGACGGCCGGAAGGTGAGACAGGTCGCATTGATCTCATCTCCTGTGCAGCCCTGATTAAAAATATAAAAAGGAGCAAGAGAACAATGCTGAGAATCGAACATTTAACCAAGATCTACAGCGAGAAAAAGGCGGTGGATGATCTATCCCTTCACATTCAGTCGGGAGAGATCTATGGGTTTATCGGTCATAACGGAGCCGGTAAGACGACGACATTGAAGTCCTGCTGTGGTATTTTGCAGTATGACAGCGGTGAAATCCTGGTGGACGGCGTATCCATGAAGGAGCATCCATTGGAATGCAAAAAGAAGATCGCATATATTCCGGACAATCCGGATCTGTACGAATTTATGACAGGAATTCAGTATTTGAATTTTGTGGCGGATATTTTCGGTATCAGCGCTTCGGAACGGGAGAGTAGAATCCGCGGCTACGGAGATGCCTTTGAACTGACCGGGGATCTGGCACAGCCGATCTCGGCGTATTCGCATGGAATGAAGCAGAAGTTGGCGATCATTGCCGCATTGGTCCATCAGCCGAAGCTGATCATCATGGATGAACCCTTTGTATGACTGGATCCCAAGGCTTCGCATCTGCTGAAAACCATCATGCGGGAGATCTGCGACAGCGGCAGCGCGATTTTCTTTTCGACGCATGTTCTGGAAGTGGCGGAAAAGCTCTGCGACAAAATCGCCATCATCAAAGCCGGAAAATTGATCCGGTCCGGGACAATGGAAGAGGTCAAGGGAGACACTTCTCTGGAAAATGTGTTTCTGGAGCTGGAGGGAGAGCAATGATGCGGGCATTGTTCAGAAAGCAGATGATGGAGGTTTTCTCATGGCTTTATCAGGATAAAAAGTCCGGGAAAATCCGCACCTCCGGGGGGATCGCGGGATATGTGGTATTGTATCTGCTGATCTTTGGCGTCCTTGAAGTTATGTTTGGCGCGGTGGCGGTCTTGCTCTGCGAGCCGTTTCTGGCAGCCGGTGTGGGATGGCTCTACTGGTGCCTGATGGGAATGATCGCGATATTCCTCGGCGTATTCGGCAGCGTATTCAACACATACAGCTCGCTGTATCAGGCCAAGGATAATGATCTGCTGCTGTCCATGCCGATTCCGGTACCGCACATCCTGTTGGTTCGTTTGTCCGGCGTATACGCGATGGGATTGATGTATGAACTGACGGTCATGATCCCGACAGTTATTATATGGTTTATATTCGCGCCGTTTTCGCTGTTAGGGACTTTACAGGTGCTGCTAATCCCGATTGTACTGTCCTTTTTTATCCTGGTGCTGTCTGCGGTTCTCGGGTGGGTGGTAGCGATGGTGGCCTCCAGGATACGGAGCAAGAACATGATCGTCGTGTGCCTGTCCCTTATATTTATTGCCGCCTACTATTACATTTACGGAAGGGCGTATTCTATACTGCAGATCATCCTTCAAAACGCGGCCGCGGTGGGAGAGAAGTTGAAAAACATAGTATACCCACTGTATCATATGGGTCTGGCGGCACAGGGTAACTTTCTGTCCATGCTGATATTTACGGCGATCAATGCGCTGCTGACAGCACTTACTTATATCGTGCTGTCCAGGAGCTTTCTGCGGTTGGCGACGGCCAATCGGGGCGGGACCAAAAACACCTATAAAGAACGGAAGGCAAAGGCGGGTTCTGTCGGCCGGGCGCTGCTGCGTAAGGAATTCAAACGCTTTACAGGCAGTGCCAATTATATGCTGAACTGCGGGATCGGGATCATCCTGATGCTGGTGGCAGCAGTAATGCTCCTCTGGAAAGCCGACTCGATTCGTCCGGTTCTTCAGATACTCCCGGCAGAATTGCTGCCGCTAATGGCAATCGGGGGGATCTGCCTTATAGCAACGATGAACAACATGACGGCGCCGTCCATTTCATTGGAGGGGAAAAACCTGTGGATTTTGCAGTCCAGCCCGATATCTGCCAGGCAGATACTGATGGCGAAGCTGCAGATGCACTGGATCCTGACAGGGATTCCGGCGATCCCGCTGATCGCGGCGGCGCTGTGGCTCCTGCGGCCGAATTTGGCAGAGGCGCTGCTGATTCCGATGGCCGTGTGCCTGTTTATTTTGTGGATGGCGGCCATGGGATTGGCGCTCAATCTGAAGATGCCGAATCTGCATTGGAGCAATGAGATGATACCAGTTAAGCAGAGCGCACCGGTTATGATTACGCTGCTGGGAGGATGGGCGATCATCCTGCTGCTGGCGGGACTCTATGCGCTGCTGTACAACTCTATCAGCGCATTGGTTTATATCCTGTGTCTGTGTGTTCTCTTGGCCGTCGGCTGCGTTCTGCTGATGCGGTGGCTGATGACCCGGGGAGCGCGGATCTTCGAGAGCCTGCAGTAACGGAACCCATTGTAGCCCAGGCACATACACTGATCCTGTAATGATTCCGGGAGGAATACGATGAAGAAGGTAGTGGCAGGATTTACGGTGGTATGCATGCTGGCAATGATGCTCTGTGCCTGTGTTCAGGGGCAGAAGACACAAACGCGGAAGCTGGTGCTCAACGAAGTGGTACATTCGGTGTTTTACGCACCGCAGTATGTGGCGATGGAGCTGGGATTTTTCCAGGAGGAAGGGATCGATCTGCAGGTTGATGTAGGCTACGGCGCGGATAAGTCGATG
Organism: uncultured Eubacteriales bacterium; assembly: GCA_902493345.1. Taxonomy (GTDB): domain Bacteria; phylum Bacillota; class Clostridia; order Lachnospirales; family Bianqueaceae; genus Faecimorpha. The sequence continues at coordinate 8,778 of CABUPM010000005.1, read as the reverse complement.
ACAGCGGTTTTGTCGCACAATGCGGATATCGCGCTGTGCGGGACAGAAGCAGCGGTCTATGTCCATGCGGAGGGAAGGGAGGATGTACCGGTCGTATTCGCGCAGCTGACACAGCGTGCAGGCAACTTCCTGATTGGGCGCGAAGCGGATCCGGATTTTCAGTGGATGGATCTCAAGGGGAAGACCGTTATAGGAGGCCGAAAGGGCGGAATGCCGGAGATGGTGCTGGAATACGTGCTTAAGAAAAACGGCCTGGATCCGGAGAGGGATCTGGAGATCATCACCAATCTGGATCTTTCGGCGACCGCCGGGGCTTTTGTAGCGGGAACCGGGGAATATACGACGGAATTTGAACCGGGTGCGACGACGTTGGAAAGCGACGGCAATGGATATGTGGTGGCATCCCTGGGAGTGGAGTCCGGATATGTGCCGTATACGGCATATATGACGACCGAATCCGTTCTGGCGGATAAGGCGGAGCTGATTCAGGGATTTACCAACGCGATCTATCAGGGCCAGCAGTGGGTAGCACAGCATAGTGCGCAGGAGATCGCGGAGGTGATCCACCCGCAGTTCGCGGAGACGCAGATGGAAGCGCTGACACAGATCATTGAGCGGTATCAGGCACAGGATACCTGGAAAACAGATCCGATCTTTACAGAAGAAGCATTGCGGCTGATCGAAGAGATCCTTCGGGAGGCGGGACAGTATTCCGGCACATTGGAGTACAGTGCCATTGCCAATACAGAGATCGCGCAAAAAGCAATGAAATAAAAATATCCGGGCGGGACGCTGTGATTCGGCGTATCCCGTCCGGATATTTTGTTATTTTACAAGGCTGCCGTTGGGGGCGATGGTGAAGACCCTGTAAGGAATCTGTTTTCCGCTGTTCTTGAGCGCGGTCAGGACCGCGCGTTCCAGTCCGCCGCAGCAGGGAACGGTCATGCGTGTGATCCAGAGCTCCCGGATATCGTTATGAGCCAGGATCGCGGTAAGCTTTTCCGTATAGTCCACATCGTCCAGCTTAGGACAGCCGATCAGAGTTATATGATCACGGATGAAGTCGTGATGGAAGTTGCCATAGGCGTAAGCGGTGCAATCCGCGGCGACCAGCAGCCGGGCCCCGTTATAATAGGGAGCCGTGATCGGAACCAGCTGGATCTGTACCGGCCACTGGAGCAGCTCGCTCTCAGCAGAGGGGTCCGCCGTGGAGGCGGTATGGGAGAGGGCTTGTGCACGGGAACCGGGACATCCGCCGGAATGGGCAGAGGCGGCCCTGTGCGCCTTGTGCGCCTGGACAGCTTCTTCATTGTAGGCGACCGCTTCACGTTCTACAAAAGAGATCGCGTCTACAGGACAGGCGGGCAGACAGTCGCCCAATCCGTCGCAGTAATCGTCACGAAGTAAAACGGCCTTACCGTCGATCATGCCGATGGCTCCTTCGTGGCAGGCCGCGGCGCAGGCGCCGCAGCCGTTGCATTTGTTTGTATCGATATGAATGATTTTACGAATCATTGCCATTCCTCCTGAGTGAATATTGATTTACGGGAATAGTGTAGCATATCTCCGGAGAAAGGTATGTTGTTATTACAACGGAAAAAATTTTTATTATCAATGCAGCGCAGTGAGCTTTAACAGACGGCAGTCATGGACGCCTACAGTCATCGCAACCCAATCCTTCACGGTTCCCAGGTCGCCGCGTTTCCACATCCCGTACCTGTACAGGACCGGTAAGGTTCAGAGCGTCCAGGGAGCATTCCATAAGACGAGGACGTGTACCGGTATTGAAGAGCGCCAGATAGGTGCTGCCATCTTGACCGTAGCTGGTCCAGAAGATCGAACCGTCACCGCGGGAGAGTTCGTGCGCGCCATAGGAATCACTGAGGAGAGACAGGACCTCCGGATTGGTCAGCAGGGAGAGCGTCCATGGGTCGTTGTCCCGCAATTCGCCGCCCATCATCAGAGGAGAACGGAAGATGCAGAAGAGGCTCATCATGGTGCGCTGCTCCTCATGAGAGAGGAGGGTCCATCGGTCGCCCTTGCCGTGTTCGATGGAACGGATGCCGATATGGCCCAGGGGCAGCATATCGCAATCCGGCCAGGAGCCGGGAGCGACGTGTTCCTGCCACAGACGGCAGCGGTCAAAGAGTTCGCTGAGCTGTGCCCAATTGTCCCAGAGATCTCCGGTCATACGCCACATATTGGCGTGGCACTTCAGGTGTTCCGCCTGTTCGATCAGAGCCGGACCGGGAGAGAGGCTGAGGACCATCGGACGGCCGCAGTGATCGATGGCGCGTCGGATCAGTTCGATCTCTTCCTTGCCGGCGTAGTGGTTGCGGGGATGCCCATACGTGGAGCAGATATCATCCACTTTGACGTAGTCCACGTCCCAGGAAGCATAGAGCGCAAAGAGAGAATCATAATACTCCTGCGCGCCGCAGGCGTGCGGATCCACGCCGTACATATCCGTATTCCAGGAACAGATAGAAAAAGGATGAGCGATATCCCGGGCAGTAAGAGGCTGACCATCCGGGGTATGAGCGAGGATGGGCGTAGCCGCGTGAACGGCCTGACGCGGGATTCCGCGCATAATGTGGATGCCGAATTTGAGTCCCAGACCATGGATAAAATCAGCCAGAGGACGGAAGCCCTGTCCGCCTGCCGCAGAGGGGAAGCGGTTGACCGCCGGCATCAGCCGGGAATAGGAATCCATTTCCAGAGGAACAAAGGGACGGTAGGCGGAATTGACAGCTCCGGGTTCATACCATTGAATATCGCATACGATGTATTCCCAACCGTAGGATTTCATATGCGCGGCCATATATTCGGCGTTGCCGCGCAGCTCGGCCTCAGTAACGGCCGCACCGTAACAGTCCCAGCTGTTCCATCCCATAGGAGGAGTCAGAGCCGTAAGATTTTTGTCCATGATCATTACCCCCGCAGTAAAGTATAGTTTTTGGTCATCAGAGCCGCAAGCAGCTCATCATCGTTTGTGATAGGCATATCCGTCAAAATACCGCCGTTACAGGGATCTTGAGGACGGTGATAATCGGAACCGGAAGTCATGGGCAGATGGGTATAGCCAGCCCAGGTGACAGTCAGAAAGTTATGGGAATCGTGCCGTGCGTTGCCGTTATAAGCCTCCACGCCGTCCAGATATTGCTCCTTGACCATCGTCATATGATATCGAAAAGGATGTGCCTGATAGAGCAAAAGACCGTTTTGGTGCGCCAACGCGCTGAAGTCGGGAAGCGTCATTGCCATCAGATCTCCGTTATGGAGCAGAAAATCATCGGTAGCGCCGTAAACCAGGTAGTCGTTCTCACAGCCGTCCAAGCGCAGCTCAAAGCCCAGCAGAATGGAAAAATCCGCATCCGCGTACTCCAGAATCTTTTTACGGGCGGTTACATACCATTGGATCTGCTCTTCCCAGGAAGCCCCGGCCATGTGCTGAAACGTAGCGCGGTTCATATGGTTGGTAACCACGATGGTGCGGTATCCGGCCGCCTTATAGTCACGGACGGCTTCCTCCGGTGTGACACGGGCACAGACACTGATGTCTGCGGTGTGCATATGTAGTTCTGTTTTGTAAGGCATAATATTCCTCCTATAGAGTCTGATATAAAAAACTACGTCCTTCCGTGCCGCATTGCACAACCGAACCGGCGCTGCGAAGAGCGCTGAGCGCGTAAGATGCGGCGCGCGGGGAAAAATGTGTGGCATGCAGAAAATCTTTTGCGGTAAAAGGATGCGGCAAAGGCGGGAGCAGCCGGACAAGGTCCTGCGGTGTCCGGATGAGGGCAGAAGGACCGATCTGCGTCGGAATCCGGTCGATCCGGTGGGCTCCGCGCTTCTTGTCCCGGCTCCATCCATCCAGAATCCGATATTCCTTGACATCCAGCAGAACAGGCCAGAAGGAAAGCCGGGGATGGCACAGATACGAAGAGACCCGGTAAAGCTCCGGCAAAATCATATAGAGCTGCCCAGTCTTGGGAGATTTATGTCCCGAAGAGACCTCTCCAGTCTCGGGATCGCTCCAGTAGACCCATTTATGCCATGGAATCGGATAGATCACGGTTACCGGCATTTCCTGTAAAAAAGCGTCCAGTTTTTTGCGAAGGTTTCCAAAGTTCGCAGTCTGAATCTCCAGAACCTCCGGAGGGTCCCTGTGATAAATATCCGCAATAAAAGAGCCGATCGGAATCTCGTGCTGTTCCGAATCCGGCTCCAGGTAGAACTTCAGTACCGAATGAACCGTCCGTTCCTTTTGCATGCCGATGCCATACAGATTTTTGCGCGCTTCTTCGGAGAGCTTCAGAGCCTCCTCCAGACGGTAAGCGCGCTGGCTTTCTGCCAGCTCTTCAAATGGTATCATGGGGTGGGTTCCTCATTGTGCAGAATTTTGATATATATTTTGCAGTACATGATCAGAGAGAACAGGAGCGCGGCAAAAGGAATCCATACCAGAAGCAGGATGGCCCAATAGGGCAACGCTGTTTCTCCCAAAACCAGGATGATAATTGCGATATAATAGATGGTTGTGGAGACCTTGCCCCACCAGAAGGCGCCGAAGGGTTTGCCGGTGCGCTTCAGGACCCAGATCCCGGCCACGGACATGAACAGCTCTTTAAAGACCAGAAGGACCAGGAGAGGGATTACGGTCGGAATCTTGACGCACAGACAAAAGGCGACCACACCCTGCGTCAGCTTGTCCGCGACAGGATCCAGCACCTTGCCCAGATTGGTAATCATATTGAAATGTCTTGCGATATAGCCGTCCAGCGTATCGGTTAAGCCGGAAAGCGCGAGGACGACGGCAGCCAGAACGATCTCTTCACGGAAAAACAGCACAACAAAAACAGGAATCAAAAGAATCCGGACCAGAGACAAGAGGTTGGGAATGGTAAAGATTCTGTCCATAGAGCGCCTCCACGAAAGTATTTACAGGCTTATAGTATCACATTTTTTTGATGATTTCAATCAGAAAATCGGGAAAATCTTGAATCCATGGGAAAAGTATGATAAAATCATATCAAATATCAGGAGGAGGCCGGAATCATGTTGACGATTACATTAAGCGCCGCGGGCTATGAGGCCGTTTTTGCGCCAGCCAATGGCGGAGCTTGTATTTCATTGAAAAAAGGAGACTGGGAAGTATTTCATCATTGGGATAAGGAGGAAGAGGTAGAACAGCATCCTACATCTTACGGATTGCCCTGCCTGTTTCCGCCCAACCGGATTGACGGCGGAACCTTTACCTATGAGGGCGTGACAAGCGCGCTGCCGATTCGGGAAGCGGACCGCAACGTATCGCTGCATGGGTTCCTGCATACCCGTCCGTGGCAGGTGGAGTGCTATCAGGAGGATGAGGACACGGCAGAGATCCATATGGTCTACGAAGGCGGACCGGATACGGATTTTTATCAGGAATATCCATATGAATTTGAAGCAGAGCTGATCTACCGGCTGGACGCGGAGGGACTGCATCAGGAATTCCATCTGACCAATTACAGTGAGAATTCTATGCCCTATGGTCTGGGATGGCATACCGCCTTTGCGGCGGAGCCGGATACACGGCTGCGTGTCTCTATCGGTAAGAGGGTTCCATTGAATGAGCGCGCGCTTCCGGCGGGGGATCCGATTCCGCTCTCCGAGGAGGAGCAGAAGTTCCGGGCAGAGGAAGGACAGTCCCATGTGTACGCGGTCATGGATGATCACTTTACCGCGGAACCGATTCAGGTGGACGGAGCGCCGTTCCACGGTGCGGTAATCCTGCGCGGAGAGCATACGGTATATTATCGCGTGGATGCGTTCTATAAGCACTGGATGATCTGGAACTGCTTCCGGGAAGGCAGCTTCATCTGCGTGGAGCCGCAGAACTGGAGAGTCAATGCTCCGAATCTTGCGATTCCGGCGGAGGAGTCGGGCCTGGATGTGTTGAAGCCGCAGGAGACGGTCACGGTGTCCTCGGATGTATATGTAAAATGACAATGGAAGAGAAACTAAAGATTCAATATGGGGACTATGAGGCGGTATTATATCCGGAGGCAGGCGGCGCGCTTGTAACCTTGCGTAAAGGAGATGTACAGGTGTTTTGGCCGTGTAAGAACGCGCAGGAGGCCATGGAAGCGCCGACACGGCACGGATTACCCTGCCTGTTCCCGCCCAACCGGATTGACGCGGGTCATTTTGTCTTCGACGGAAGAGAGTATCAGTTCCCGATGAAGCCCAATAAGGCGAATAATTTTTCTCACGGATTTCTTCACATCCGTCCTTGGAAGACAGAAAAGCTGACGGAGAATACGGCGGTTTTGCAATACAATTGCGATGAAACGACGGATTTTTATCCGGCATATCCGCACCGCTTCCGGATGGAGGTGCGGTATACGTTGACAGAAGCCGGGCTTCAGCAAGAAGCGCAGGTGACCAATTTCGGCACTACAGCGATGCCGGTGGGTCTGGGGTGGCATACAGCCTTTTTGCTGCCGTTTGCCCCGGATTCCGCGGCGGAAAATGTACGGTGCCGGATCTCCTTGGGACAGCGGATTTTATTAAATGAACGGATGCTTCCGACAGGAGAGCTGCGGGCCTTATCAGAAGAGGAGAAGAAGTTCCGGGAGACGGAAGGTCAGTCGCCGCTATACGCGCCGATGGATGACCATTTTACCGCGGAGCCGATACTGGTAGAGGACAAGCCGTTTCATGGAGCAGTTCTGGAGGACCGTCAGGCCGGAGTGCAGATCCTGTATGAGGTGGATTCCGCATACAAGCATTGGATGATTTTCAACGCTAGGGCGGCGGGCAATCTGATCTGTATCGAGCCGCAGAATTGGCGAATCAACGCGCCCAATCTGGGAATCCCGTACGAAGAAGCAGGGCTGGATGTTCTGCGGCCGGGAGAGAGCAAGTGTTATAAGGCGAGGATTGAAGTGCGCAGGATACCGGAATAAAGAGAAAAAACAGGGCACCGTTTCATTGGAAGCGGTGCCCTGTTTCTTACTGCCATTCCTGCTCTCGGCGCAGCAGATGTTTCTTGAACATCAGCAGGAAAAATGTCGTTGAGAGGATGGAAGCGATGACGTCGGTGACGGGTTCTGCGTAAAAAGCGGCTTTGGCGCCCCAGATCGCGGGAAACAGAATCGTCAGCAGACAGTAGTTGATTTTACGGGACATGGATAAGGGCAGCGCTGTTTTAGCTCGTCCTACCGCGGTAAATCCATCGACAAAAGTATACTGTGTACAAACCGGAATCATACCCAGAGTAAAGACACGGATTCCCCAGATGGATAATTGGATGATTTCAGGATCCTGGGTGAACAGAGACGCGAATACCTGCGGAATCAGCCAGGCTATGGCAACCATAAAAGAGGCGAAGGCCAGACAGAGACACAAGGTCCATTTTTCCGCTTCCATGACACGCTTTGACTGCCTCGCGCCATAGTTGAAGCTGAGAATTGCCTGTGTGCCGCCGGTGATGCCGCACATCGGCGAGGAGATCAGAAGGAAAAAGCTCTGGACGATGGTAGCGCAGGTGATGAGCTGGTCGCCGAGGCCGGGACCGCCAAAGCGCTGCAATACGGTGTTCATGGTGATGACCATAACACTGTCTGTTGCCATAATCAGAAAAGGCGACAGGCCGAGAAAAGCGATTTTGCGCATCAGCTTCAGAGAATAGCCGCCGAAGGAGAGCGAAACCTGTACCCGTTTGCCCGCCAGAAAACACAGGACAAAGAGACAGGACGCAAATTGAGAGATGACAGTAGCGACGGCAGCGCCGCCCACACCCATTTGAAAACCAAAGATAAAGATGGGATCCAGTACAATGTTGCAAACGGCTCCGATCAATACGGTGCCCATTCCCACCATGGAAAAACCCTGGCAAGTAATGAAGTAATTGAGTCCTATGGCCATCAACGCAAAAAAAGTCCCGGCGGTATAGATGGTCATATAGGTGTCCGCATAAGGAAAGGTAGTCTCACTTGCGCCAAACCACCAAAGCAGCTGCTCCTTGGAGAGAAGAAACAGGATGGTCAGTGCCAGCGACAGAATGACCAGCATCAGAAAGCTGTTGGAGAGGATCTGGCGGGCCTTGGGCAGATCGCCTTCTCCCATTTTCATGGCCATCAGGATGGAGCCGCCCAGACCAACCAGCAGGCCGAAAGAAGAGAGCAGCGTGACGATCGGACCGCAGACTCCGGCGCCGGCCAGAGCGGCGTCGCCGACGATAGGAATATTCCCGATATAGATACGGTCTATAATGCTGTAGAGTACATTGACGAGCTGCGCGATCATAGAAGGAATGGCAAGACGAAAGACAAGGCCGCGGATCGTGTCCTGCCCCAGATGGTTTTGATGACGCATACAACGCTTCCTTATTTCATGAAAAATTTGATAAACGAATCCTTGAGTTTGTTGTAGGGCTGATAACGAATCGGAAGATCCGGATAAAGAGCCTTGTCCAGAATACTCTTTTCGTGCGTAAACGTATAGAATCCGGCCTTGCCGTGATAGCTGCCCATGCCGCTGGTGCCGGTACCGCCAAATCCCATATGATTGGTCGCCAGATGAACGATGGTATCGTTGATACAGCCGCCGCCAAACCGAACATGGGTCAGAAACAGCCGGCGCGCCTCGTAATTATACGGGTCAGAAAACAGATACAGCGCCAGAGGCGTTGGATGCTGCTCGATGATGCGCAGAGCGTCCGCATAATGACGGAAGGTCAGAAGGGGGAGCAGGGGGCCAGCGCCACGCGGTGCATGGCGCCGTAGGACGGGT
>CABUPM010000004.1 GCA_902493345.1 uncultured Eubacteriales bacterium | reverse complement strand
CAGCATCCGCCCTGCATGGTATCCAGCTCTACGCCGGGCAGCGTCAGCATATTGGCGTACTGTCCGTCGCTGCTGGGCTTCCAGTGGTCCGTCAGCGCTATAAAATCATACCCTGCCTTCTGATAGATCTCCATCGCTTCCTGCGGCGTCTTTTTTCCGTCACTGCAGGTCGTATGCATGTGAAGATTACCCTTCCACCAAAGTTTTCCTTCTGAATCCTGATACATTTTCTCCTCCATAGAGCAGGGAGAGGCAAAAACCTCTCCCATTTTTTCTTATCGATCCAATGCCGCCGCGATATCTGTACACAAAATCAGATACGCGCCCATTCCATGAAGATCATTCTCGCTGGTCGGCCGCGCGCAATAATGCGCATAATCGCCTACACCGGTTCCGACACAGATGTTATCGATGATCACACCATTCTCATTATAACGAAGCCGGTCGATGATCCCGTGATATCCCTTGATCGCCGTATCCATATACTTCGGATCCATCAGCCCCATACGAATGGCCCGCGCGATCGCCGCGGAATACAGGCAGGTACAGGAGGACTCTACCCAGTTGCCCTCTTCTCCGCCCTTATTGACAACCTGGTACCACAGTCCTGTCTTCTCATCCTGGTAGGGAACCAGCGCTGTCAGCAGATCCACGATCATACGGATGATCTCCGGACGATCCTTATGATCCTCCGGCAGATACACCAGTTCGTCCAGAAGGGCCACCGGCACCCATCCCATCGAGCGGCCCCAGAACTCCGGAGATTTGCCTGTAACCGGATCCGCCCACGGCGCCTGCTTACTGTAATCCCATGCATGGTACCAAAGGCCTGTCTTATCGTCTCTGGTCTTTTTCTCCATCATGATGGCCTGCTGGGTACTCAGGTCAAAATACTCCGGATGATGGAACTTGGCGGCGTATTCTACACTGATCGGACCCGCCATATAGAGTCCGTCCAGCCACATCTGGTTCGGATACCGATCCTTATGCCAGAAACCGCCCTCCGGATTCTTGGGGAAATTATAGATGGTAGGAAGCAGCGTATCCAACGCGATCTTATACTTCTCGTCGCCGGTCTTTTCATATAGCTCAAACAGCAGGATGCCGGGCTGGATATCATCCAGCTGACCCGGATCCCATTGAATGATCGTTCCGTCCGGACGGACTTCATGATCCACCCATGCCTTATAATACTCATAATACTTCTTATCACCGGTCAGATGCCATGTCTTCTGCACGCCGGACAGAAACACTCCCTGATGATAGTGAAAACGGTCCTTTGGCGGCAAATCCTCCGGGCGGAACTTTTTCATCATCGTGTCACAGCCCATCTGCGCATACTCTACCGCCGAATGTCCCTTATAATTTGAACCTTCCATCGTCATATCCTCCTTACTTCTGAATCGGGCGCATGGCCAATTCCATGGTAAACTCTTTCTGATCCAAACGGTACTGCTTGAGAAGCTCCGGACCGCAGGCATTGGAACCGCTTCCGCTCTGTCCGTAATCCAGATTCAGAACCGTTTTATGGCTCTCCGGAAGCTCATGCGGATGCGCGGACGCCGCGATCTCATGCGCCGTATACCGTCCTGTATTGAAGGAAAAGCCTTCTCCGATCACCTCGATTCCAAGCCCGTAGCGATCCGTACAGCTCATCCATTCTGTATCATAATGTGCGCCGTTTTCCTGCGGCTTCAGGTAATTCTCAAACATCTCGTCAACCGATGTCATGAACAGGGATTTGTAGCAGGCGTGATGCTTATCGATATAGCTCTCATCCGGTCCGTATCCGAAATACTTTACCTCGGAATACTGCTCCGGCAGCACCAGACGGATTCCGAAACGCGGCAGGAACATTTCCCGTCCCTGATCTCTTCTCTGATCCCGCTCCGTTGCTTCCCGAACCTGTACTTCTGCCTTAAAATGGAGCTGTCCGTCTGTTCCGACCGTCCAATTGGTGCGGACCCGCGCCACCGGCTTCATAGATCTTGCCGCCAGCGCATATTCCGCCTGGAAATGAATCGCGTCCGGCCGCTCATCAAAGATCTCCAGCTTACGCAGCTGTGTCTCCAGGCGGTCGATTCCCCAGTTTCTCCAGACCTCGATGACTCGCCGGTCATTATCCATCGGCGCGCGGAAGACTTCAAAATCTACATCTTCACGCAGAAGCTCCCGTCCCTCATAACAGATTCCGCACAATGCTCCAGATCCTTCCCGGAACTTGTATTCAAAATTCACGCCGCGGACATAGATGATTCCATCCTTTTTCCAGACTTCCATGACGCTGCCGGTCCGGTTCTCCATGAACTGGCGGTCCTCTGCCCTTCTAAGCTCAAACTGCGCTCTGGACAATACCTCTCCAGCCTCAAAATATAGATCCTTTTCTTTTTGAATGGCTTCTGCCCGCAGATAGACTGAACCGGCGTCTGGTACGCTCAGCGGAAGCTCGATCTCACAAGCCGTTCCAGGAAGAATCTCCGGGAATTCCATAGAGGCATGTCCGACCGGAACTCCATCCTGCTCAAGCGTCCATTCCAGACGCAGATGCGACAGATCCGTAAAGTCATAACGATTCTGCACCTGAAGCTTTCCTTCTTCACTCCACGCGAACTGAATCGGAGCGATGACTGCTTTGTATTCCCTCAGGCCCGTATGCGGTCTGCGGTCCGGATAAACCAAGCCGTCCATACAGAAATTACCGTCATGCGGCCATTCTCCAAAATCTCCGCCATAGGCGTAGAATTCCTGTCCCTGATATTTTTCAGCCGCTCGGATCGGACGAACCACGCCATCCTCACACTTTTTCGCCAGAATCGCATGATCGCACCCATACACAGCCGCCCATCAGCTTGGGTTCCCGGCAGATCAGATTCCAGTAGTCCGCGGCGTCTCCGGGGCCATTGCCCATGGCATGGATGAACTCACACAGAAACAGCGGCTTTTTGTTCTCGGGGTCCTCCGCATAGGTCTGCATATAGTCCAATGTCGGATACATCCGGCTCAAAATATCCAGTTCTTCATGCCCAACTTCCTGGCGGTGATACTGTCCTTCATAGTGAATCAATCTTGACGGATCCCGCAGCTTGGCCCAGCGCGCCATTGCCAGATGATTCTCCCCATAATCCGACTCATTGCCCAGAGACCAGAAGAGAATACAGGGCTGGTTCTTGTCCCGTTCTACCATACGCTGCATACGGTCCAGGAACGCATTCTTCCACTCCGGGTCTGCCGGAAGATTGATGCCGTTGGTCCATGCGCCATGCGCTTCCAGATCCGCCTCATCCATCACATAGAAGCCCAAACGGGTACACAGCTCCGGAAAACGCGGATCATTGGGATAATGCGATGTCCGGATCGTATTGATATGGTGCTGCTTCATAAGCCGCAAGTCATTCATCATGTCGTCCATCGATACAGTCTGTCCCGTCAGGGGATTGGAATCATGGCGGTTGACACCGCGCAGCTTGATCGGACGGCCGTTAAACATAAAGACTCCGTCCCGTACCTCAGCCTTGCGGAAGGCTGTACTGATTCCGATGACTTCCCCGGCTTTCCGCAAAATCACACGGTACACATACGGTGCTTCCGCGTTCCACAGAATCGGCGATTCACAGGCAAGCTCCAATGTCCCGCTGCCTTCCTCCGAACACTCGCACTCTGCCTGCGCAAGCTCTCTCCCCGCCGGATCATACAGCGCCGCCTGCAAGGTTCCGGCTTCCTGCGAGTCCGCCTCCACCGTCACAACGCCTGTATCCGGGTCAGCCTTGACAAAAACATCCCGAAGATGTCCCGGCTCTCTCTTCAACAGATACACATCCCGGAAAATACCGGAATACCGAAAACAATCCTGGTCCTCCAGGTAGCTTCCGTCGCACCACTTCAGCACCATAACGCATACACGGTTCAGCCCTGCCTGCGTATAGGTGCTGATCTGGAACTCTGCCGGAATCCGGCTTCCCTTGGAATACCCCACATATTGCCCGTTCACCCACAGAGCGAAACAGGAATTCACTCCTTCAAACACCAGATACTTCTCCGTGCCTTCCCAGTCCTCCGTCAGGCGGAAGTCCCGAATATAGACTCCTGCCGGATTCTCAGCCGGAACCCGCGGAGGATCGCAGGCAAACGGATATCTCACATTGGTATATTGACACTGATCATACCCCTGCATCTGCCAGCAGGACGGCACCGGGATTCTGTCCCAGGCCTGAGCGTCAAAATCCTTCTTATAAAATCCTTCGCAGATCTCTTCCGGTCTGGAAAAGTAGCGAAAATTCCAGCTTCCGTTCAAAAGCATTACTCTTTGAGATTCCTGTCTCTTTAATGGATCAGGATCCTGGCAATCCTCCTGAAAAGGAATATACCATGCTCTTGGTGCCTCCCTGTTCATAGACAGCATTCTCGGATTTTCCCAAAAATTTTCAATCTTCATACTGCCACTCCTTTTAATTTCTCTCTTTAATTAAAGCTGAACATCTTCTTTTACTGTATCACACTCTTCTCAAAAAGGCAATAAAATTTCATCTTTTCCGTTGCCTTTTTCAAAAAAACTGGTATAATGAAAACAGACATTTTATGGAAACTTACGGAGGGGACGGAGCATGAAAATTTTATTGCTAAGCGACATCGAGTCCGAATCTTTATGGGATTATTTTGATAAAAGCAAAGTGTCCGATTATTCCCTGATCCTCTCTGCCGGTGGTGATCTGAGAAGTGATTACCTGTCCTTTCTCGCTACAATGGTTCATGTGCCTGTCTTATACGTCCATGGCAATCATGATACCCGCTATCTCCGCCGCCCTCCGGAGGGATGTATCTGCATCGAAGATACAGTTTTTGAGTACCAGGGCGTCCGGATCCTCGGCCTTGGCGGCTCCATGCGCTATCGCCCCGGAGACTGCCAATACACAGAGAAGGAAATGTCCAAACGGATCGCCAAGCTTCGCAGACCGATCCGAAAGGCCCGCGGATTTGACATCTTATTGACACATTCGCCCGCACAGGGTCTGGGTGACGGAACAGATCTTCCTCATCAAGGCTTTCAATGTTTTCTGGACCTGATGGATCGCTACCATCCGGCCTATATGATTCACGGACATGTTCATATGAACTATGGATACCGCGTCCCGCGCGTTCAGCAATACGGGACAACCAAGGTCGTCAATTGTTATGAAAAATGGGAAATCGATTTTCCCGCTTCCGAGCTGTAGGAAATAAATCCTTTATGTAGTTTTATTTTCTCTTTCGATGTCCATGTGATACAATGCGTATAATATCATCTCCAATTATGGAAGGGAGGCCGCTGATTCCATGGAATCGAAACTCGCTGAAAAGCTGTCGGCTCTGCGCGTACGAGCCGGTCTGTCTCAAAGAGATGTGGCAAAACGTATCGGTATTTCAACTCAGAGCTGTTCTCATTACGAAACAGGACGCCGGACTCCGGATATCTTTATTCTATATCGTTTTTCTCAGCTCTATCAGGTAACGATGGAATATCTGCTGTCTGCCTCGGATTCCCAGCCGCCGCAACATCTTCCCTCCTCTTTGCGTTCTCTGTCAGATGAGGGTCTGACATACTTACAGCTGTATCTGGACTATCTGACATACCGCCGTACCCATGTTCCATCTAACGAAAAGGAGGCACCAAACAATTGACAAAACCATATGTACCGGATCAGAGCTTAGGAGATAGACTGCGCACCTACCGAGAACAAGCCGGCCTAACACAGGCAGATGTTTCCCGGGAACTGGGAATTACCGCACAGGCTTATTCTCACTATGAGACCGGACGCCGTTCTCCTTCTCCCGATACTTTTTTCAAGATCGCGCAGCTATATCATGTATCGATGGAATGTCTGCTGACCAATCGGAAGAACTCATCCGATTACCTCTTCTATAAGATCAGCAATTTGCCCGTTGAGGATCGTCAGAATGTAGAACACTTTATCTCTTTTCTGCATTCCCGTCACCCTGTTTCCTCTCAAAATTCTAAACACAATAAGTAAAAGAGGCGGTCGCACTAACGTGCGATCACCTTTTTTTATTGCACCTGTCCGACAAGTGTATCCAGATCCTCTTCCTGGCGCAGAATCCAATGCGCCTCCTCCCGGCGAAACCATGTCAGCTGCCGTTTGGCAAAATGCCTTGTATCACGCTTGAGAATGTACACCGCTTCCTCCAATGTCATCTCTCCTGCCAGATAGGCAATGATCTCTTTGTATCCCAGTCCCTGCATGGATACCATCGACCGGCTGCAGCCTTGCTTGAGGAGCCCCTGTACTTCTTCGACAAGTCCCTCCCGCATCATCGCGTCTACGCGGCGGTCGATCCGTTCATACAACCTCTCCCGATCCATGGACAACACATTATAATGAAGCTCATACGGGCTTTCTTTTTGCTTTTGTTCATCATTATGCTCGCTGATCCTGTATCCCGTCTGCAAGAAGAACTCCAACGCCCGGATCACACGCTTGACATTGTTGGGATGAATCCGTTCAGCCGCCGCGGGATCAACCTCCATGAGGCGGCGGTAAAGCTCCTGTGGGCCGCCTTCCGCCGCTGCGGTCTCTTCCAATTCCCGACGGCAGCTGCCTCCGGTCTCCTCCGGTGTAAACTCCGCTCCATATGCCAAGGCATGCAGATAAAAACCGGTTCCACCCGCAACGATCGGGATCCTCCCCCGGCTCCAGATCTCTTCGGCTGTCTGCCGTGCCATCTCCGTAAACCGCGCGACATTCCACTCTTCCCATGGGTCCACACAGTCGATCAGATGATGAGGAATCCCCTGCATCTCCTCCGGCCGAATCTTGGCCGTGCCGATATCCATACCGCGGTAAACCTGCATGGAATCTCCGGATATGATCTCTCCATCCAGCTTTTTCGCAAGCTCTACCGCCAGCGCGGACTTTCCCGCCGCCGTCGGCCCCGCAATCATATACAGTGGCTTTTTCATCATACAATCCTCTTAAACAGCCGCTCCATCTGCTGCTGCGTCATCGTTACGATTGTCGGGCGTCCGTGCGGGCAATTATAGGGATTGGTCGTCGACGCCAGTGCCTGAAAGAGGGCACGGGCTTCTTCCGGCGTCAGCACGTGATTGCCCTTGACCGCCGCCTTACAGGACATCATCGCCATTCTGTCCAGAAGAACGTCTCCGGAGCTATTTCTGCTCCCGTCGCTCAGGAAAGACGCCATGTCCTGAAAATCCTTCGGATCCATCGGCCCATTGAAAATATAAGGCACACAGCGCACCAGGACGGTATTTTCCCCAAAAGGCTCCACTTCAAACCCCATTCTGGTAAAAAGCTCCAGATTCTCCATTACACTGTTATAATCGGCCATACTCAGCGTAATGGCTTCCGGCTCCAGAAGGATCTGGGCATCCAGCGATCCCTTGTTCAGAACGCTTCGAATCTTATCATACAGGACTCTCTCATGCGCCGCGTGCTGATCCACAATATACAGCACATGATCCGCCTCTGCCATCCAATAAGTAGAAAAAGCCTGTCCAACCAGCCGCAAAGAGGCCGGATCCGGAAAACGCTTCGCCGGCCGCTCCGGTACTTCTGATACACTCTCCTCCGGCTGTGCCTGCGGTGTCGGCGCTGCCGAATACACAGGTTCCGGCTCCTGCACCGCCGGGGACAGGATCTCCTGTCTGCCCGTATAGAAGCTGCTCTCCTGCCACAATGCCTTTTTGGCAACATGCTCCTGCTGCTGAATCTCCGAGGACGTGCTGGTGTAGGTCTGCATCACCGGGAAGGCTTCGCTCCAATTCTTTTCCGGCTCCTCCTCGACCTTGGTCTGGGCCTGGACAATCCGTGTCATCAGATCCTCCTGCCCCAGGGTTCTGGAGACCGCCTTATAGATCTCTTCCCGAATCATCCCCTCTTCGGAGAAACGCACCTCCATCTTGGTCGGATGAACATTCACATCTACCTGCGCGGGATCCGCCTGAATCTGCAGGATCGCCATTGGAAAGCTTCCGGGCATAATCAGGTCCTTATAGCACTCCTCCAGAATCTTCTCGATCAGGCGGCTGCGGATCATACGCCCATTCAGGTAAAAATGCTGATAGCTCCTGTTGGCCCGCGTCATCTGCGGCCTCGAAATATATCCCTTGACCCCGATCTCGCCCTGATAATCGACCTCCATCAGATCCCCCAGCACCTCTTTGCCGTACACCGCGTAAACACAGCTGCGCAGGCGATAATCCCCCGGTGTATGCAGTACCCGGGAAGTTCCTCGGATATATTGGAAGGAGACTTCCGGATGTCCCATGGCGATCTTCTGCATAAACTCTGTCACGGCCGCCGCTTCCGCGCCTGGCTTCTTCAGGAACTTCCGTCGTGCCGGAGTATTGAAAAAGAGCTCCTCCACCTTAAAGGTCGTTCCCGGCACCGCCGCGACCTCTTCATACATAAGCTCCCGTCCGCCCTCATTGACATAACGGATCCCCGTCAGCGCCTCCGCGGTCTTGGTGATCACTTCTGTACGGGATACCGCAGCGATGCTGGCCAGAGCCTCTCCGCGAAATCCCAGCGAGGTTACCAGCTCGAGATCCTCCGCGCTTCGGATCTTGCTTGTGGAATGGCGTAAAAAAGCGCTGCGCACCTCTCCCGCCTCGATTCCGGAGCCGTTATCGCTCACACGAATCAAGGAGATGCCGCCGTCTCTTACTTCCACCGTCACAGCCGTCGCTCCGGCATCGATGGAGTTTTCTACCAATTCCTTGACAATGGATGCCGGACGCTCGATCACTTCGCCTGCCGCAATCTTATTGATCGTCCCCGAGTCCAGTACCTGAATATGTGCCACCTGTATCCCTCCTTTTTTCCTGTCAGATCTCCTTCGCCTGACTATTCAGCTCATACAGTGTCTGCAGCGCCTGCATCGGCGTCATCTCCAACACCTTCAGGTTCTTCAGCCGCTCGATCAGTTCCTCCTGCTTGGGATCATCATGCCCAAACAGGCTCATCTGAAAGGCATTGTCCACGACCTCGCTTTTGGCCTGAATCGCGGTCCCGCTGCTCGTATTAACGCTGTTTTGCAATAACTCCTTCAGGATCTCCTGTGCGCGGTGTACCACCCATGCGGGAAGTCCTGCCAGCTTGGCGACTTCGATTCCATAGCTTCTGTCTCCGCAGCCGCGCTGGATCTTACGCAAGAAGACAATGTCCTCTCCGCTCTCCTTGATGGCGACACAGTAATTATGTACACCCTCCAGCTGGCCTTCCAGCTCTGTCAGCTCATGATAATGTGTCGCGAACAGGGTTTTTGCCCCGATTGTTTTTTTATCGCTGATATATTCTACTACGGCCCACGCGATACTCAGTCCGTCATAGGTCGATGTGCCTCGTCCGATCTCATCCAGAATCAACAGGCTGGACGAGGTCGCGTGGCGGAGGATATTGGAAACTTCCGCCATCTCTACCATAAAGGTACTCTGTCCGCCCGCTAGGTCATCCGAAGCGCCGACTCTCGTAAAGATCCGATCCACCACGCTCAAACGCGCGGATTC
Source organism: uncultured Eubacteriales bacterium (assembly GCA_902493345.1). Lineage (GTDB taxonomy): Bacteria > Bacillota > Clostridia > Lachnospirales > Bianqueaceae > Faecimorpha. The sequence continues at coordinate 39,781 of CABUPM010000004.1, read as the reverse complement.
CGCCGGGACATAGGATCCCATCTGGGCCATCAGACAGATCACGGCCACCTGCCTCATATAGGTGGATTTACCAGCCATATTGGGACCGGTGATGATCGCGATCCGATCCTCCCGATTGTCCAGCAGCGTATCGTTGGGGATAAACGCCTCCCCCTTCATCATGCGCTCTACTACCGGATGACGCCCCTTGATGATCTCGATGGTTCCCTTTTTATCGCTGACAAACCGGGGCTTTACATAATGATTGGAAACCGCGGCCTCACCCAGGGAACGTAGCGCGTCCAGCTGCGCGATTTTTCCAGCCGTATCCTGTACCCGTACGAGCTGCTCTGCCACCTGGGTCCGCACCTGTACAAAGAGGTCATACTCCAAGGCCACCAGCTTTTCCTTGGCGCCCAGGATCGTATCCTCCAGTGTCTTCAGTTCTTCTGTGATGTAGCGTTCGCCGTTGGCCAGCGTCTGTTTCCGGATATACCGGTCCGGCACCTCGTTCATAAAGGACTTGGACACTTCCAGATAATACCCAAACACCCGGTTGTACCCGATCTTGAGCGTCCGTATGCCGGTGGCTTCTTTTTCTTTGGCTTCCAGCTGCGCAAGCCAGCTCTTACCGTCCACATCGGCATGGCGCAGCTTATCGACCTCCGGATGAAAGCCTTCTTTGATCAAACGTCCCTCACGCAGTGTAATCGGCGGTTCCTCATAAATGCTTCGCTCCAAAAGATCGCACAGGTCCGTCAGCTCATCAAAGTCCTTAGCCATCTCCTCATAGAGCGGCGCCTTCAAAAGCTCCAGAATGCTCCGGATCCCCGGCAGTGCCCGCAGAGACTGCTTCAGCGCCAGAAGATCCCTGGCGCCGGCATTACCATAGGCAATTCGTCCCATCAGGCGCTCCATATCATAGATCTGTTCCAAAGACTCCTTCAGCTCCTCCGAGAGAATCATGTCCTCTACAAAGCACTCCACCGCGTCCAGCCTTTTCTCAATCTGCTCCTTATCGATCAGCGGCTGCTCCGTCCATTTCCGCAGAAGTCTTCCGCCCATCGCGGTACGGGTATAGTCGATCACCCATAGCAGCGACCCCTGTCGGCTCTTATCCCGCAGCGTCTGCGTCAGCTCCAGATTACGCCTTGTCGCTGAATCCAGCATCATATACTGCTTGAGTGAATAGGTAGAGATACGAGAAATATGGCTCAGATCCCGTTTCTGCGTCTCGACCAGATAATCCAGCAGCGCTCCCGCCGCCGTTACGGACAGCGGCAGCTCGCTCATCCCCAATCCTTCCATTGAATGCACATGGAAATGATGCTTCAGAACATCTTCACAGCGCTCCAAGCGGAAATGATGCGCTCCGTACAGATTGACAAAAATCTCATAAGACTTCTTCAGGCGTTCAATATCAATTCCGCCCGCATTCTCTTCATTGATGATAATCTCCGAGGGCCGGTACTTCGCTACCTCGTCCCAGAACTTATCCTCCTCTTCAAACTCTGTGACAAAAAACTCTCCTGTCGTGATGTCGCAGATCGCAATCCCCAGCCGGTCGCAGGTCCGATTGACCGACATGATATAGTTATTGCGCTTCTCCTCTACATGCTCGGAATTGATATTGGTGCCGGGCGTAACGATTCGCGTAACCTCACGTTTTACCAGTCCCTGCGCCAGTTTCGGGTCCTCCATCTGCTCACAGATCGCTACTCGGTATCCCTTACTGACTAGCTTCTGCAGATAGCCCTCAATGGCATGGTACGGAACCCCGCACATCGGCGCCCGTTCGGCCTGACCGCAGTCCCGTCCGGTCAATGTCAACTCCAGTTCCTTGGATGCCGTAATGGCATCGTCAAAAAAGAGCTCGTAAAAATCCCCCAGTCGGAACATCAGAAGGCATCCAGGATTCTCCTCCTTCACCTTCAGATACTGCTCCATCATCGGCGTGTATTTTGCCATGGTTATTCTTCCTTATCTGTTTATAATGTTCCTGTCAAATAATAGGTCATCTGCTCATCGATTTTCACCGGGACGATCTGTCCGATCAGGGACGGGTCTCCACGAAAATGCACCAGATAATTTTCGCCGCTGCGTCCGGTCAGCATGGATGGATCGTGCTGATTGATCTCTTCCGCCATCACCATCAGTGTCTTGCCCAGCAGACGCTCATTGCGTTTATCGATCTCTTCCTTCAGGACAGCCAAAAGCTCTTCAAAGTTGGCTTTGGACTCTTCCGGCGGTACCTGATTCTCCATCCGCGCCGCAGGCGTCCCCTCTCGCTTGGAGTAGATAAATGTGAAGGCATTATCAAATCCTGCCTTTCTTACCACATCCAGCGTCTCCAGAAAGTCCTCCCGCGTCTCTCCCGGAAAACCTACGATGATATCAGTCGTGATCGCGATGTTCGGAACCGCCTCCCGCAGCTTGCGGACAATCTCCAGATACCTCGCCTTATCATAATGGCGATTCATCTGCTTCAGCAGCCGGTCGCTTCCGGACTGCAGGGGCAAATGAAAGTGCGGGCACACCTTCGGGCAGTTCTTCATCGCGTCAATGAGTTCATCCGACAAATCCTTAGGATGGGAAGTCATAAAGCGGATCCGCTCCACACCTTCCACTTCGCTGACCATATACAGTAGCTGCGCGAAACTGACCGGCTCCTCCAGGTTCTTGCCGTAGCTGTTTACATTCTGACCCAGGAGCTGAATCTCCTTAACTCCAGCAGCCACCAGCTCCCGAATCTCCTTCAGAATCTCTTCCGGTTTACGGCTCCGTTCCCGTCCTCGTACATACGGAACGATACAATAGGTACAAAAATTATTGCACCCAAACATGATATTCACTGATGCCTTAAAAGAGGTCTTGCGGATGCTCGGGAGATCTTCCACAATCTCTCCCGGCTTGTCCCAGATATCGATCACCTGTCTGTTTTCCAGCAGAACTTCCTCTAAAAGCTCCGCAAAACGGTACAGATTATGTGTTCCGAAAATGAGATCCACCCATGGGTAGGATTTCTTCAGCTTCTCTACCACATGCGGCTCCTGCATCATGCATCCGCACAGAGCGATCTTCATTCCCGGCCGTTTTCTCTTATATCCCTTCAGATAGCCCAATCGTCCGTAAACTTTCAGCTCGGCATTTTCCCGTACACAGCAGGTATTATAGACCACCAGGTCCGCGTCCTCTTCCCGTTCACTCGGGATATAACCCGCTTCTGACAGGATTCCTGCCAGCTTCTCCGAATCATGCGCATTCATCTGGCACCCCAGCGTAGTAATATGATATGACGGATGCTGTCCCGCCAGATGTATCTTGATCCGCTCTACAGCCGCGTGCTGCAGCAGCGCTTCCCGCGCGGCGTTCTTGATCGTTTCTCTCTCCATTGGTATATCCTTTCTATTTAAAACTAATCCCAGAATATCATACCGCATTCTTCTCCGTTTGTAAAGAAGAAAAAGCCCCTGTCCCCGCTGAAAGCGCAGGAACAAGGACTCTCGCGTATCGGTTCCGTCACCATTATCTCTTGATATCGTAGCTCATGTTCATCAGATTGCGGATGCTGGCAGCATCGTCCGTAATATTGGCATCGCCGTGAATCGTATGCTTGATCGCACTGCTGGCTACCGCAAAGTTGATCATATCCATCGGGCGGTAGTTGTGAATCATCGCGTAGATCAGGCCGCTGGCAAAAGCGTCGCCGCCGCCGACACGGTCCAGAATATTAAAGGTAAACAGCTTACTCTCAAACGTATGCCCTTCATACCACATAAACGCCTTGAGGCTGTTCTCACTGCCGCTGTGCGCATAGCGTACATGGCGGGCAATACACTTGATGTTGGGATATCTGCGGATAAATGCCTGGAAAATCTCATCCTGCTGCTCATAGCTCGGCTGCAGCGGTACGCCGTCCTTATAATCTCCCTTGCTGTGATCGCTCTCATCCTTCCACAGATGATAGGGCTCAATCCCCAGCAGCACATCCACATAGGGCAGGCACTGCGTACAGAAATCCCGCGCTTCCTCCCATGTCCACAGCGCACTGCGGAAATTACCGTCGAAGCTGACCGTCAGTCCCTTCTCCTTCGCGACCTTCAGGCAATCCAGAATCAGCTTGGCGCAATTGGGGCCCAGTGCCGGTGTAATGCCGCTTAAGTGCAGCCAATCGAAGTCATCCAGCAGAGCATTCAGATCCACCTTGTTGAAATCATATTCTGTAATCGCGCTATGCTTACGGTCATAGATCACCTTGCTGGCACGAATCCCGTATCCGGTCTCCAGGTAATAGGTTCCCATACGATGGGTCGGAGTCTCCTCCGGCGTACTCAGAATCATGGGCGTACAATGCACGTCGTTGCTTCGCAGCATACGAACCGCACTCTTTCCCAGACTGTTATTCGGAACAACACTGAAAAAAGTACTGTCGATTCCGAGGTTTGCCAGCGCCAGGGCAATATTGGCCTCACTGCCGCCATAGCTCGCTTCAAAACTGCTCGCCATCCGAATCTTTTCATAGTTGGGAGGAGTCAGTCTCAGCATGATCTCTCCAATGGTAAAGAACTTCTTCGGGCTGTCATTATTTAATAAAGGATTAAAATGCTCCATCATAGCCTCCATTCCACCGCGACCGGTTCCAATATGTCGGGGTCTCAATAGCTTTATTATAGCAAATCCAGGCCGGAAAATCAACCCATAATCCAAACTTACAGCGCCTCTCTCTTCTCCGTGAGATTCTTCCAGATTCTAAGCGGAACATAGTGCTGCTGCAAAAGGCGGTTCTCCCTCTCCTGAATGGCGATATGATCAAAGTACGTCTGCCAGGCAACCTCCATTGTCTTTTCCCCGCCAGATTTGTAGACCCGCAGATCCTGCTCCAAGGGTCTCTCCTCCCAGTGTTCCGCCGCATAGACTCCCGCCTTTTTGCGGCGCAGGTCATGGATAATGAACCGTTCTTCCCGCAGCCGATCCGCAAAGTGCGGCATTAGAAGGCAAGTGATATCCGCCTCCGGCTCATAGGCAGCATACAATACTCCCTGTATCTCGCCAAACCGAAGCCACTCCAGAAACCGATGCGCCTCTCTGGCTACTTTTTCGCTCATCCGGTGTACCGGCAGAATCTCCGGGTACGTCCGACAGGCGTCCATCTGTCTTCCGGAGCGCAGGCAGAGCGCAATATAACGCAGGAGGATCATCTCCTTGTCTTCCTGATCCGATAAAAAAGCCTGAAAGATCTTCTCCGCCGCAGCGTTGCCCAATCTGCGCCGCAGTCCGGCATATACCCTGTGAGAGATCGTATAATTCGTCACAATATACTTTTCTTCAAAAATCGGCACCTGGCCATCGGCGCTTCCGTTTCGGATCCCTACGGCTTTCTCTTCATAATAATGTGCGTACACACAGCACAGAAAGCCGTCAAAACTGCCGTCATATACATAATACATGGATCTCATCCCTTTGATCAAAACAATGTGAGCTGCGTATATTGCCCCTGCCGCTCGGCCTTTCGCAGCTTGTTCTTGATATTTTCCGGATGCATGCTCACATCCCCGCAAAACCTTCCGGCACAAGTCAAAAAATACCTGGCCCGCTTCATCACCACTCCCGTCCTAGACAGCGTATCGCAGGTCAGCGGCGCCAATCTCCGCTGGGCCAAAATCCTCCGGGCCGATGTCGGCCCAATCCCCGGCACCCGCAGAAGGTCATGATAGGAAGCCCGATTGATCTCGATTGGAAAGAGCTCGATGTGTTTCAGCGCCCAGTCCATTTTGGGATCCCACTCGGTGTCAAAAAAGGGCTGCGAAGGCTCCAGGAGCTCATCGGCCTCAAACTCGTAAAAGCGCATCAGCCAGTCCGCCTGATACAGCCGATGCTCCCGGTCCTTAGGCGGCGGAACCGAGAGCGCCGGAAGCCTCCGGTCTTCATTGACCGGAATATATGCCGAATAATATACCCTCTTCAATCCATATCCGCGGTAGAGCCTGGAGGAAGCCTGCAGCAGCTGATAATCCGTATCCGGAATCGCTCCTACGATCATCTGCGTGGATTGCCCTCCCGGCGCAAACGCAGGCGTGTGTCTGTAATGTCTTTTGTCCTCCAGGTATCCGCCAATCTCCCGATACACCTGCCGCATCGGAGCGATCAGCAGCTCCGGCTTCTTCTGGGGCGCAAGGGCCGCCAACCCGGCCGCACTCGGCAGCTCCACATTGACACTGACACGGTCTGCCAACTCCCCGGCCCGGTGAACCAACAGAGGATCGGCCCCAGGCACGAGCTTGGCATGGATATATCCCGCAAAACCGTACTTCCTCCGGAGGAGCCATAGGGTACGGACAATCCTCTCCATTGTCTCCGTCGGATTCTTCTCTACAGCGGAACTCAAAAAAAGACCTTCTATATAATTGCGCCGATAAAACTCGATCGTCAGCTCCGCAAGCTCTTCGGAAGTAAAAGAGGCCCTGGGGATATCATTGCTCCTGCGGTTCACACAATACGCGCAGTCAAAGACACAGCGATTGCTGTGCAGTACCTTCAACAGGGAAATACATCTTCCATCCGAAGACCAGGCATGGCAGATCCCACATGCTTTGGAATTGCCGATTCTGCCCTCCCCATACCGATCTACTCCGCTGGACGCGCAGGATACATCAAACTTGGCGGAAGCCGCCAGAATCTCCAGCTTGCGAATGATTGACTCCTTCATCTTACTCTCCTCGAAAGTTTGTTCGAACATATTTTCTTTATTTCTCGCATAAATCGAACATGTTTTCGTTTCATGTTCAGAGTATAACATATATCTTTGCGTTTTGCAAACAAATGTTTGTGATTTTAAAAATATTTTTAAAATCTTTGCACAGTACCTTGCATAATACAATATTATATGTTATACTGTATTCAGCTTCAAAAATTATCTCTCTAGGAGGCGATCTAATGAATGCCCAATTCAAAAAAGGGGCGCTGGAGTTATGTGTACTGGCCGTATTAACAGAGGGTGATTGTTATGGATACGATCTTGTGACACAGATCTCTCAGCATATCTCTATTACAGAAGGAACGATCTATCCCCTGCTTCGCCGTCTGAAGGACGACGGTCAGGTGGAAACCTACCTGCAGGAGTCCACCAGCGGACCTCCGCGAAAATACTACCGGATCACCGAGCATGGACGCGAAGTGCTTGCGGCTGCCACTGCCGAATGGAATGAATTTGTCCAGGGCGTCTACTCGATCCTGCTGCACCGTAAGCTCACAGAATTCTCCGCCGAGTGGCAGAACTTTCTGAATAAAAATACGCAGAATCTGGAGAACCTGGGGCAAGATCTCGGAAGGATGACAGAAGAACTCTCCGCCGCTTTGAATCAAACATTACATTCATTCTTTAATGAAAGGAAGGATTCCCATGAATAAGCAGGAATTTATGAATATTTTGCAGGCGCGTCTGACCCATGTCAATCCGGTCTGGCGTGACGAGGTGCTGTCCGATCTGGACGAACACTTTACACAGGCGGCCGCCAATGGCTGCAGCGAGGAAGAGGCCGCGGCCCACTTGGGAGACCCGGTAGAACTGGCTCAGCAGTTCTATGAAGAAGCAGCCTTGGCCGGTCAGCTTCAGGCAGAAGCTTCGGCGATCTCCGGGACCGATGCGATCATACAGCGCCGTGCGGAAAAGAGTACTCCCCGAAAGATGCCGGTTCTGCCCCTCTCTGAGCCAAATTCGGAAGAACCCACGGAAGAAGCACCTGAGGAAGCCCCGGAAACCGAAAAACAAGAGACCTCTGCTACCAATTCTTTCAAGAGCTTTGATCTCAACTCCATTTCCCATACCATTGAGCGTGTCTTGAGCAATGTTTCCTCAAAGCTTGGTTCTATGGATTTTTCCATCCATCCGGATATTATAGAGGACGAAAAGGAACAGCTGGACTTTGCGGGAGAGACGCTGGATAAGGTCTATGTCCGTATTCTGAATGCCGATGTTACGGTGCGCAGACAGGAAGGCTCTGGTATTACCGTCCGGTACAGCGCAGCCATTCCCAATCTGTACGTTATGTGTAACGACGGTGTTCTGACACTCTCTCAGGAAAAACGTCAGCTGCACAGCACCCGTTCCTACTCGGTTGAGATCCTCCTTCCGGCTCATCTCTCTCCATTTTTTGATATGGAAACGACCGTCGGCGACCTCACCCTTACCGGAGTGGATGCTTCTGCCCTCCTTCTGCACGCCACTGCCGGTGATATCTCTTTTTCTAAAGCTTCCTGTTATGGAAATGCCAAAATAGAGAGTTTCTCCGGAGATCTGGAGATCCAGGCGGAGCAGTTCTGTGGAGATCTGAAATTAAAAAGCATCTCCGGAGATATCGCTCTGAACGCTGGTAAAATCTATGGACCGGCTTCGCTTATAACCAATGCCGGGGATATAGAGATTCGCTCCGACAGCTGTTTCGCTCCGATCAGTGCTTATACCACCTCCGGAGATCTCTCCGTCGATGTCACTTCCTGCCAGGATACCTCGTTACGGGCAACCAACGGAGATATTCATGCTGATTTTGCTTCTCTGAACGGCAGCTTTGAAAGCTCCTCCATCTCCGGATCCATGGATCTGGCTTGGAAGGAGATCACCGGCAACATCCAGGTAAAGACGACCAGCAGCAATATCTCCCTTACCCTTCCCAATGCGGAGGACTTTCAGATTCAGGCCTCCAGCAACTTTGGAGATGTCTCCAGCCCGCTTCCCCTTCAAAAATCCAACAATGTCTATCGTTATGGAAACGGACCGCAGACGCTGCAGGCTGCTACCCTCTCCGGAAATATTCACATTCAACCTTAAAGAATAAACAGAACGGCGCTGCCGCGCAAAAGCGACAACGCCGTTCTGTTTTTCTTTTATCTGGTCCGTCACAGACACAGATATGCGCTTCCGAAGGGCTCCAGCTGCGCCTCGGCTGCCTGTCCGTGTACATTGATACTTGCCTTTTGTTTTTCGGCTGTATTGTTGATCATGACCAGTGTATTTTTCTCTGAAAAATACGCGGCTTCTACAGCCGGGTTGTCCGTCACCCAGGCATCTTCCCAGCTCTGTCCACCCGCCTTCATCAGGAGATTCAGCAACAGTCTTATGGAATAGATATCCTTCTCGAAAGAGGACATGTAGATTCCACAGCCCTTACCAAAAGGATGCTCCGTCACCAGCGGCAAATTGCCGTCCGCCTGATATACCTGCGTTTCTCCATCGGTCAGATAGATTCCCTCTTTCGGTCTCCACTGACACTTTCCGACGATCCCCTCCGGATCCTCCTGCACTGTAAAGCTGTAGCGTCCATGGCACACTCTCTCGCCCCGGTCCAGATCCACGCCCAGCACCTGCGCCATTCTAAAGCGCCTGTGGAATCCCTCAACAGCGGACGGCTCTCCAACGCCGATCAGCATACCGCCTGCGGCCGCCCATGCGGTAAGTCTGGCAACAACCTCTTCATCCTTCCAGGCATCGCCGCCGCTCCAGGCATCGTTCTCACGTCCGGCATTGATAATGACCTGATACTTACTCAGATCCCCCTTCCTGACCTCATCGAAATCAATAAAGCTGACTTCAACCGGCAGTCCGGACAGCGCTTCATTGATGTGAATCAGGTTGTGCATCCATGTCTCATGAAAATGTCCGGACAATGTCCAGGAACGAAGCTTTCCCCAGCTGTGAAGCACCGCGACATGGGCCTTCAGCTGCACCGGCCCGCCTGCTCCATGCAGTTTTTTGATCGAGCGGAATTCATCTGCGATCTCTTCAATCGTATCCTGAAAGTCCGGAAAGGCCTCGGTCAGATGCAGATAACCTCCCAGTCCGATCCGGTCCACGGTCTGCCTCAGCAGGGCTCTACGCACACTGACCCAGTATTTTTTCGCATCTAATGCCGGATTGCCGCCTTCTGTAAAGGTCGGCGCGCCGCCCAGTCCTACTGGGAACAGGTACGGGTGCAGGCGCAGTTCATGAACCACGCCCGGCACATTGGCGCACAGTCTGGCCTCATAGCCGGAAAACACACATTTGATCAGGCCGTCAAACTGAAACTGCGCAAATGTATCACGATACGGCTCCAGTCCTACCCAACTGTCATCATAGAATACATAGGCCTTTTTCCCGTAACGGTGTACGATCTCTACCAACTTTTTGCCAAAGTCCACGACGAAACGGTTGATAAATGCCATCCAGTCTTTCTGACGCTCTTCCGGAGGCATATGCGTCACGTGCAGCTTGCCCTGATGGATAAAATCCTCCGATGTCATCCGATAGCCGTATGCCTTCTGGAACTCGTCCAGCGCCAGCGGACTTACTGTAAAATCATAGGAGCCCCAATCCGTATAGCGGTTCTGCCGACGCAGATCGCTTCCCCAGATCCAGACAAAATTGTAAAACAGCGAAGTAAAGCGAACCACCGTCGTCATCGGATGCTCCTTGCACCATGTCTCCATCCAGTCCAGGAGATACTCCTGCACGGCCGGATGCCTGGGATCCAGCTGCATCAGATGTTCCTTGTCCCAGTGATTGGTCACATGGTTGTACATCGAGATCTCTTCCCAGATCCGGTATGCCATAAAATTGACCGTGTATTCATGCCACGCCTTGCAGCCATCGATCCGCACGCTTCCAGAGGCCTTGTCATAGCTCCAGCGCTCTCTGGGAACCTCCTGTTCCGTCGTTCTGTCATAGACCTGCCAATATGCCAGAGACTCCGGTGAATCATTGATCTGGAACTGCTCCTGATAATAGGACTCCATCAACGGGATCGTCAGCTGACTGCTCTGTGCTACCATGGGTCCCGCCATCAGAAAGCTTTGTTGCTGCATCTCGGAATGCATCTTAGCCCACGCGTTATGCTCACGAATCACGCAGACGGTGGAATAGATCCCATATCCCGCTTCCAGAATCTCATCGGACAATTTGGTTCCGTCACTGTCGCGAATTACATCCGCGCCCCACTTTTCCGCCAGACGCAGGGTCAACTGCTCATAACCGGATTCTCCCGGTAAAGTAAAATCGCCCTTAGTACTCATGCCTTTCCCCCCTGAATAGAAAAAGGCGCCGGTACACCGGCGCCTATGTTTTTATGCCAACAGTTCCTTAACTGCCGCTGCAATCTTATCGCACTTGCAGTTTGCAAAGAACAGCTCCTGGAAATGCTCTCCGGCTACCGCGCCCTTGACCAGATCCTGATCCAGATTCTTGAGGATCGTTACCAGATCCGTGTGCGTTACTTCCTTAACGGCATCCAGAATCTTCTTGTTGCGCTGCTCCGGAACAACTCTCTCCGGAGGATAGCCGCCGCCGCCCGGCGCACAGAACAGCTTCTCAAAAATGTACTGCAGATTCAGCTCTCCGCCCCAGCCAAAGTTCTCGGCAAACGGCAGTGCTACGCAGTTTCCGTCATTAACCTGAGAGAACAGATACGCGTCCAGCGGGGACTCGATATGTCCGCACAGTACCTTGGGGAAAGAATTGCAGGCCAGCATCGCGCCTTCACCAGTACCGCAGCCCGTGATAACGAAATCAGCCGCGCCAGAATTCAGCAGGATCGCTGCCAGAATACCATTCTGCACATAAGTGAGCTGTGCCTTGTCATCCGCCGCATACATACCATAATTGAATACTTCATGGCCCATGGGCTCAACAACCTTTTTCAATGTGCTGACAATCAGTTCGTTCTTAGCCGCCTGACTGTTCTCGTTGATAACAGCAATTTTCATTGGAAACCTCTCCTTTTCGTGAAAAATTATACCTATACCCGGTAATTACCGAATCAGGATTCTTCTGTTTTCTATTGTACCATAGATCCTCTCTTTCGGCAACTGAAAAACATTAAAATTCTGTAACTTGTTTTCTGCCTTCCAGATACGCGATCATATTGAGCACCAGACAGTTCCAGTTCTGGAAATCCGGCGTCCGGATCCCGCGTCCGGTGTCCGGATCATAATACTCATGCATGGTACCTGTCTCGGCCACGTCTTTTTCAAAAAGCTCCGCGCTCCTGCGCGCCATCTCCGCCGCTTCCTTCTCCATTCCATAGCGCTGCAAGCCGCGGAATACCATATAATTGGAAACGCCCCAGACCGGGCCGAGCCAGTTGGACGGGTTGTTGGTGGGTTTAAGATTATACATGGCCTCCTGTTTGGAGAGCGTTCTCACACCATAGGCACCCCAGAAGGATGCCGGATCGGTCAGGCGTCTGACTGCGCGCTCCGCCATCTCCGGTGTGGCGATTCCCGCCCATAGCGGCAAGAAATTGGTCCATGTATCCAGACGCATGATCAGACAAGGCCAGCTTCTGGGCGCCTCATGATGGAGCCACCGGTCCTTTTCCACCGGCTGCAGCGCCAGATCCACCGAATAAAAACAGCCATCCCGCTCATCCCAGCAGTACCGGCGCACCGCCTGCGCCAATTCTTCGGCAGAAGAGCGCCAAAACTGTGCCTTTTCCGTCTCGCCTGCCCGCTCCCAGAGGTTTGCCATCGCGAGCTCCTCACGGTACAAGAGGCAATTCAGATACAGCGCCGCCGAGCTTCCGTCCGGTCGGAAATACACGATCGGCTCATTATCGACTCCTACGGCAAAATCATTGAACCAGTACGCCAGTCCCGTCTCCTTATGAGTCGCGTATTTCTTATAAAAGAGCACAAAGATCTCCAACTCCGGCAGATGCTCCCGCAGCCATTCCAGATCTCCGCACTTCTCTACGATATACGCGGCATGCTGTGCCAGCACCGGCTTGTGGTTATTTTTGCTCCAGTAATCCCGTTCCATTTCGGGCAGAAATGTATCATTGGTGATCAGGATCGGCATTCTGCCCTCCGCGTCCATGTGGTCCAGGAAGTTCAGGATACAGCCCTTCTCGTACTTCAGGAAGCGTCCTTGTACTCCTACCTCCTCTTCTGCCTGTCCCATCGCGATACAGGTCCACCAGGAATCCCAGTCCCACAGCGTCGTCGCATAGGTATCCGACCCCGGGACAATATACGGATAGCGCAGAATCCCTTCCGGCTCCCGCTGCATTCTGGCAAGATTCTCCTTGACATAGGTTTTAACGTTTTCCCACATAGTTTTTTCCTTTCTTTAAGAAAATATAGATGACCGTCCCTGCGGACGCGCACAAAAGTGAGATACCTGACCACAGAAAGGGAACCTTGGGCCCCGTCCCATAGGCAAAACCGGCAAACGCGGCTCCGCATACCTGCCCAAAAGAGCGCATGGCATTGTAAAAGCCCATAACGATATTGCTCTTTTCCCGCGGCGCGTCCCCTGCCACCAACGATTGCAGTACCGGAACGCAGACGGCGTTCATGCTCAGATACAGTACTGTCAGTAGGATAAAGGGCAGAACCCTGTCCCCCGCAATTGCTCCAAACAATGCCGCGGCGCTGATCAGAAGTACTTTGACCTCTGAACGCGCTACATTGGTCTTTTTCAGGATATAACGGCAGATCGTCAGATTGGCCGCCAGCGAAATCGTCCCCACCGCAGCCTTTATCGCTCCGTTATAAACGGAGGTAAAGCCAAACTGATCCTTGATATAATAATTAAAGCACTGGTCATAGGAGGTAAAAGCAAAGTTGCTTAAAAATACGACGGCAAACAGTACAGCAAAAATCACCGTCATAAATTGACCCGCCGATAGAAACGCCGCAAATGGATTGGCCTTGCGGACAACTGCCCCGACGGGGATCCGGCCGCTCCTCTCTTCCCGATCATCCTTCAGGAAGAAGAAAAACAAAAGGCCCGCCAAAATAAGGCATCCTGCCTGCATCATAAACGCCAGCTTGACCGAAATCTCTCCCAACAGTCCGCCGATCAGATATCCAAAGGTCCCGGATACGGTGGCTGCTGTGGCCTGAATCATGAGCCTGCCGCTGCGCTTGGCCTCTTCCGACATATTGACGGTATAGGTCAGCATGCAGACATTGACCCCGCCGACAAAAAATCCGGAAACAAATCGGGCCAGCATGATGCTCCACTCCGAATCTCCCATGCTGAAAAGGATCTGTCCCACAACATATCCCAGATTGCCGATCAGAAGAATGGTGCGGCTCTGTACATAATCCGCAAGCTTGCCCCAGAAGGGCGAGAACAGGAAGCTCGTACCGGCCATCCCGGCAAATGCCAAGCCAAACATATAATCACCCAGCCCTAAGTTCTTGATGATCGTCGGCGTCACCGGATGGGCGAAATTGGCCGCCAGGGAATGTAGGCACACAAACATGAAAAATAGTACAAAATCCTTTTTCTTCACAACTTTTCCCCCATATATGACATTCTGCTATAGAAGTATTGTATCATTTCCCACATTTTCCGTCAACTATTTTGCTTGACAACTCCGCGCCATCTGTGTATAATCGGAATGGAATGGAGAGTAATCCAAACCGCCCATACCTAAATAATTGAGCGGTATTTTTTATTGGTCTCGTTCCGTATCCTAGCAAATGACTAAACTCAGGAAGGAAGGAATGTCTATGTTGACAGCCATCACTGGAATTAACTGGGGAGATGAAGGCAAGGGACGCATGGTCGATCTGATCAGTCAGGACTATGACGTCGTTGTCCGGTATCAGGGCGGCAATAACGCCGGCCATACCGTAGTCAATCCTCGCGGTTCGTTCATTCTGAATCTGATTCCATCCGGTATTTTCCACGAAAATGTAACCAATGTTATGGGGAACGGTATGGTCATCGATCTGCATCATCTGTGCGGAGAGATTGTCAATCTGAGAAAGGGCGGAATTGAGATCACTCCGGCCAACCTCAAGATCAGCGATCGGGCCATCGTCTGCATGCCCTACCACGTGGATCAGGACTGTCTAGAGGAATCCCGGCTGGCCGATAAGAAATATGGCTCTACCCGCCGCGGAATCGCTTATGTATACGGCGACAAATACATGAAAAAGGGTGTGCGCATGGGAGATCTGCTGCATATGGATACCCTGCTGCCCCGTCTGAAGGACATCGTAGAGTGGAAGAATCTGACTCTGCAGAAGGTATACGGCGCCGATCCGATCGACTTTGATCAGCTTGTTGCCTGGCTGAACGAGAACTTCGCGCCTGTACGCGACTTTGTCTGCGATACAAGCCTTTTCCTGGATCAGGCAGCCCGCGATGGCAAGAAGATCCTCTTTGAGGCACAGCTTGGAGCACTGAGAGATATTGATTTCGGTATCTATCCCTACACCTCCTCTTCTTCTACGATTGCCGCTTATGCGCCTGTAGGAGCCGGAATCCCCAACCATCGTCTGGATTCGGTTGTCGGCATCATCAAAGCGTATTCTTCCTGCGTAGGCGAAGGTCCTTTTACCTGTGAAATGTTCGGCGATGAGGCAGAAGCTCTGCGTAAGGCCGGCAACGAATACGGCGCCGCGACCGGCAGACCGCGCCGTGTCGGCGGATTTGACGTTGTCGCTTCCCGGTATGGCACCAGAATGCAGGGAGCAACCGAGCTGGCGCTGACCAAGCTGGATATCCTGTCCTATATGGAAGAGATCCCGGTCTGCAGCGCTTACGAAATCGACGGCGAGATCGTTCATGATTTCCCCTTCGGTGCCGCTCTCGACCGCGCTAAGCCTGTTTACACCTATATGAAGGGTTGGAACTGCGATATCAGCGGCTGCCGAAAGGTAGAAGATCTGCCGAAGGCCGCTTATGACTATATCAAGTACATTGAAAAAGAAATGGGATGCCCCGTCAAGTATGTCTCTGTCGGAGCAGACCGTAACGCATATTTAATCATGGAGTAAAGGAGAACTCAACAATGGAAAAGAAAGAACAGCTCTACGAGGGAAAAGCAAAGAAGGTTTATGTGACGGACGATCCGGATACTTATATCGTATCCTACAAGGATGACGCCACCGCGTTCAACGGCCTGAAGAAGGGAACCATCCTGGGCAAGGGCGTTATCAACAACCGCATGAGCAATATGCTCTTTGCGATGCTGGAAAGGCATCCCCACACATCTGGTCAAGGAACTGAACGACCGTGAGACTGCCGTTAAGAAGGTAGAGATCGTTCCTCTGGAAGTAATCGTGCGCAATATCGCAGCAGGCAGCTTTTCTAAGCGTTTCGGCGTAGAGGAAGGCCGCGTACTGTCCTGCCCGACTCTGGAGTTCTGCCTGAAGGATGACGCTCTGGGCGATCCGATGATCAATACCTCTCATATCCTGGCGCTGGATGTAGCGACTCAGGAAGAGATCGATCGGATCAGCGAGCTGACCATGAAGATTAACGAAGAGCTGAAGGCATTCTTCCTGACCGTCGGCATTGAACTGGTTGACTTCAAGATTGAGTTTGGCCGCTACCATGGTCAGATCATTCTGGCTGACGAGATCAGCCCGGATACCTGCCGTCTGTGGGATGTCAAGACACATGACAAACTGGATAAGGACCGTTTCCGCCGCGATCTGGGCGGTGTAGAGGAAGCTTATCAGGAAGTTATGCACCGTCTGGGTCTGTAATTGCAGGAGACGGTTATGGCTCACGATATATACAATACCCCCCTTGCCTCCCGCTATGCCAGCTATGAGATGCAGCATCTTTTCTCTGAGGATGTAAAGTTCCGCACCTGGCGCAGGCTGTGGATCGCTCTGGCTGAGGCCGAGCAGGAGCTGGGGCTCCCTATTACCGATGAACAGATTGCGGAGCTGAAAGCGCATCAGGATGATATCAACTATGATGTAGCGGTGGCTCGTGAAAAAGAAGTGCGGCACGATGTCATGTCCCATGTGTACGCTTATGGCGTACAGTGCCCTTCTGCCAAGGGAATCATTCATCTTGGCGCGACCTCCTGCTATGTCGGAGATAATACAGATCTGATCGTCATGTATGACGCGCTGCGTCTGGTCCGCAAAAAGCTGGTTGCCCTGATCCGACATCTGTCCGGATTTGCCGATACTTATAAGAACCAGGCGACCCTCGCCTTTACCCATTTTCAGCCCGCTCAGCCTACAACTGTAGGAAAGCGCGCGACCCTGTGGATTCAGGATCTTCTCCTGGATCTGGAGGATCTGGAGGATTGTCTCTCCCACGCGAAACTGCGCGGCGCCAAGGGAACGACCGGTACACAGGCTTCTTTCCTGGAGCTCTTTGAGGGCGACCATGAAAAGGTACGCGCACTGGATCGTGCTGTGGCTAAAAAAATGGGATACAGCGGTGTATATCCTGTCTCCGGACAGACCTACTCCCGCAAAATTGACAGCCGGATTCTGAATGTCCTGTCCGGTATCGCTCAGTCTGCTTCTAAGTTTTCCAGCGATATCCGTCTTCTTCAGCATCTGAAGGAGATCGAAGAGCCCTTTGAATCCAAGCAGATCGGTTCTTCTGCTATGGCGTACAAGCGTAATCCCATGCGTTCGGAGCGTATCGCTTCCCTGTCCCGTTATGTGATGGTCGATGCTCTGAATCCTGCCATCACCGCATCCGCACAATGGTTTGAGCGGACGCTGGACGATTCCGCCAACAAGCGTCTGGCCATTCCGGAGGCTTTTCTGGCTGTGGATGCCATTCTGACCCTGTACATCAATGTAACAGACGGTCTGGTGGTTTATCCCAAGGTCATTGAACAGCGCCTGATGAAGGAGCTGCCGTTCATGGCAACCGAGAATATCATGATGGATGCCGTCAAGCGCGGCGGCGACCGTCAGGAGCTGCACGAGCGGATCCGTGTCCATTCTATGGAAGCCGGCCGTGTGATCAAGCAGGAGGGCGGAGAAAATCCGCTGCTGGAGCTGATCGCTGCCGACCCTGCTTTCGGAATCTCTCTGGAGGATCTGAAGGCACTGATTCGTCCCGAAAACTTCGTAGGCCGCGCGCCTCAGCAGGTCGATGATTTTCTGCGTGAGGATGTCGCTCCCATCCTGGAGAAGTACAAGGACGATGGCGAAGTCACCGCGGAAGTCAATGTATAAGTTAATACCATAAAAGAACAAGGGGTTGTCACATTAACGTGCGATGGCCCCTCTCTTTATGTCATGAGTTCTGTAGTTTTTGATCTTTTGACCTGCTTACGATGGTATTACGGGCCCTTTAGCCTGCCCATCTGTTTCAGATAGACCTTTTTACCATCGATAATGAATGTAAGCCAGTAGCTATAGGGTCCTGTATCAATCGGGCGATTATGCTCGCTCACAATGCCTAAATTCTTCAAGAACTCATAGAGAACGATCTCGGCTCTGGAGTCGAGATCCGTCCCGTCAAAGGATATATTCTTATCCAGTGGTAATTTTTCAAGTCCGAGTTCCTGATAAAGCCGTATCTGCTGGCGTACTTCGCGGCGCTCGGCAGGGGATAAACTCACCAGCTGCTGTTGGAGATTCTTTCGCTCCTGACGCCACTTCTGCCGCTCAGCATATTCCGCCAGAACCTGAGGTTCATCCCTACGGCGCACATAACAGGTCTTATGGACGGTCTGCTTGTAATAATACATCTGCCCGTTGGTATGGTGCTTATGAGATAAGCTCCAGGAACCGCGGTACGAGAGGCATTTGGCAGTAACGAAGAGAAAATAAATCACCGGAAACAATAATATCACTCCTTTTTTTCCCATTTTCATTCTTTTTTATTGTATTTTTTCTCCATTATATTACATTAAATATAAATAAATCACAAAAAGTAGAAAATCCTAGAAAAATCTAATTACCGGATATTGACAATTTTCATTTTCTGGATTATACTGGATCTAATCGGCGTTAGACCGAGGAGAATATAGGGGGGTAGAATTATGAAGGCTACTGGTATTGTTCGTCAGATGGATGACTTGGGACGCTTGGTTATTCCGAAAGAGATCCGTACTACATACGATTTTTGCCCAGGGGACAATTTTGAGATTTTTACCGAAAATGATCGAATTGTACTCCGTAAGTATCAGCCTGCTGACATCTTCAGTGGCGATATGACAGACCTGGTCGAATACAAGGGCAAGAAGGTCTCCAAAAACAGTATCCGCGAGCTGGCTGAGCTGGCTGGTTTCAAAATCAGCGAATAAGCGGATATATTCTGTGGAATCAGGCAACCCGGAACGTGAGGATTTCCGTCACGTTCCGGGTTTATTTTTATGGAAGCAGGATCTTCAGGACCTCCTCTTGGCGGAACCATTCGTGAAAGGTCAGTTTCCGCAGGGCTTTGGCCTGATATTCGCTGATCATCAGATGCCGGTAATCCAGAAGCTCTGTCAACTGATGCTGATAATTGGCTTTCAGGAAACTGATCTGATAGGCTGCCGCCTCTGCGATCTCTCCGGCTTCCAATTTGTACTGAAACTCCGGAATCAATGCCAAAAAACGCAGTAAGCGATGCATTCTCCTAGACGACACACCGGTCTTTTCTGTCAGGAACTTTTTGGCTTCTTCCGGTTCCATCTCTCCTTCGGCCTTCTTCCACTGTACGTAGTCCCTCCACATTCGGCACTCTTTTGCCTTGGTCATCGTTCCGTTCTGTCCCGCGCCCCTCTGATACATATTCCAAAATTCTTCATGCGCCCGTACCCGCCTGCGGAGAAATGCCTGAGATTGGATGCTGCTGCCCATCTCCTGCGCGCACTCAGTCCAGGGGATCTGCTGAAAATAGTGTTTGCGCAGAAGAGCCGCCGAGGTATCCGGGAGCCTCTCCAGCGCCTGATGGATCTTGACCTGGTACTCTCCGACCCCTTTTTGCAGACTTTCCACACCATCTTCTGTCACCAGTCTGTGGATCACATGCCGTTCCATCGGATCGTGCCTGCGGCTTTCCATCACATGCTCTCTCTCATTTCCATAAGCGGGCATCTCCTCCTGCAGTTCCTGCAGATACTGCTGTTCCCGTTCCAGTCTCTCCTGCATACGCAGATATCCCTGCAAAATACTCTTGCCAAGCTCCGCGTCCGTACTGTATCGATCCATATTTACCCTTCCTCTCCCTCATCCTTTTCTCTCTGTCGAATCCGCTGTATGATCCCGCGTCCTATAGCCGTCACTCTGGATAATTGTGAGATGCTGATACCATCATCGTAGCGCATCTGCCGCAGCAGCTCATTGCGGTCCTCGATCTTCATTGTCCGCAGCTCCTCCACACGGCGGCCGTTCATCCGCATCTGTACCAGCCGGAGGGCCTCTTCATCTGTCTTCTGATAATAGGGCGGCCGTTCCCGCAGATACAGATCCCGCCAGCTGTTTTTCATATAACGCTCATAGTTCCAGTCTCCCAAAAGTCCCAGAAGCTCTCCCCGGTCCACTCGATAGGTACTGACCAGGTACTCTCCATAACTGCTCCACGGATAATCCGACATACGCTTGGCCAATCCCAGACGAACCGGCTGCTGGTGAATAAAACGAATCATCCGCATACATTCTGCCTCGTCATTGACCGGCTGGCTGGCATATCGGTCGCGGAATAAGGCCCCTTCCCGGCCGTACCGCCGATTGTACCACCGTACATAGGAGATTCCGACCCGGCGCATAAACCGCGATACATCATCCTCTGCCTCCTCGATCAAAATATGTGCCGAATTCTCCAGGATACAGTATGCATACAGCCGAACCTTTCCTTCTCTGTGATACTTCTGAATGGTTTCCAAATAGCGCAGCTTATCTGTATCCTCCGCAAAGACCTTCTGCCCTCTGGGCCCCTGAACCAATATATGATGCATCCCCCTGCTGCTTCTCCTGCGTGCGACTCTGGACATAGCTCCCATCTCTCTCTCCGTATTTTTCCGAGCTTCTCTTCGGATACATCTATTATAAGGGATGGTTGAGATTTTGCCTATTTTCAAGTAGTTCAAGATTTTCAATTATCATGAACTGTCTGTATATTTCCGCATAATAAAAACAGGGAGCACTCCTTTTACGGAATACTCCCTGTTCTCCGGATCTGTCTTACTCTGCTACAAAATGATACAGTCTGCTTCTGAAATCTCCGGTTTCATGGCCAACCAGATACCCGGCCCGCATCAGCATCTCGCCGCTGTAGTGTTCATCTGTTCCTTCCAGATGATACACCGCATTCGGATCCAGCCCCTGCAGATAGATCTTTCTGCTGCGGAATCTCGGATACGCCAACACCTGTACATAAGTCAGCAGCAGCTCTTTTTTGTCCTTGGACACTACCGCCCAACAATCATAAAAATGATTCTCCCGATAAGAGGCAATCCGGTAATAGTCCCCTTCCCGGATCAATTCATTGTATTTGTGGTACATCGCTACCTGCTCCGGAATCATCCTGCGGTCTTCTTCCGGAATTTTGGTTACATCCAGTTCGTAACCAAAGGTTCCCGCCAGCGCCACATGTCCTCTCGTCTCAAAAGGTGTCACCCGCCCGACCGCATGGTTCGGGCAATCGCTGACATGGGCTCCCATCGTGGATAACGGATACACGAGAGCCGTCCCCTCCTGGATGCTCAGCCGTTCGATCGCATCTGTATCATCCGAGCACCAGATCTGTGGACTATAATAGAGCATACCGGGATCAAATCTCGCTCCTCCTCCGGAACAGTTTTCCAACAGCAGATCTGGGAACTCCTGTAGCAGACGCTCCTGCAATTCATACACACCGAGTACATATCGGTGGAACAGCTCCTGCTGTGCCTCTGCCGGGAGATATACGCTTCCCAGATCACTTAACTGACGGTTCATATCCCATTTTACATATGCGATATTGGCGCTCTTTAGGATAGAAGCTACGGATTCATACACGTACTCCCTTACTTCCGGTCTTGTAAGATCCAGTACATACTGGCTCCTGATCTGTGTAGCTTCTCTTCCGCGGATCTGGATCGCCCAGTCCGGATGGGTTTCATACAGATGAGAATCCGGTGAGACCATCTCCGGCTCAAACCAGATACCAAACTTCAGGCCGATTGCGTTGACCTGATCTACCAGAGCTTTCAGGCCTCCGGTAAGCTTCTCTGTATTGACCACCCAATCTCCCAGAGAACAGTTGTCGCTGTTTCGCTTTCCAAACCAGCCGTCATCCATTACCAGCATCTCGATTCCGCACTGTTTGGCCTCTTTTGCGATTGCAAGCAACTTTTCCGTGTTAAAGTCAAAATATGTCGCTTCCCAGTTGTTGATGAGAATCGGCCTCTTTTTATGATTATACTTACTCCGGATCAGATGATTTCTGTAGAAGTCATGGTAGCTTCTTGTCATCTCACCCAGGCCTTCCCCGGAATAGACCATAACGACTTCCGGAGCCTGAAAGCTCTCTCCCGGATGCAGGCGCCAGCAAAATTCATTCGAATGGATTCCCATCACCATACGCACACTGTTGGCATGATTTTTCTCTGCCTGCGCGATAAAGTTTCCGGAATACACAAAATGCATGCTGTAGACCTTACCCTGCTGCTGTGTGGTTCCCGGCGTAACCAGCGCCAAAAACGGATGTTCCTGATGACTGGATTCTCCTCGTACGGAAGATACCATCTGTTTTCCAAAGGCCAGCGGATTCTGCTGAATATGCCGTTCTCTCGCCCAAGAACCGTACAGACTCATCATCTCAAAGTTTTCATCATCCATATCCAGGCACGCGCTGTAGACTTTTTCCAGCCGCAGCTCTTCCTGTCCGTGATTTTCCACACGGACGCTTCGTGTGATCACGTTTTCCTTTTCAAAAACAGAATAGGATAATATCACCTGCAGATGCAGAATCGGATCTTCACACACGAGATCCAGGGTCTCTACCTCTTCCTGCTTTCCGAAAGAAGCCGGCAGCCCCGCAAGCGGTCTCTTGCCTTGATAGATTTCATGGGACCGATAAAAGATCTCGCATCCCATCTGCCCGGCCTCATTTCTTACATTCAGGCAGCTTTCCCGGTAATCTCCCACACCGCCGGTAGGGTACTCCATCGGAAAGCTATCCAGAAACACCGATTTGTCCCGCTTGTTTACAGATGGGGTTTTAGGTTTTTCTTCCATGCGCAGCAGATAATTCTCTACCGTCCCGTAAATTCTCGCTCCATAATAAATATGTCCCATATAGCCTTCCGGAGAAAGCCCCATCGCATATGTGGTTTTGTCCGTATCTAACTGAAAAATCCTTTTTTCTTCGTTATAATGAATCGCCATACTCTCACTCCTTTTCTGTTACCGTATCGTTCATCAATTTTCTCACCGGGCAAACATCCCATGTGTCTTTTTGCTTTAATTTTTCCCTTAACTTTAGAGCCAATTTACTTATATAGTATAGTCCATGTATGGAAGAAAGTCAATTGAAACAGATACTCTCTGATGAATTTCCAATCATTTTCGTACAAAAAAGGACGGTATCGAAATACCGTCCCTCATCGATCTTATTCCTCTTCTTCACTTAACAATGCCCGGGCAAACTCCTGCGGATGAAATGGCTGCAGATCCTCGATGGATTCTCCGACTCCGATATATTTGACCGGAATCCCCAACTCTGAAGCAATGGCAATCACTACGCCGCCTTTCGCCGTTCCGTCCAGTTTGGTCAGAACAATTCCCGTAATCGGCGCGCTCTCCGCGAAAAGCTTGGCCTGCATCAGCGCGTTTTGTCCGGTTGTCGCATCCAGAACCAGGAGCACTTCCCGCCTTGCCTCCGGAAATTCCCGTTCCAGGATGCGGAAAAGCTTATTCAGCTCGGCCATCAGATTCTTTTTATGGTGCAGCCGTCCCGCCGTATCACAGATCAGGACATCCGCATGCCTTGACTTCGCTGCCGCCGCGGCATCGTAGACAACCGCGCCCGGATCCGCGCCTTCCTGGTGGCTGATCATCTCCACCCCGGCCCGTTCCGACCAGACGCGAAGCTGATCGATGGCCGCCGCCCGGAATGTATCCGCCGCCGCCAGAATTACCTTCTTGCCGGAGGCCTTCAGCTGTGCCGACAGCTTACCGATGGTCGTTGTCTTACCCGCGCCGTTGACGCCGATCATCATCACAATACTCATCCGATCCGGATCTGTAATCGACAGGTCTCCAGTCTCCAGAAGCTCTGCCATCTGCTGCATCAGCAGCTCCTTGACCTCTTCCGGCCGCTTCAGCCGCCGCTGCATGGCTTCTTTTCTCAGATTCTCTACCAGGCGAACCGAAGTCGTCATTCCCATATCTGCTAGAACCAGCGTCTCTTCCAGTTCCTCATAAAAATCGTCATCTACTTCATCATATGCGCCAAAAAGCTGTTCGATTCCGCCCATCAGGTTGTTGCGCGTTTTCTCCAGTCCTTTTTTCAGGCTGTCAAATAATCCCATCTCATTCCTCCTACTCGAATTTTACCGATATGCACTTGGAGACACCCTTTTCCTCCATTGTAATACCGTACATTGTCGAAGCCGCCTCCATCGTTCCTTTCCGATGCGTGATCACGATAAACTGAGTGGTACCGCACAGCGTCTTCAAAAATTCCGCATATCGATTGACGTTGGCGTCATCCAAAGCCGCTTCGATCTCATCCAGGATACAAAACGGCGCCGGTTTTAACTGCTGAATCGCAAACAATATGGCAATGGCGGTCAAAGCCCGTTCACCGCCGGAAAGCGCTGCCATATTTTTGAGCGTTTTGCCTGGCGGCTGCGCGATGATCTCAATGCCGGACTCCAGCGGATTGCCGTCTTCCTCCAGGCGAAGCATTCCCTTGCCTCCGCCAAACATCTTGCGAAATACCTGATTGAACTGTTCCGAAATCTTACCGAACCCTTCCCGGAACTGCTTCTCCATCTGTTCCGTGAGCTGGTTGATGATATCCTGCAGACTGGCTTCCGCGTTGCGGACATCCTCTAACTGGGACCGCAGAAAATCACAGCGTTCCCGTAGCGTCTCATATTCCTCTACAGCATGGATATTCACGCTGCCCAGCGCCTTGATCTCTTCTCTGAGTTCCGCGATTCTCCGCTGAACGGCCGCATGGCTTTCTACCGGCGGCAGTTCCATCCGGAGCGCCGCGTTATAGGTCAATTCATATTTTTCCCAGATGCGGTCCTGCAGCTCCGACAGATCCTTCTTGGCCCTGCCTGCCTGCGTATCCAGTCGGTACTCTTCCTTTTCCAGGCTGCTGACCGTCTGAATCGATTCCTGGGCAGCGGCGATCGTCCTACGGTGCTGCGCTTCCTTTTCCGCCTTTTTCTGATTCAGGACATCGATCTTCTGTGCGTACTCCTGTATCGCCTTGCCTACCTCTCCGAGTTCCGCTTCAAAATGCTTGGTCTCCTCTTCCAGGCGGGCCAACTCCGTCCCAGCCTCTTCAATCTGGGCCGTATATTTCTGAATGGACTGCTGATCCTGCTCGATATCGATCTTTTCTCTTTCCGCAGAACGCTGCATCGATGCGATCAGCTGCTCCGATGTGCTGAGCTCAATACGGTTCTGCATCATCTGCGAACGCAGCTCGTCCTTCTGCCTGCGTCCCGCCTCTTCCGCCTGGCTCTGCGCTTCTACGCGCGCCCTGCATTCTTCATAAGCCTGCTGCGTATCGCTTAGCTCCTGACGCAGCTTGTCCATGGAACTCTGATTCTCCTGCAGGTTCTTCACAAGCAGTGCCTTTTCCTTCTGCGCTTCTTCCAGCTGATTTTGCGCCATCTGCAGTAAAAGCTTCGTCTGGTCATAATCTGACTGTTTTTTTGTCAGAACAGCGGACGCTTCTTCACGCTTTTGAGCAAAGGTATTCATCAGTTCCGCTTTGCCCTGACGCTGCGCCGCTAACTCTGCCGCCGCCTTTTCACACTGGCGTCCTTCTTCCTGCGCCGCGTCAAGCTCCTTATGGAGGGTATCCAGCTCTCCCTTACGGTTCAGAATGGTCGCTGTCTTACCGCCTGTGCTTCCGCCCGTGATCGCGCCGCCGATATTAAAGATATCACCCTTGAGGGTAACCACCCTCAGATACTGTCCGTATCGGTTGGCAACGGCCGACGCATAATCAAAATTCTCGGCGACCACTACATTTCCGAGAAGTCTGGAAAAGATCTTCTGATCCCGGCTGTCGTATCCGATCAGTTCATTGGCGTATCCGATCACACCGGGCATATTCAGCATCTGCTCTTCCCGGCGCACTTCCCGCCCATGCACCTGATCCAAAGGCAGAAATGTAGCCCGTCCCGCCTTTTTCCCGCGCAGGTACTCGATCAGCTCCTTGGCTGTCTGCTGCGTATCGGTGATGATATTCTGGACGGCGCCTCCCAGAGCGATTTCGATGGCCGTTGAAAGTCTGGCCGGCACCTGAATCACATCCGCTACGGTTCCTAAGACGCCTCTATATTGTTCCGGATTCATCCGGGCCCGCTGCATGATCGCTTTTACGCTGCCCGCATAGCCTTCATATTCATGCTCCAATTCCTGAAGCCACTGGATTCTGGAGTGCGCCTGACGCACCTTCTGCTGCGCTTCCTGCTGTGCCTCCACGGCCTGCTTCTGCTTCTCGCGGATAGCACTGATCTGATCCGTAAGCTCCAGGACCTTCTGGCTATAGGCATCATACTCTTCCTGCGTCTTTTGCAGCAGCTCCTGCTTGGCCTTTGCGTCTTCTCCGCGGCCGGACAGCTCCTCCTGCAGTCTCTGCAAGCGCTGCTCAATATCTCCTTGCTGCCCCTGTTCCTGTTCCTGACGCACTTCCTGTCTGGCAGAAGAATCCCGCAGTGAGTCCAAGGTCTGGCGCAGTTCTTCCAGGTTCTTCTGCTCCACGTCCAGCGCCTCTTTACATATTCTGTAGTCTTCCTGTACCTTCTGATTCTCTTCTGCCATCCGGCTCTGCTGTTCCTGCTGCTGTACCAGCGTACTTTGTAACTGCCGCAGCTGTTCCTGCTCCTTAGCATAGGTCTGTGTCCGGCGATTCAGGCGCGTCTCCGCTTCTTCTAATTGAATCTGCGCGTTTTTTCTGTTCTTACGGAGCTGGTCCGCCCTCTCCTGATACACACGTCTGTCTCCGTCCTGACTCTTCTGCCGCAGACGCAAATCATTCAATGCCTGTACAGCGGAGGCCGCTGCGTCAGAAGCCTCTTCCGCTTCCTTTTGCGCTGTTTCTGTCGCCTTTTTCCCTTCCGCCTGAAGCGTCCTTGCCTCCTCCAGCTGTGCCCGCAAATCTTCCAGCTTTTGCTGCGCTGCTGTATGCTGACTCATCAGCTGGCCGTACTGGCGCAAAAAGGTCTGAACCTCCAGCCCTTTCAGCTCTTCTGTGCGTTCCAGATAGATTTTTGCCTCCCGCGCCTGCTTCTCCAGAGGTTCCAGCCGAAGAGAATTCTCCTCCAGAATATCGCTGACCCGCTGCAGGTTCAATCTCTCTTCGATCAGCTGTTTATTGGCTTCCTCCCGCCGCACCTTGAATTTGACAATACCCGCGGCCTCTTCAAAGATCATCCGCCGATCCTGCGGTTTATTAGAGAGAAGCTGATCAATCCTGCCCTGACCGATGATCGAATACCCATCCTTACCGATACCGGTGTCCATTAAAAGCTCCTGCACATCTTTTAAGCGACACCGTACCCCGTTGATCAGGTACTCGCTCTCTCCGGAGCGGTACATCTTGCGGCTGATCGCCACTTCATCATAATCATAGTTCAGACTTCGGTCCTGATTGCCGAGCACCAATGTCACCTGGGCATAGTTGACCGGGCGCCTGCGCTCCGTCCCCGCAAATATCACGTCCTCCATCCGGCTGCCCCGCAGCGACTTCGCGCTCTGTTCTCCCAGAACCCAGCGGATCGCGTCGGAAACATTGCTTTTACCGCTGCCGTTCGGTCCTACAATCGCCGTGATTCCTCCATGGAAGGTCAAGGTCAGTCGGTCCGCAAAGGATTTGAAACCGACAATCTCTACGCTTTTTAACTCCATTCCTATCCTCGTATCCGCTCCAGCGCCTGCGCCGCAGCTTTTTGTTCCGCTTCTTTTTTACTGCTTCCGCTGCCGGTTCCATACCGCTCTCCGTTGTAATATACGCTCATTACAAAGGTTCTGGCATGGGGAGGGCCGCTCTCTTCCTCCAGCCGGTATTCGATCGCACCGCTTTCCCGGGCCTGTATGTACTCCTGCAGTCTGGTTTTATCGTCTCTCAGATCGGATCCCTGCCGCAGGCGGCTGAGCACCCAGCTCTCAATCAGCGGCGCGGCCGATTCCAATCCGCCGTCCAGGTAGATCGCGCCGAAAATACTTTCCACCAGATCCTCCAATACCGCCGGACGTTTTCTGCCTTCTGCCATCTCCATCCCTTTTCCGAGACGCAAAAAACGCCCCAGGCCGTGTTCTACCGCGACCTGATGCAGCGAGGCCTCACAGACCAGGGCCGCTCTCGTTCTCGACAGCTGCCCCTCCGGTCCGCTCAGATGATCAAAAAGCCAGCGGCTGCTCACCAGCTCCAGCACCGCGTCTCCTAAAAATTCCAGCCGTTCATTGCCCTGCGACGCATCTCCCAGGACCTCATTGGCATAGGAGATATGCGTGACTGCCTGCTGCAGAAGCGTCGGATTATGAAAATGATATCCCAGAATCGCTTCCAGCTGGCTGATCTTTTCCGTATTCATTCTACTATTTCCTTTTCTCCCTCGTCTAATAGTCTCAGAAGATCCCCTGCCTTTTTCACAGAACCGATCGGATCCTCCTCTTCCGGTTCCAGGGAGAATTCCTGCTCCACCGCAACCACAAGCTCATACAGGTCTAGCGACTGCGCGCCCAGATCCTGGACAAGATCCGTCTCCTCAGAGACCTCCTCTTCTGCAACCACAAAACGTTCCGCGACCAGCTTTCTGATCTTTTCCCAGTCACTCAGCATTTTTTGCCTCCTGCATTCTCTTCTTGCTTCTTGCCAGACACTCCTGAATCCCCTCATTGACATTGGAATCCAGATACCGGATGCACTGTTCGATCGCGTTGGCAAAAGCTTCTCCCTTAGAGTTGCCGTGTGCCTTGATGACTGCCCCATTGATTCCCAAAAGCGGTGTTCCGCCAACCGCCGAAGGATCCAGCTTTCCCTTGAGGCTCTTCATCGCGGGCTTCAAGAGCATTCCGCCGATCTTATTGCGGGTGCTGCTCATGACTTCTTCCTTCAGGCAGGTCATCATATAGCGTGCGACGCCTTCCAATCCCTTTAGGAGGATATTTCCGGCAAAACCGTCCGTCACCACGATATCCGCGGCATTCTCCAGAACTTCTCTGGCCTCGACATTGCCGATAAAATTGACCTCCGGCTCCTGCTGCAGAAGCTCGTACACCTCTTTGGTCAGCGCATTACCCTTGCCGGGCTCTGTCCCCACGTTCAGCAGTCCTACCCGCGGCTGATCCATTCCCAGCTGCTTGCGGCAGTATACCGTCATCATCTGCGCGAACTGCACGAGATATGCCGGTTTGCTGTCCATATTGGCTCCCACGTCCAGAAGAAACACCGGACCCTTGCGTCCCGGAAGGCCTACCGAAAGTGCCGGACGGGATACTCCCGGGATCCGGCCAACCAGCAGTGTCGCTCCCGCCAGAACCGCTCCGGTATTACCGGCGGATACCATTCCGTCCACCTCATGGTTTTTAACCATCGTCATCCCGTACATCATGGAGGAATCCCTCTTGCTGCGTACTGCCTCCGCGGGATTGTGCTCTTCGTTCTCTACAACCTGCTCCTTATGCAGGATGGTCACTCGGCTGCTATCGTACTGTTTGCCTTCCAGCGCCTTCTCAATCTGATCCTGCCGTCCAGCCAGAACCACTGACAGCTCCGGATGCCTTTCACATGCCAGCAGCGCGCCGTCCACCGGTCCCTGCGGCGCATAGTCTCCTCCCATCGCATCAACCAAAATCTTATAAGCTGCCATTTCCTACCTCCGCTTGATCTTATAATATTCCAATACTGCCCTCAGATAATGCAGCGGTATCCCGCCCGTGTGTTTCGGTATCAGGAACCGTTCTTCAAAGATCTCCCTCGGAATCGTCTTGACTCCTTTATGTTCCCCTGCTTCATCGAAATAGGTATTCAGAACCTCAAATGGAAGCAGATAATACTGATCGTCCATGGAAAAATGCACCAGCAAAAAGGCCAGTCCGCCCTGCCGGTCAAATTCCCGCATAAAGTCCACCTGGTGTGGATGAATATTGGCTACGGGCAGATTCTTCTGCGCGGTCTCCTTGGCGTCAAAGCACAGCGGAATCCCCTGCAGGACGCCGATATAGTCCACGGTACTGCGCTGTTCAAAATAGGCCAGCGAGATGGTGCGCCGTTCCGAATCAAACTCCACCGGCTTGATCGGGGTCGGAATCTTCTGCACCAGCGCGATCCCCTGTTTGCGGTAGATCTCGTTGGCCATATTGATCAAGTCCTCCAGGACGCTGCCTCGCAGTCCCCTCGTCCGATAATAAGCCATTTTAATTCTTGTAACTGTGAATGGGAGCCGGAATTCGTCCGCCTCTCATGATAAAGTCCTGACAGGACGACGGATTGACCGGCATTACCGGCGCGTATCCCAAGAGTCCGCCGAATTCTGCCTTATCTCCGACCTTCTTGCCATAGACCGGAATCAAACGAACCGCTGTCGTCTTGGAGTTGATCATTCCGATCGCCATCTCGTCCGCAATGATGCCGGAGATTGATGATGCCGGCGTATCTCCAGGAATCGCGATCATGTCCAATCCTACAGAGCATACGCAGGTCATGGCTTCGAGTTTTTCCAATGTCAGCCTTCCGGCTTCCGCCGCCTCGATCATTCCATGGTCCTCGCTGACCGGGATAAAGGCTCCGGAGAGTCCTCCTACAAAGGAGGATGCCATCAGACCGCCCTTTTTCACCTGATCGTTCAGCATCGCAAGGGCCGCTGTTGTACCCGGCGCTCCCGCGCACTCCAGCCCCATCTCCTGAAAGATCTCCGCGATGCTGTCTCCGATTGCCGGTGTGGGCGCCAGGGACAGATCAATGATTCCAAACGGAACTCCCAGCATTCTGGACGCCTCCTGCGCGACCAGCTGGCCTACACGGGTAATCTTGAAGGCTGTTTTTTTGATGGTTTCACACAGTACCTCGAAATTCTGTCCGCGTACTGCTTTCAGCGCGCTCCGTACCACACCCGGTCCGGAAACGCCTACATTGATCACGGCGTCCGTCTCTCCGACACCATGAAACGCGCCTGCCATAAAGGGATTATCATCCGGCGCGTTACAGAAGACCACCAGCTTGGCGCAGCCGATAGAATCCTGATCCTTGGTCCTCTCCGAAAGCTCCGAGATCTTCTCTCCCAAAAGCCGGACCGCGTCCATGTTGATTCCGGAACGGGAGGTTCCTACATTGACAGAAGCACAAACTCTCTCCGTGATTGACAGCGCCTCCGGAATACTCTCAATCAGCATCCGGTCCTTTTCCGTCATGCCCTTCTGCACAAGCGCGGAAAAGCCGCCGATAAAATTGACGCCAACCTCCTTGGCCGCCCGGTCCAAAACCTCGGCAAGTTCTGGGAAATGGGGATCCTCACAGGCTGAGGCACAGATGGCCGCCGGTGTGATGGAAATTCTTTTATTGACGATCGGAATTCCGTAGCGCGCGCTGATCTCTTCTCCTGTCTCGACCAGCTTTTCTGCTTTATGAGTGATCTTATCATATACCTTCTGCTGGAAAATCTTATAGTCCGAGTGAGCGCAGTCCAGGAGGCTGATCCCCATCGTGATCGTACGCACATCCAGATTGGCCTCTTCAATCATCCGGTTGGTTTCCAGAACCTCATTAAAATTAACCATATTCTGACCTCCTTAGATCCGGTGCATTGCCTGGAAGATCTCTTCGCTCTGGAGCTTGATCTGAACGCCCAGCTTTTCT
This sequence comes from uncultured Eubacteriales bacterium, assembly GCA_902493345.1. Classification (GTDB taxonomy): domain Bacteria; phylum Bacillota; class Clostridia; order Lachnospirales; family Bianqueaceae; genus Faecimorpha. Next base: position 8,085 of record CABUPM010000004.1, on the reverse strand, counting down.
CCCACCTGATCCAGCTCATGCGCTACCTGATGAAATTGGGCGTCGGTGCCTTCCATATCAACGATCATCATCATATGAAAATATCCGGCCGTAATGCTCTGTGAAATATCCAGAATGTTGATATTCTTTTTACTCAGCAGCGTGCATACCTCTGCGATGATTCCGACTCTATCCTTACCCACAACCGAAATAATACCCTTCATCTTCTGATCTCCTTTGTCTATTGTATATAATATAAATCCTCAATACCCTTATAAATATGGTAGGGTGTTGGTGTTAGACTGCCTCCCAAGAGCTTGGAGACGACCACTGCCTGTCTGGAATAATACAGCGGGCAAACCGGGCAGGTCTCCCATACATACTGAGCCAGCGCCTGATAGGCCGCTTCCCTCTCTCCCGCGTCTGCTTCTCCGATTCCGTCTAACAGGGCATCGAGCGTCTCGTCCTTTCTCCCGCTATAATTGCCTGCGCCATCCGAGTGCAGAAGCGTGTATAGATCCTGCAGAGAGCGTATAGAGCAGCTTCCAAAGGCCAGATCATATTCTCCGTCCTCCAGCGCCTGTTTCCAATCCGCTTCCTCATACAGAATGACCCGCACCTTGAGTCCGATCTCCATGAGCTGCTCATAGATCAGCTTGGCCTGCGCGATGACCGTCTCTTCCTTTTTGCTTACGATGAGACGTACCTCCGCCATCTTGTGTTCACCCAGAAGTGAGTAGGCCTTCTGGTAATCTACACCGTAGCTCTGCTCCAGTCCGTCCTCGGCGAGCCATTTCGGCACCACGGACTCGCTGGCCGTTCCCTGATGGACCTGTGTCCGATCGATCAGTTCCTGCGCATCCACGCAGTACATAACCGCCTGACGCATCGCCGGATCTGAAAAGAGCACGCCCTCACGCTGATTCATATACATGAGCTGCAATATATGCGTATCTGTCTGATAGACCGCATGATGATAGATATTCTCTGTAGACATCCCTGTAGGGACTTCCTCATACAGGATCTGGGTCAATCCATGTTCAAACGCTGTCTGGGTCGCATCCGCCGACCTTGTGATCTCCACGACCAGCGTAGAGAGCTTCGGACAGCCTCCCACATAGCTTTCATTGGCTTCCATCCGGATCTCCCGCATGGCCTGATATTCCGTGACCTTATAGGGGCCGCTTCCTACCGGGCTCCAATCGTAGTTTTCTCCGCCGGCATAGATATGTTCCGGCATGACCGGTACTGCCAGCATACTCATCCGGCGCTCATCCACCGGACTGGAAAAATGAAGGATCACCTCTCGCCCCTCTCCCAGTTCCGCGCTCGTAAGCGACCGCAGCTGCTCCTTCCAGTAGTGGTCCGTCTGCGCATCCGCCAGAGCATTCAGCGAATAGACCACATCGGAAGGCGTAAGGAGTTCTCCGTCATGCCAATATATATTTCCTTTTATATAGAGCGTTACCTGATATCCGTCCAGCGAAACTTTCCACTGATCGGCCACTCCCTGCGCTGTCGGCGCCCCTTCTTCATCGGTTTCCAAGAGCGGCATAAAAATCATCATCAGAAGCTGGGCATTTTCCTGCTCCGTTACCTTTAATGGATTGAGCGACTTCGGCATATAGGCCGTCATTCTCAGTTCCTTACCGGATACCGGCACAGTCTGCATTGCCGCTGAGTTCTCCTCTGCCTGGCTCTCGACGGCGCTCGTCTGTGAATTTTCTATTTCCCGCGAGCATCCTGAAAACATTGCCGCGAGACATAACAGCAGCGCCAGTCCTTTATACCATTCTTTCAATTGCTGTCTCCTCTATTGTCCTCCATCAGCCTGTCCAAAAATCGATACATCTCTTCCAGCGGCTGTCCGCCGTCAATCAATACGTCCGCCGCTTTTTTATAATTCTCCTGAGGCCACTGTCCTCGGACTCTGTCCCAGGCTTCCGCCTCGCTTAGTCCCTGTCTCGCCATGATTCTGCGGACACGGACCGTATCCTCCGCCCATACGACCCAGATCTCTCCGGCCAGCGCCTTCAGCGGGGTCCGCAGAAGCTCGATGGCCTCCAGCAAAATCAACGGATCTCTTCTGGAACGAATTCTCTCCTCTATCTCCCGGCAAATCGCAGGATGCGTAATCGCGTTCAGCCGCGCAAGCTTCTCGGGATCGGTAAAAACCAGCCCGCCGAGAGCTCTTCTGTCGATTTTGCCGACAGTATCCAGTATAGACGTACCAAAAGCGTTTGTCAACTCTTTTACTATATTCGGGCGTTCAATCATCTCATGTCCTACCTGATCGGCGTCCAGACGATAGATATTGTACCGTTCCTCCAAGTATCGGCATACGGTGCTCTTGCCCGCCGCGATCGATCCGGTGATTCCAATGACCTTACTTTGCCTCATACCAGTTGTCCCCCATATGGATCTCCACTTCCAGCGGCACCAGAAGATCCGCCGCGTGCATCATCTCATAACGCAGGATTTCTTCCACCGCCTCTTCCTCTCCGCGGTAGACCTCAATCAGTAATTCATCATGAACGGTTAAAAGCAAGCGGCTCTTCCTGCCCTCTCTCTTGAGGCGTTCATAAACACGCACCATCGCGATCTTGATGATATCGGCCGCTGTGCCTTGAATTGGCATGTTTTTCGCCACACGCTCTCCAAAGGAACGCTTGACAAAATTGGCAGACTTCAGCTCATCGATGATTCTTCTGCGTCCGAAAAGGGTCACACTGTATCCTTTTTCCTTGGCTTCTTCTACACAGCTGTCCAGATACCCCTTGACCTTGGGATACTGCTGAAAATACCGCTCGATATATGCTTTGGCTTCCTTTTGCGTGATATGCAGATCATCCCCCAGGGAAAACGCGCTGATCCCGTAGATGATGCCAAAGTTGACCGCTTTCGCGCTGGAGCGCTGAACGGGCGTCACCTCTTCCGGCGGAATCCCCAGAACCTGAGACGCTGTCAGACGGTGAATATCTTCTCCGCGGTGATAGGCTTCAATCAGCTGTTCGTCCTGCGACATATGCGCCAGAAGCCGCAGCTCGATCTGCGAATAATCCGCATCCATAAAACGGTATTCCGGGCCGGACGGAATAAAGGCCTTCCGCAGCAGCCGACCCAGTTCTGTACGGATCGGAATGTTCTGAAGGTTCGGATCCGAGCTGGACAGCCGTCCCGTAGCCGTTACGGTCTGATTGAACCGGGAATGGATCTTACCGTCCTCCCGAATGCATGGGTACAGGCCCTCCACATAGGTGGACTTGAGCTTGGTCAGCTGCCGATACTGTAGAATATCCCGAACGATCGGATACTCCGGCGCCAGCTTCTCCAGGATATCGGCAGAGGTCGAATAGCCGGACTTGGTCTTTTTCCCTGCTGGGAGTCCCAGCTTGCCAAAGAGAATCTCGCCCAGCTGCTTGGGGGAGAGGATGTTGAATTCTTCTCCGGCCGCGTCCATAATCCTCTGCTGCAAAATCACAATGTTCTGATCCAGTTCCTGCCCGAATTCCCGCAAAACCTCCGGATCCACCCGGATTCCCAGCTCTTCCATGGAGGCCAGCACTGTGATCAGTGGGCGTTCAATCTCCCGGAACAGGCGTGTCATCCCCTTATTCTCCAGCTCTTTCTCCAGAATCTCTGTTACGCGCAGCAGAATCTCCGCACGGGATGCTCCATATTCCGCACGCTGATCCTCCGCAAGATCCGGCAGCTTCTTTTTCTCCCGTCCGCTTCCAAAGACCTCGTCGTCAGAAGCAATGGTCTCCTGCAGGAAAATCTGCGCCAACTCATCTTCCGTATAGGTTTCTTTGGAGGGATTCAGCAGATACGCCGCAATCATCGTATCCATGCGAAGTCCGTTCAGACATACGCCGTTTTTATGGAGTTTCAGCATATCCTCCTTCACATCATGCCCTGTCTTGGAAACTGTATCATCCTCGAATACCGGGCCGAGTACCCGCAGTACATCCTCCCGCAGAAGCTTGCCTTCTTCCACCCACCAGCCCTCACCGGACTGACAGGAAAAGGCCATCGCCCAGAATCCGAACAGACCGTCCTCTTCCTCATAGATCCGATAGGCGAACCCCTTTTTTAATTTTTCGGCAAGCCTAACCAGATCCTTTTCTGTCTCTATCACATGCACTTCGCAGTTGGATTTTCCCTTACTCTCACTGGACGCGTATGGCTGAAAACGCTGTACCAGCGAACGGAATTCGTATTTCTTTAAAAATTCTATTACTTCCGCCGCTCCGAAGGCTTCCATCGTAAAGGGGAGCGGCTCCGCCTCAATCTCTGCGTCTGTAACAATCGTCGCCAGGGCCAGACTCAGCCTGGCCTGCTGCGCGTATTCCGCAAGATTTTTGGAAGCACGCGGCGGACGGACCTCCTCCACATGGGCAATTGCTTCTTTCACCGTATGATACTTCTGAATAATACTGACCGCTGTCTTTTCTCCGATGCCCGGCACTCCGGGAATATCATCGGACGTATCTCCCATCAGCGCTTTCACTTCAATAAACTCTCTGGGAGTCACACCATATTCTGCCTGCACTGCCTGTGCGTCATAGACATGCGTCTCGGTTACGCCCTTCTGGGTCCGCGGAATCAAAATCCGCAGATGCTCCTCCGCCAGCTGCAAAAGGTCCCGATCTCCGGAGAGAACCGCTACTTCCGCGCCTTCTGCCGCTTCTCTCTTTCCCAATGTTCCCAGGATGTCGTCCGCCTCGATTCCTTCCTGCAAAATCACCTGAATCCCTGCCAGACGCAAAAACTCCTGAATGAGCGGAATCTGTGCGTGCAGTTCTTCCGGCATGCCCTTGCGGGTTCCCTTGTACTCCTCATACATCTTATGACGGAATGTCGGCGCTTTCTGATCAAAAGCCACCGCCAGATGTGTGGGCTGTTCCATCTCTATCGTCTTCAGCAATATATTGATAAAGCCGTACACCGCATTCGTATAGATCCCCTGCGCGTTCGACAGCATGGGAACCCCGTAAAAAGCGCGGTTCGCAATCGAATGTCCGTCCACGAGCAAAACTTTCTTCATCGTACTCCTCCTTTGGGCCTGCAGCAGACAAAAACACCCCTATGATGTTCTATTTATTATACACAATTTTCACTTATTTGCCTAGTATTTTTTCAAACATAGGATTTCTAATTTTTTTTTGAAAAAGACTTGCTTTTTTCTTCAAACTATGATAACATTACAAATTGTCGGAAGACATCTGCGGATATGGCGGAACAGGCAGACGCAGCAGACTCAAAATCTGCCGATGGCAACATCGTGGGGGTTCGATTCCCTTTATCCGCATTATTTTCGTAAGCTACGCTTCGGTCTTCCGGATCGTAGTTTTCTCATAAACACGACAACATCACTACAGAACAGGAGAGTTATTATGAGCGTAGAAGTAGGAGCAGTATTAAACGGTAAGGTTACAGGTATTCAGTCCTTTGGTGCTTTCGTTGCACTGGAAGGCCAGGAGACACAGGGTCTGATCCATATTTCTGAAGTATCCAATACCTATGTTAAGGATATCAATGATTTTCTGACCGTAGGTCAGGATGTACAGGTTAAGGTTATCAAGGTTGATACCGAGAAGAATAAGATTTCTCTGTCCATCCGTGCGCTGATGCCCAATCCGGAAGGCGACAAGGCTAAGAAGGAGCGTACAGACCGTGCTCCGCGCAGCGATCGTAAGCGCGGTACTCTGGGTGCCCGCAAACGCGCTCCGCAGCAGTTCAAGTCTGAGCCGGATCAGGAAGGCTACAGCACCCTGGGCGACGCACTGAAGCAGGCTATGGGTAAGTAATTCTTTACGACTTTATTCAAAGAGGCTGCCGCACTAACGCGTGGCAGCCTCTTTTCTTATACCCAAAACTCTGGCACACTTTGGTGAGTGAGGCTCTGAACTGCTCCCTGTCTACTTGACAGGGAGCAGTTCATCCTGGTGTGTACCAGATTTTTTTAGGTTCTTCTGGATTTTCGAAATAATCTGGTACACTTTAAAAAGATGAGGCTCTTATGTCTACCAGAGGATTCTGGGTGCTTGGAAATGTCTATTGGAGCTTGTGATAATCAGATTCTCGCCGAACCGGATATCATGGGTTTTGTAGTTTTTGATCTTTTCGACCTGCTTGCGATGATATTGGGGATCTTCTAGTTTGCCCATATGTTCCAAATACATTCTTTTACCATTAAGGGTAAACGTGAAATCAGGCAAATAACTATAGGGATGAGGATCAATCGGGCGGTTGTGTTCAGCCTTAAGGCCCAGATTTCTCAAGAATTCATAGAGAATAATCTCGGCTCTGGAATCGAGAACCGTCCCGTCGAAGGACACATCCTTGTCTAAGGGTAATTTCTCAAGTCCTAGTTCCTGGTATAATTTCATTTGCTGGCGGACTTCACGGCGCTCGGCAGGCGATAAATTCATCAACTGCTGGTTGAGATTCTTGCGCTCCTGGCGCCACTTCTGCCGCTCGTCGTATTCGGCTAAAACCTGAGATTCGTCCCTGCGCCGCACATAGCAAGTCTTATTGCCGGTTTGTTTGTAATAATACATGTGCCCGTTGGTGTGGCGCTTGTGAGACAGGCTCCAAGAACCACGATACGAAAGGCATTTGGCAGTGACGAAGAGAAAATAAATCACTGGAAACAACAATATCCCTCCTTACGAAGAATATTGTATCACTTTTCTGAATTTTTTTGCAATCATAAAATATTTGACAGAAGTGTGATAAGGATAAGAAGAAAAAATGGGGCTGCCACACTAACGTCGACAGCCCCATTTTTTATTATTGCAGTTCCATCTTCAGCGCGTCCATCAGATTCTCTTTCCGAATCTTACGTATCGCGTACATCATTGTCGCGAATACTACGATAAAGATACTGAGAACCGCAATGAAGACCGCGTTCCAGGGCATGCTGAGCTCCGCGTCCCATCCATTGCTGACGATCTCATAGATCCAATACGTAACCAGGAACGATACCGGAAGTCCCCACACCAGTGCCTTGACACCGTATATCAGGCATTCAAAGCAAAGCATTCGGTTCATTCCCTTCTGTGTCATACCGACCGAGCGCAGCATCGCGAACTCCCGGCGCCGAAGCGCTACATTAGTCGATATCGTATTGAATACATTGGCTGCCGCGATCAGAGAGATCAAGATGATAAATCCATATGACAGCACGTGAATGGTCAGCAGCACATTATGCTTCATCTCCTCTTCTTCCCTCTCATCCCGCAAGTTGGTTCCAAAATCTCCATTGGCATACAGTATCTCCTGCATTGCCCTATAGCTCTTCTGATGATCGGAAGAAGTAAAGAAGTAACGTATGGTGCCATAACTGCCTTCCATCCTCTCCAACATGGTATCCATCACGCTCTCCGGGTATAAGAGCACGCAGCCGTATTCCTCCAGATCCATAAACAGTTTCTTCTGCACCGATCCAATGACATGCTCTAAAGTGATCGTGCCGGTGCCGTCTTCCGTATACGTCTCTGTCTTCAAGCTGGTTATGGAGTCTGATAAATAATCGATGGTCTGTAGCTTCTCCCCCGCAAAGATCCGGCTTGTGCTGCACAGCACCGCCTTGGGCGCTGCCGGATTCATGTATTTTTCCGCCTCTTCCCCTTGGCCTGTAATGTACCTGACAAATGTTTCATCATCCGCGAAAGCGACAAGGACGAATACGGATATCCACGTATCTTCATCCAATCCGAGATACTCACGGTACGCCTGTGTGACCTTCCCATACTCGGTCTCATCCAGATCCGCATAGAACATATGCATGCGGACCGCCTCTTCTACCCCTTCCGCTCCCGCAAGCTCCTGAAAAAGCGTATCGTCCTCTTGCTCCGTATAATAATACAAGTCATAGGATGACGGATTCATGACCTGGCCGACCGCGCCTTCGAGATACATAATAAAGGATGCGGACGAAATGAAGAGCACAATACTCATAAATAGGGAAAGGATCGTAGCGCGGTATTTTTTTCTGTCCCTCTTAAAATATTTTCCGGCCAGAAGCCCTTCCAAACCAAAGATCCGGCAGATCAGACGGCTTCCATGAAGTTTTCCCTTGCCTGCCCGGATATCCCGGCT
>CABUPM010000003.1 GCA_902493345.1 uncultured Eubacteriales bacterium | reverse complement strand
GCTGCTGCTGGCTGCCTTGCGGATGCTGGCGCTCTATTCGGCGCAGCAGCAGGATCCCGCCGTCAATGATTTTCTTTACCGTGGGCTCTATACTCTGGCGGAGGATTGGTCCGCCGACGAACTGCGTCCTTATGTTCTGGAAGCCGGAGCGCTGATTGTCTCTGCCCGGGCGCTCATGCCGTAAATTCTGATCATCATACAAAATGGGGTACGGACCATAAGATCCGCACCCCATTTTTATTATTGCTTATTCTTACATATCCGCGGTCATTTCCGCCTTCAGCGCCTGCAGCAGCGCTTCCGCCTCTGCCGCGCTCTTGCCGTTGGCTCCAAAATAGAACTTGATCTTCGGCTCTGTTCCAGAGGGACGTACGCATACCCAGCAATTGTTCTCCAGACGAATCCGGAGCGCGTCTGATTTCGGGTAATCCTTGTATCCCGGAAGATAATCCTCCACAGCTACAACCTTTAAACCCGCGTAAGTGCTCTTTGGATTGGCCCGCATAGCCGCCATGATCTCCTTCATCTTGGCCGCGCCCTCGATTCCCTCAAACGCCTTAGAAACCACTGCCTCCTTATAATATCCGTACTTCTGATACAGCGCCTCCAGATGGTCAATCAGGCTCACGCCCTGTGACTTACAGATGGCCGCCATCTCACAGATCAGCATCGCCGCGCTTACCGCATCCTTGTCCCGCGCATAGGTTCCGCACAGATATCCATAGCTTTCCTCAAAGCCAAACAGGAAGGTTCCCTTACCCGTCTGCTCGCTTCTCAGGATCTGCTGTCCGATATACTTGAATCCGGTCAGTACATCCCGCAGTTCAACTCCATACTCTTCCGCCATAGGACGAACCATTTCCGTAGTTACAATACTCTTTACTACAAAACCGTCTGCGGGAAGCGTACCCGTCTTCTTACGGGCATCCAGAATATAATGCGTTAACAGCATACCGGTCATATTTCCGGTAAAGGTCTTATAACCCTCCGGCGTCTTGACCATAATACCTACACGGTCAGCGTCCGGATCGGTTCCTACGATCAGGTCGGCATCGATCTGCTCTCCCAACTTGCAGGCCATCTCCAAGGCTCGCGGGTCCTCCGGATTCGGCAGCGGCACCGTCGGGAAATTGCCGTTCGGCAGCTCCTGCTCCGGTACTACATGAACCTGCGTAAATCCGCACTCTGCCAGAATACGGCGTACCGGCTTGTTTCCTGTACCATGCAGTGGCGTATAGACGATCTTCAGGTCCGCAGCGCACTTCTTCAGGTTCTCCGGATCGATCAATCTCTTCTTGATCTCCGCGATATATGCAGAGTCGATCTCCTCGCCGATCTCCACATACAGTCCGGCCTTCTCCGCTTCCGCTCTCTCCATCTTATGGATACTGTCAAAGATATCTACCTTCACAACCTCATCGATGATCTCGCTGTCCATTGGAGGTGGGACCTGACAGCCGTCCTCCCAATACGCCTTATAGCCATTGTATTTGGCCGGATTGTGACTGGCCGTAATTACAACGCCCGCCTTGCATCCCAGTTTGCGGACCGTATAGGACAGCTCCGGCACCGGACGCAGAGACTCAAATACATACGCCTTAATTCCATTGCCGTTGAATACAGCAGCTGTCTCTCTTGCGAAGACATCGGACTGATTCCGGGAGTCATAGGCGATCGCCACGCCCTTTTCCACAACAGCCGGGTCCTTCTGCAGAAGATAATTGGCCAATCCCTGTGTGGCCCGACGTACCGTATATACATTCATACGATTGTCGCCAGCCGCGATCACGCCTCGAAGTCCTGCCGTTCCGAATTCCAGGTCCTTATAAAAACGATCCTGAATCTCCTTCTCGTCTCCGCTGATGGACTGAAGCTCTGCCTTGGTCTTTTCATCCACCGCATCCGATGCGAGCCACCGCTCGTACCTCTTTTTGTACTCTTCCATCCTGAAACCCTCCTTACAGTGATTTTCTATGCTGACAGAATATCCTGTCAATGACATTGCTATGACTTACTCCCCTACGGACTGCTCACTGGAAGACTCTTCCGCCGAATTCTCCTCCGGCACGCTCTCTTCCTGAGAACTCTCCTCTTCCGCGGAACTCTCTTCCGCTGAGGATTCCTCTTCAGAGCTTTCCTCCTGAGAGCTCTCCTCCACATGTTCCCTAAACTGCGAGAAATACAGATTCACAACCGGCGGCGTATTGGCATTCAGAACCAGGTCATAGCCTATCGCCTCGTAGCCCGACTTGGCCAACAGAAGATAATAGGTTCCTTCTGTCAGGCGGAACTCCACCGCCGTTCCATCGCAGACACCCATGTATTCTCCGTCGCAGTATACCACAACACCACTTAATGACGTAGTCAGAGAAACCTTGATATCTGTCGCTTCCATATGGACCGTAACCTGCATATAGGGCTGGGATACCGTGATCTTCTGTGTCACCGTCTCATATCCCTCTGCCGAAATCTCCAGTTCATGCTCTCCATAGTCTACAGTCAGTGTTGTAGAATCCTGTTCCTCTCCATCCAGCTTGACCGTCGCCCGGACTCCTTCCGGCAAAACATTGACATCCACTACTGTCTGATTCTTGCCGGTCACTGGCAGCGCAAGCTGCTGCCGCACCTGTGCCTCTACAAAAACCGTGCCGGACGCCAGCGTCACGCCGTCTTGTTCTATTTTATACTTGTTGAAGCCTTCTGTAAGCACAATCGGCTCCATATCCTTCTCTACTGTCACTTCCACCGGTTTTCCATAAGAAGGCGTAAAAACAATCTTCGCATTCTCATAGTTCTCCGTCTCCTTCAGCGTCACTGTCCCGACACTCTGCATCACTGCCGCCGTATAGACATGATTGCCCACGATCTGCAAATTGACGACATACTGCTCGGTAATCTCTGTCGGGTCCATCTTGTTCCCGCCATATGTACATACCAGATGGCTATCATACTGATACGTCCTGCCATTATAACGGATCTCTCCGCCCGACACAGTCAGTCCATACGCGTTGCGGATCTCCTCCGCCACCGAGGACAGACGCAGTCTCTCAACACGATTGACACTGCCCTCCTGATAAGACACATCTACGACCTGTCCGATACGCAGGGAAGCAAAGCCTATCACATTGCCGTATGCATCCGTCACCTGATCCACACCGGCCAGTTCAAAGAGGATCTCCTTGTCTGTATCGCTGCTGTAGACCGTAACACGCATGTTCTCAGAATCCACTGCTGTAATGACACCCGTTCTTGACTGTCCCGTATAACTCTCCTCTACGCTGCTTGAAGATTCTGCCGGCTGACTGGAATTCTCGCCTCTGCCCAACAAAGTTTTGGACAGAATCAGGAACAGCACGATCACAACCGCCACGATGGCGATTCCCGCAATCAGGACATTCCGCAGGATCTTCCCGGTCGGATTGTCCTCTTCCTCCTGCGGATCCTCCGGCAGCTCTTCTGTCAGCTGCACCGTCTCCATCGCATCCACATCCCGCGGTTCTCTCTGTCCGGATACAAACGTAGCCTCTTTCTTTTCCTCGCCAAAGAATTCATTCCTCAGCTGCTGTGTTGTCTCGGATGCCGCCTCCGGCGTCCGGTTATCTTTAGAATCAGGAGATCCGGACCATTCGTCCTTCGTCCATTTGTCACTCATCGGTATGCTCCTTTCTCTATCCCGATATTGCTCACCGTATATCATTATATCATGTTTTTCCCATTCTGAAAAGTCCTTTACCGGTTTTTATAACAAGTTCATTTTTAATTGCTCCAGACTCCGCCGTCTCTCCTCGCACTGTTCCAGAAATTCCTGCAGCTTGTTTCTATACTGTGCAGGCACCTTCCAGGAACGCTTCTCGTAGCCTTCCGCCGCCAGCTCCAGCACCCGCTTCGGGTATAGCAGGTAATAGTATAAAACTTTTCGCTCATAAGGCCGCAATGTCCGTGCTTCTTCATAAGCGCTTAACAGCTCCCAGGCCGGTTCCGTCCGCCACCCGTTCTTTCTGAGAAGCTTCTCCATCATCCTTGCCAGATCCATCACCGGCTCCGCCAGCTGTACCGCCTCAAAATCATGAATCAGATATCCATCCTTCCCGAACAATACACTATGATTGGAAAACGCGTTATGACAGAACATCCTCTCTTCCTCCGCCCACCGCGCGTTCTCCTCGGCACAGCCGGAGCGCAGTCCCTCCAGCGCTTCCCTGGCGCTGTCCTCACAACAGCGCAGCACCTGCAGAAACATCAGCTCAAACTCTTCCAGACGCCCTCTGCGCCGAATATTTTTCCCCATAAAACGGACCCGTCTAAGCTGACGTTCCAACCTGTCGGGCAATTCTCCGTACCTGTGCGCCGCCTCGATTCCTTCCGGCAGTTCCAATCCCGTACAGCAGGTATGCAGCGTTCCCAGAACCCTTCCAAGCTCCCTGTAGACCTCCGGCTTGGCCAGTTCCGCTTCGTTTCCCCGAATCCAATGCCGTACGGTAAGGATCTCCCGGTTCTGGTTCAGCCACGGCTGCCCCTCCCGCGTCAGCATATACGCGTCCGTCTGTGTCAGTCCCCTCTGACGCAGGTGTGTTTTGACCTGATGCGCCAGGCGCAGTTCTCTCTCTGAATTATCCACGCTTTTCACAAGGTACAGCCCTGCCTCTGTCTCGCACAGATATGCTCCGAATTCCCGGCTGCTGCGCTGTACCGTCAATCCAAACTCCTCCAGTGTCTCATGGCTTAATTCCCGCATCGTTTCACATCCTTTTTCATAGTCCGTTGCCCGCATGGCGGGGAACGTTACTATCCTATGCCTTCGGATGTCAAACAGAACACGGACGCATACAAAAATCCGAGGGTACCGCCTGGCGCCCCCGGATCGACTGACTCTTACATACTCTTATAGCTTCCAATCGGCCGCTGCCTTTTTCATATTGGTCGCTGTACGGAACGCCGCCAGATGAGAACAGCACAGAGCAAGAAAATACAACAGAATACTCAGAACGGAACAGCCTGCCGCCCACCAGGCATAAACGCTGCTATGAGACGCCAGACCAATATCTCCTGCCACCAGGGCATTCAGCATATCCCGTACAACAAACCAAATGCAGACAAACGGAATCATCGACATTACTGTACTGAGTCCGGCCAAAATCATACCCAGAATCGTAAGCCAGTGCCGATTGCCTGCATAAGCGAACATTCTGGATATCTCAGAATTCTTTTTCATGCGGAACCTCCTCCTTCAACGAAAGATGGAACTTACTCTGACAGATTTTCGGTGCAGAAAAGCTCAATACAATTCTCAATCATCTTCTGGTCGTAATCGGTAGAAATTCCGGATGCCAGCCAGTACGCGTAATTTCCCTCGCTGTACTGGCCCAACATATTCAGATCACTGCCATAACGGAATTCAATATGATAGGTTGTCGCGGAGGTATCCGGCGCGATGCAGAAATACGTAAACTCGCCGGAATTCGTGTCATCGCTCTCATATTCATACAGACCGCGGACCTCTTCCATGCCGATATAATGATATGTATGTGAGAACAATTCTTTTCTCGCCGCATCATATCCCTTGATTGTGGAAGTCGTCCCGTCAAACTCCAGCGTACTCAGTCCCTCGGTAAAGGAGCAGTCATAAACTCCACCTCCATCGGCATAAGCCTTCACGGCTGCCTCGCCATAAATCGTACCCGTAACCATTGAAGCCAGTTTATCATAGGCCGCCTGCGCATTCTCTTCACCAACCAATGCTTTACAGTTGTCAAGCCACAACGACTCATAAGTGCTGTCGAGAATTACCGGCCAAAGCTCCTGATACCGTCCTGTCAGGTCCACCAGCAGCTGTTCCGCCGCGGCCTGATTTTCATCGATATCCGCGCTGCTTTCCACGTTGCCGGAATTCACCGGCACACTTGTATTCGGTGTTGGTGTACCCGCACACCCGGCCAGAAGGGCCAACGCTACAATCAGTGCAGTAAACATACTGACGATCTTTTTTTGTTTCATTTTCATATATCCTCCTAAAAGAAAAGTGCTGCAGTTAGTTTTCTCTAACCGCAGCGCCTATTTTAAGAGAATCGTATTCTAATTGCAATGACTAAGCAGACTATTTTCTATCCATTCAGACTTCTTTTCGATATGCCGTTGGCGGCATCCCGTATTCCGCACAAAAAGCAGAAGTGAATTTGTTCGGATTCAAATACCCAATCTGCGCGGCGATCTCACCTATGGTGAATCCGCTCTCCTTAAGCAGCCGTTCTGCCACTTGCAGACGATAGCGTTTCATATACGCATATACCGAATCCCCATATACGCCCCGAAAGCATTTTTTCATCACTGTTGGTGAGAGATCGAACCGTTCGGATAGCTCGTCAATCGTATAATGCTCATTAAAATGCTCTACAAGAAAGGCGTGAACTCGTTTGATCGCGGCAATCTGCGCCGCCGGAAAATAGGCGTGCCCTCCGGTATCCTCTACTGGATTCAGCTCTGTCAGCACCAACAGCAGCTCCAGAATCTTGACTCGGATATACCCATACCGAATGTTTTCCGGCACCCTATATAATTCCGAGAAAATATGCTCTATGGTTGGATTGGCCCGTATGATCGTAAAATTCCGCGCCTGCGACAATGCCCGGATCCGCTCCAGATCCACCGTCAGCAGCTCCAACACCTTTTTCATTTCTTCTGTGATCGCGGAAAAGTCAATCGTCACCGTGATACCATGATAATGCGCCGTGGGAAATTCTGACTGATGCGCGTTGTCATGCAGGGAACAGAATGACAGGTCTCCGGCAGACATATAACAGTATTGGCTCTCTCCAAACAGACACTCACTCCGTCCCTCCTGACAGTAATTGATCTCCATGACATTGGGAGTGGGTCTCTGCTGTTTGTTGCAATACTCCATGTGCATGTCATTGTAGATCAGTTCCATCCCCGGGAACACCCGATACATCGTAATATCCCCTGTTCCGCTCCCGTTTTCTAGATGAAAACCGCTGCAGTTCCCGTCTTCCGTCCCCTTTTCATGCACCGAAGCGCCATACAGATCGATACTTGTAAATCGATCGGGGACAGATGCGGACAATAATACATTTTGAGCCAGTGAATATGGATCTTCCATACACAAAACTCCTTCAGGCCTCTGTTCCAATTTGCTCTTTTAGCTGCGCCGCAACCTGCAGCAGCAGCTCCTTGTTGTTAACCTGCGGCTTTTCCAATACCTGCTGCAGCAGCAGGTTCAGGACTGTGCCGATCATCCTGCCTCTGGGATATCCAATCTCCATGAGATCCCGTCCCCCGACCGCAAGATCCGCCAGCTTGACACAATCTCCCCGTTCCAGAACCGTCTCATAAAGCGCATGCGCCCGCTCCAATTTCCGCAGGCTCTCCTCTCGGCTCTGCACACTATGCGCCAGGGCATCCGCACGCTGCAGCGCCTCCAGATACGGATAAAAACCATCCGGCAGTACTGACAGCAGCTGCCTCATCTGCACACCCGTCTCCGGCGGATCCGTATCATGCATGCGAACGGCCAGCACAATCGCTTCCCGCGCCGCATTGTCAAATTTCAGTCGGCGCAGAATACCGTCTGCCATCTCCGCTCCCATTTCCGGATGCCCGGTAAAGTGATCGATCCCTGCCGCATCCGTCACTCTGCAGCGCGGCTTGGCAATATCATGGAGCAATGCCGCCCAACGCACCACCCGTACAGCCGGCGTCTCCGCTACGGTACGTATGGTATGTTCCTCGACCGTATAGCAATGATACCGGTTCTTCTGCGGCACACCGACACTTTCCATCCACTCCGGAATGATCTGCGCCATAAGTCCGCTGGCGGCAAGTTCTCTTAAGGCCTCCGGATGCTCCGATACCAGAAGCTGCTCCATCTCTTCCCGTACCCGCTCCCGGCTCACATTGGCCAATAGCGGCGCCTTCTCGCGAATGGCGCGTTCCGTATTCTCCTCTATCTCAAATCCGAATCTCGCGGCAAACCGATACGCCCGCAGCATCCGCAGCGCATCCTCTTCAAAACGCTCTCTTGCGTCCCCTACGCAGCGAATTCGTCCTGCTCTCAGATCCTCCTGCCCTTGGAACAGATCTACCACTCCGGTCCTTGGATGATATGCCATCGCATTCATCGTAAAATCCCGCCGTTTCAGATCTTCCCGCAGGCTTCCTGTATATTGCACCGTGTCCGGACGTCGGTGATCCGTATATACTCCGTCCACTCGGAATGTCGTGACCTCATAGATCTCCGTCCCAAAACGGACGCTCACCGTCCCATGTTCAATCCCCGTATCATAGGTATTGCGGAAAATTCGCTTTACATCCTGGGGTTCAGCAGAGGTCGTAATATCCCAGTCCTTAGGGATTCTGCCCATCAGGCTGTCCCGAACGCAGCCGCCTACCACATAGGCCTGAAACCCTGCTGTCTCCAACTCCTCCAATATCCTCTCCGCATCCCGCGGTATCTGAATTCTCTGCATTCTTTCACCTCTTTTTCCTAAAAAGTATACCATAGATCCCGTTTTTTTTCAAATATTTCTCTTGCATACGCCGTAAAAAAAGGAGCATACTACTTGTGATGAAGCCTGCAAACCTCATCATAAAAGGAGGACGCAATGATGCAAGACTACAAGGAGATCAACCGCTGTATCTGCTGTGATGTAACGGAGTGCCGTCATCACGCCAATGCGCAGGACTACTGCACCTTACAGGAAATCCGTGTACAGAAGCATGAGCCCCATGCTACACAATGTAAATGTACGGACTGCGCGAGCTTTGAATGTAAGCCCGTAATGTAAACGGATTTATGTATGGCAGAAAAAACACCGTAATTCAAGAATTACGGTGTTTTTTTCTGTCTTATTCCATTTTTTTAAAAAAAATCTTGATTTTTTTTAATGCCTTCATTATAATAAATGTATCAACAATTGAGGAGGTACCCCAATGGATCGTATTGATAATGAAATCCTGACCCTCCTGCTGAAGAACGCGCGTATTTCCCTTTCCGAAATCAGCAGCCAGGTCAATCTATCCGTTTCCGCAGTCAGCGAACGTTTGAAAAAGCTGGAGAATTCTGAGATGATTCAACAGTATACAACGATTCTGAACCCCAAAGCTTTCCATAAGGATTTGACCGTTATTATGCTGGTAACTCTGTCTAATTTCTCCGAGAACTCCGAGTTCACCGAGTATGTTCTGTCCGAGCCTTCGATCACGGAATATTACTATATCGCCGGAAGCTTTGACTGCTGTCTTAAAATCATCACAGAGGATACGGCTTCCTTTGAAAAGATCTTTAACCAAATCCGCAGCTTTCCCTGTGTCGGCAAAACGCAGAGCAATGTCGTACTGTCCCCTCTGAAATGTACACATTCCATTATGCCGCCGGCGGTGGATTGATTGATCGACATTACATCCTAAGCGCTGTCAGTGATCTGGCAGCGCCTTTTTCATCTTCTTCCGCAATTTCCCCGCCGCCTGTATCGGCGTCTGCGGTCGTAGATCTCATTCAGCAATAGAATCCGTACAAGATCCTCCAGATATCCTTCCGGTTGGCGGCTTCCCTGCATCTGTTGGACGATTCGCTCCACTGCCCGCTCTACATGCGCTTCTTCCAGCGACTCATCCATCAGAATATTACCCTCCAGCTCCATGCGGTCCGCTTCTCTTGTAATGAGCGGCGCCATATCACGCACTGCCGGAGATTCCATTCGCCGGATTTCTTCCCGGTCTCTTTCATCCATATTAAAATAATCCGGTTCTACATTTTCGATTCGCATCGGCGCAATCTGTTCCACATATTCTCCGCCTGACGGAGTTTCTTTTTCCTCATTGAAAACTATCTTCGGTGCGCTGCCGTATCCAACCCCGCAGCTTCCGGACTGCCGATATAATATAGAACGCATCATCACTGCCCCTTTCCGCTTTCAGGATAGTATATGATGCGTTCTTCTGATATGTGTCAGTCTTCTTTTTTTAATTCCGTCAGATACTGGCGGATCGCACGTTCATTTTTATTCTCACTCGGCTGATAATAGACGGTGCCTTCCAAGGCGTCCGGCATATACTGCTGTTTAACATAGTGATTCGGATAATCGTGCGGATACAGGTATTCCACACCATGCCCCAGTTTCGCTGCTCCGGCATAATGCGAATCCCGCAGGTGCGGCGGAATCACGCCGAGTTTCCGGGTCCGCAGGTCATCCAAAGCAGCCCCGATCGCCCGGGTCACGGAATTGGACTTTGGAGCCGTGGCCAGGAGGATCACTGCCTGTGCCAGATTCAGCTGTGCTTCCGGCAGCCCGACCTGTAATGCCGCGTCGGTGCAGCTCTTCACGATACTGATCGCGCTGGGATAGGCCAGACCAATATCTTCCGACGCGATGACCAACAGTCTGCGGCAGATGGATTTCAGATCTCCGCCTTCAATCAACCGTGCTAGATAATGAATGGCCGCATCTGGGTCGCTTCCCCGGATGGACTTCTGAAAACAGCTCAGAATATCATAATGTGCGTCTCCATCCTTATCGAAGCGAAACGCCTTACGCTGTATGCACTGACTGGCCGTCTCCAGATCGATCACAATCCTTCCGTCTTCTCCCGGCGGCGTTGTAAGTGCTCCCAGCTCCAATGCGCCCAGTGCTGCTCTGGCATCTCCGTCGCTGAGTCTGGCCAGAAATTCCGCCGCGTCCTCATTCAGCTGCAGCGCCATATTGCCCAGCCCCCGTTCCTTGTCAGAGACTGCCCGGTACAGCAGTGTCCGGATATTCTCCGTGCTCAGCGGTTTCAGCTGAAAGATCCGCGAACGGGACAATAACGCTCCATTGACTTCAAAATACGGATTCTCCGTGGTTGCTCCGATCAGCACCACCACGCCCTCTTCCACCGCAGGCAGTAGCGCGTCCTGCTGTGCCTTATTAAAACGGTGAATCTCATCGATAAAAAGGATGGTCCGCTGGCCGTTCATTCCCAGAGCCCCGCGTGCTTCGTCGATTACTGTCTCAATGTCCTTTTTCCCCGCCGTAACCGCATTCAGCTGACGAAAAAGAGACCGTGTCGAGCCCGCTATGATACGGGCAAGTGTTGTCTTGCCCGTACCCGGCGGCCCGTAAAAGATTACAGATCCCAGCTGATCTGCCTTAATCGCCCGGTACAGCAGAGTCCCCTTGCCCACGATCTCTTCCTGTCCTACAAACTCTTCCAGGGATCTGGGGCGCATGCGGTACGCCAGGGGGCCGCCTGACTTCAGTTCCTGTTCCCGGTTAAATTCAAACAGATCCATACAGCTTTACAGCTCCCAGCCTTCCAGATAAGCCTTGGTATTCTCCACCATCTCCTGGTACAGCGCTCTTGCCTCTTCCAGAGAACAGGTCACCAGCGGATCGTTGCAGAACGCGTCCAGGATCAATTCCTTATCCTTGGTAAAGATACCCTCAATCACAGTCTCCTGATTGTTGGAAACCCGTGCCACCAGCGACAATACCTCTGACGGCAGACCTCCGGCCATAACAGGCGTTACACTGTCGCCGGAGAATACCGCGTTGGTCTCTACCACCGCGCCATAGGGCAATCCTTCCTGCTGTCCGTAATTAGGAATATTTACATTGGTCACAAGCGTTCCCAGACCCAGCAGCGCCTTCATCTGCATTACGCCTTCTTCTCCGGTTTCATTCAGCTTAAAATGTTCCTCGCCGCTGACCAGACGCGCGCTGCGCTCCTTACGGCGTACAAGGTCTTCTTTACGCCAGCTCACAGGTGTCAATCCAAAGCCCCACTTGGCCGCGGTCTCAGGATTTCTCAGATACCAGGTTCCCGGGCAGAACTCTGCCAGATGGCGGTCGCCGGCCGCGGCGATCAGACCATACCGACGGAACAGATCAAACTTAACCCGATGGGTACATCCAAAATACTTATTCATCCAGTTATCATGCACGACCTTCTGGAATCCCTTCTCCGCGTACTTTTCCGCAAACTCCGCATAGATCGGGAAAAGATCCCGATTATGATAATACGCGCTGTCCAGCCATGTAAAATGATTGACCCCCAGAACATTGGTCTTGATCTCACTGCGGTCTACACCCTGAATTCCGGCAACATCCGCCAGTGCTTCTGTCAGCAGCTTCTGTGTGCCGAATACTTCGTGGCAGCAGCCAAACGCCTTGATCTGCGGAAATACTTCATACAATGTACGCACACACAGCGTCATCGGATTGGTATAGTTGATGACCCATGCTTCCGGACAATAATCCCGGATCGCTTCGGCAATCGTTACAAACATGGGTACCGTACGCAGCGCACGCACGATTCCTCCCGGGCCGGTCGTATCTCCTACAGACTGATAAATGCCGTACTTCTCCGGAGTATGTACATCCGACTGCATCTCATCAAAGGTGCCCGGCAATATGGAGATGATGACAAAATCCGCTCCGGTCAGTGCCTCCTGCAATGTATGAACCGCTTCGTATTTCCATACGGACTTTACGCCCTCTGTATCCTTAATCTTATTGCCGATCGTCTCATTGTCCTTCGCAGCCTGAAAATCAATGTCATACAGACTTACGGTACCATTCATGCTCTCTTCTACCGCAAGATCACTCATCAATCCCCATGCCCATCCTCTGGAGCCGCCGCCGACATACGCGATCTTGATACCCGTTGCTTTACCGTTCTCAATTACCATAACCATATCTTCCTTTCTCAATTGTAGAATCTATAGCCTGTCAGCCTAGGCTTATTATAGCACGAACCCCGGAGCAGTACAAGTATAGCGGGAATTTATTCCTTGTCTTTTTATACCTTCTATGTTAGAATACATATAGATTTTCCATCAGAAAGGACTGACTCGTATGACACAGCAAATTGCTTCCGCAATACAAAAATCCAAGCAGTATATCGACGGACTAACGATTCATTCTGCGCACAATATTCCCCGTGAGATCGTCTCTCACGAGGATCGTTATTTCTCTTGGGACAATGAAAAGCGTTCCCCTGTAACGGACAAGCCGTATCTGTACGACTGGAGCTATTATAACGGCGTCGTAATGGAGGGCCTTCTGGACATTTATCAGGCCAATCCTGCCGATACCGAATACCTCCGCTATGTAAAAGAATACCTGGACGCGATGATCGTAACCGACGCTGACGGCCATAAAAGTCTGAGCCGCAATCTGGCCGGTTATGTAGACCATCATGGCGCCGACTGCTACAAGACTGCCGCACTTTTGCTGCGCGCTTCCAATGGACAGGATGATTACATGCAGATCTGCTCTGACCTCTACCGGGATCTGACGGATCCGAAGCATGTCAATTCCACAGGTCATATCGTCCCTACGGAATACACTGAGGCCGCGCTGGGGCACAATTACTGGCACAGCTGGGCCAAGGACCGCGCGCCCAAATACAAAGTATGGCTGGACGGCATCTATATGCTGCAGCCCTTCATTTCCCGTTATGCTTCCTTGACCAGCGACCGCGCTCAGCTTGCTCTGGTACAGGAGCGCCTCTCCTGGGTTGCCAAGACTCTCTTGGCACCGAACGGAATGTATTACCATGCCGGCAACAGCGCTGAGGATGTCTGCGCATACCATTGGACCCGCGCTATGGGCTGGTATGGTATGGCGATGGTGGACGTTATGGAAGTACTGCCGGAGGAATATCTTCCGGAACGCAAGGCCGCGCTGAAGCTTTTTGCCGACGGCATGCTGAAGTATCAGCATGAAAGCGGAATGTGGGCCAATGTAGCCGATTGGGAGGTAACCGAGACCAATCGCCTGGAAACCAGCGGGACCGCCATGATTATCTATACGCTTCTTAAGGGTGTCCGCAAGGGCTGGCTGGATGAGTCCTACCGCGACGCGGCCGTCAAGGCTTTCCTTGCTCTCACGCAGCTCAAGCTGGACGAATCCGGGCTGCATGACATCTACCTCAAGGCAAGCGCCAACAACACCAACAACTATGAGCGTCCTGAATACTACATGACAGACGAAGGCAAGGGCGCCGGGCCTTTCATCATGGCCTACTCCGAGATGCTGTACCTCAGATAAAACTGGATCTTGGTAATATATTCGTTTACATCGCTGGATGTAATATAATCGTTGATACAGAACTCATACGCATCTGACAGAATCCGCAGATTCTCTTGACGGCAATACTCCAAAAGCTTCTGGTAAGAGTCCGCAATCGTATCATAGCTTCCAAAGTGATAGATACTGACGCACTCTCCTGCCGGGAGCTTTTTTATGTTCTCGGCATCCGCCCCCTTTTCTACCGGCAAAAAAGCCCATGTCGTCTCCATATATCTTCTTTGCTGAATATGCTGCAGCGGATTGATCACTCCTGTCTGAAAAAAGATGGGCAATCCCTCTTCCTCCGCCTGCGCAAAGCACTGTTTGGTGGCAATACTGACCTCACTGAGCGAATACGGTTCTGCCACCGGATGACACAGTATATATTGTTCCTTGACCTCTTCCATCACAATCGGGTTCTTGTGGTATTTTCTGGCTTCATCCATCATAGTGCAGCGCTGCAGCAGGCGGCTACGAATCATCTGCAGTTCCCGGATCTGCTCATCCAGCACCTCCATCTGCCCCCGCAAAAGCGTGGTACTGTTCTCCAGATTGTAATTTTTCATATGTTCCCGAATCTCTTCCAGGGAAAAGCCGATCTTCTTCATGATCAGAATCGTGTCCAGAAAATCAATCTGCTTAGGGCTATAATAACGGTAGCCATTGGACGGATCCACATACGCGGGACGGAACAAACCGATCTTATCATAGAAGATCAGAGTCTGCTTGGAAATATTCTGATACCCCGCCAGCTCTCCGATGGAATAATAGTTCTTCATTTTTCTGAAATTCTCCCCTTGACAATATAGTTACTATATCCTTTATCCTATAATAGTAAATAAAATTTGTCAAGGAGGTTTTTATTTTGGATCGTTTTGAAGCACCTGTCAGTTACCGACAATATCTGAAACAGCTGACGCCTTCGGTACTGACCATGGTTTTTTTGTCGTTCTACACTACGATTGACGGCTTCTTTGTATCGCGCTATGCGGGTTCAGACGCTCTTGCCGCCATCAACATCGTAATCCCGATTACCTGCATCATCTTTGGCATAGCTGTCATGATTGCTTCCGGCGCGGGCGCCATCATCGGGGAACGGAGGGGCGAGCAAAAGGATTACGAAGCTAACCAGATCTTTAGTACCATGTGCTGTGTACTGGCTGTCTTCGCGATTCTTTTCACCGTATTCGGATTACTATTCCTGCGTCCCTTTGTCACACTGCTGGGCAGTACAGAGCGCCTGATGCCCCATGTCCTGCCTTATGCGGCCGTAACGCTTTGCGGAACCGCCGCCATGACTTTTAAGCTTTTCTTTGAATACATGGTGCGTACCGACGGAAATTCCCGTATTGGACTGGTCATGTCCATGACCGGTCTGCTCCTGAACCTTCTGCTGGACTATATCCTGGTGGGCGTCCTTTCTCTGGGGACATTGGGAGCCGCTTTGGGGACGGTTCTCTCCATTTCTGTCAGTGCTTTGATTGGTCTCGTCTATTTTCTGCGGCGCAGCCATCTGCGCTTCTGCCGTCCTCATTTTCGATGGTCCGTTCTGTTGCGTTCGTGCCTCAACGGCATCGGCGATATGCTGACGGAATTCTCTACAGGCATCATCACCTTCCTGTTTAATATTCTTGCCCTGCGATACTTTGGCGAGGACGGTGTCGCTGCCGTTACCATCATCATGTACATCTATTACTTCTTTATCGCTTTTTATATGGGTATCACTGTAGGTGCGGCGCCGGTGATCAGCTATAGCCTGGGAGCGGATAATTCCGATAAGATCAATGAAACTCTCCGCTATAGCTTTATCACAATCGCTATCAGCTCTGTCCTCATCCTGGCCATCTCCCTCTTGGGCGGCCCGACAATGATCGGTTTGTTTACGGGCTCAGAAACTGTCGCGGCGATCACCTGGGAAGGTCTGCGTCTTTTTAGCCTCCTATTCCTCTTTATCGGCACCAATGTCTTTTTATCCGGATATTTCACCGCCCTCGGCAATGGTCTTGCCGCGGCAGTGATCTCTACCCTCCGTTCTCTTGTACTGGCCTGTGCCTTTTTGCTGATCCTCCCGCATTTTCTGGACGTTGCCGGGCTCTGGCTCGCTATCCCCTGTTCCGAACTGGTTACACTGCTGATCTCTTCAGCGTTATATTATCGGCACGGACGTGTTGCATGCATAAGGCAGCGTTGTTTAAAACACATATAAAGCATATTGAGTATAAAAATGAATAAATCCATTTTTAAAAGTCTTTTTGAGCTATCCGTATACCCACTCCTAATATTCCTCTTGCTAAAAATAGTGAATCCTTACGTTTCGACTTTAGTAATGCTGAAGTATTCAAATCTGTTTGGTTTATTTAGCAAAACATGCTTGAATTAGCAAACAAAATATGCAAACAGAAAGCTGAAGAACAAACAACTGAACTTAAATCTGCACAGATAGGCTGTCCTAAGAGGTTATATGATACGCTGTCGAGTTTTTCCAATCAAGATAGCGGCGGCATTCTCGTGTTCGGTATCGATGAAAATGCTGCTTTTCAGGTTGTCGGCGTATATGATCCCCAAGATCTTCAAAAAAAGGTAACGGAACAGTGCTTACAGATGGAGCCTCCAGTTCGCGCTGTATTCACCCTGGCTGAATATCATGGAAAAACCATTTGTGCTGCAGAGATCCCGGCAATCGACATTACGGAGCGTCCCTGTTACTACCGTGGAGCAGGGCGTACCAAGGGTTCCTACATTCGTGTTGGTGATGCGGATTTACCAATGACAGATTATGAACTATACAGCTACGAAGCGTTCCGTAAACATTTGCATGATGATGAGCGGCCTGTTGAGCGAGCAACGCTTCAGCTGTTGGATATGGAAAAGATTCAAAGCTATATAGAGAAAATACGTGTAAACCGTCCTGGATTTTCCAGGCTGACACAGGAACAGACTATGGAAATGCTGAATATTACAAGAAATGGCATTCCGACATTGGCCGCTGTTCTGAATTTCGGTATTTTCCCTCAAGGATTCTTCCCTCAGCTTGGTATCACAGCAATTGTTGTGCCTGGGACCGAAATTGGTGATGTGGATCATGATTCTGCACGTTTTATCGACAACAAGCGGATTGGCGGAACTATTACGGAAATGGTAGATGAGGCTCTGAATTTCTGCCGCCGTAATATGAAAGTAAAAACCATTATCAGCAAAAAAACCGGTATTCGTACAGATAAAACGGAATATCCTGTAGACGCTCTCCGCGAAGCAATTCTCAACGCTCTTATTCATCGTGACTATAGCATTCATACTGAGGGGACTCCTGTTCAAATTGACTTTTTTACGGATCGCGTCGAAATTCACAGTCCCGGAAGTCTGTATGGTCGGATGAGCGTTGAACAGCTTGGTATCGCCAGACCAGATTTACGAAACCCCGCCTTGGCTGTCATGGCAGAAATTCTGACCGCCGCAGAACACCGCTACTCGGGCATT
Organism: uncultured Eubacteriales bacterium; assembly: GCA_902493345.1. Lineage (GTDB taxonomy): Bacteria > Bacillota > Clostridia > Lachnospirales > Bianqueaceae > Faecimorpha. The sequence continues at coordinate 39,807 of CABUPM010000003.1, read as the reverse complement.
CCCACCATGCGCAATGCAATGAAAGAGTATGGCTTACCAGCGCCAAAATTTGAAAACCGCAGGAACGAATTTGTAGTAACGCTTTATAATAAAGCGGAAAAAGAAACAGGAAGTACTGAGCCCGCCGATGATTTGCTGGCGTTTTGTCACGAGCCGAAAAATAGGCAGGAAATTGCTGCATTTTTGGGTGTAAAAACAGTATTTTATGCAATACAGCATTATGTCCAGCCACTGCTTTCCGCCGGAAAACTTGCAATGACAATACCTGAAAAACCAAAAAGTAGGAATCAAAAGTATTATACAGTTCAATAAGCAGAATTGATGTCGCTCTTTCAATCTCCATTATCCCTACGCATCAACGCTGACTTTCGCTTTATTTCCCTGCATGCGCCGCCTTGAACTTGCGGTTGTTCTCTACCAGCTCGTCGAAGGTGACGGGATGATAGTCATTCAGGTCCACACCTGCATTCAATACATGTTCCCGGCACTGAATCAGTGGCCAGAAATCCGCCGTAGTATTAGCGTGAATATGGCCGTGGATCATATAGGTCCGTTCGGCATGTTTCCATGTCAGCAACGGATAGTGACAGAGTATCAACCCGCGTACGCCATCTGAAGTTTCCAGGAAATGATCCACGCTGAGAAAATAATGGTTCAAGTCCACTTTTCCCATCCAGGTCTCATCATGATTGCCTACGATCAGCCGCTTCTTGCCTTTGAGCCGCTTTAGGATGCTCTCTGGGTCCGCGCAGCGAAAAAACATATCTCCGATGATATATACAGTATCATTGCCATGCACACGCTCATTCCAGGCGGCAATCATCGCTTCATTCATGGCTTCCACATTAGAATAAGGCCGTTCGCACATCTTTATAATATTGGCATGGCCAAAATGTGTATCTGCAGTGAAATAAATCATTCCTTTTCATCCTCCTTTCATTCATACCCCTAATAAAAACGGCAAGTTACAGCGTTTTCTCTCCGCTATAACTTGCCCCTTTTTTATCTTACCTTCGGTTCCGCGTGATTACATTCCCCGGAAACCTTTACCTATGATATCGCTGATATTGCTGATAAACATGAATCCATGCGGATCTGTCTCTCTGACATAATGACGCAGGGCATTGGCCTGATACCTATGCAGTGCTGTCATAATCACCCAGCGCTCTTCTCCGGTATATGCTCCGCTTGCCTTCCACAGAGTCGCTCCGCCATTCAGAGTATGCGTAATAAAGTTACAGATCTCCTCCGGATGCGTCGTGATCACAGTAAAGCTCTTCTGCATATTGATGCTCTCAATCACATAGTCCACAACCACTGCCTTCAGCGTCAGTCCCAACACGGAGTACAATCCGGTTTCAATCCCAAAGAATAATGCTGAGGATGCCGCGATAATCGCATCCGTATACAAAAGCGCATGTCCGATATTCAGCGAAGTGTATTTCTTCAGAATCATGGCGATAATGTCTGTCCCGCCCGTGCTTGCATCGATATTGAACAGTATCGCGGATCCGATAGCAGGCAGCAGTACCGAAAACGTCAGCTCCAGAAACTTTTGGTCAGTCAGAGGGGCCGACATGGGTACCAACCGCTCCAAAAGCCAGACCGAGCCGGATAGAAGCAGACTGCAATAGATCGTCTTGAATCCAAAGCCCCGGTTCAACACCAAAAAGCCAAGTATCAAAAACACAATATTGATGATCGCCATAATCGTACCCGACGTCACCTTGGGAGAAATGCTTCCCAAAAGTACGGACAGGCCACTGACCCCGCCCGTCGTAAAATTATTGGGATATTTGAAGAAATATATTCCCACGCCCACCAGCAGCGTTCCGATTGTCATCATTCCGAATTCTTTCCAGCTTTGTATCCCTAAAAAACCTTTCTTTTGCCCTTCCATGCCAACTCTCCTCTGTCTCTTCCTAATACCCGTTCAAGAGCATTGTACCTATAGTACACCCGAACGGCGGAGCTCGTCAAGAGGGAAATTTATCAACCTGCGCAGAGTGCCGTCCAAACTTCCGTACCGCAGATTCCATCCGCTTCCAATCCTTTTTCCTTCTGGAACCGCAGCAGTGCCGCCCTGGTCGCCTGACCGAATTGGCCATCCATACCATAGACACCGACATCATATCCATGCAGCAGCAACGCCATCTACAGCAGCTGCACTCCCTGACCTGTGTCTCCTTGGGACAGTACGAAAGGCGCCTGCACCTTTTTCTCTTCCTCATGGTCCGTATACCGCGGCCGGCAGATCGCTTTTAATCCCATATCCCGATATCGTACCACCCGGCGCTGAACATTATCATTATAGTTTCCTTCAATTGTAGTCAATACCTGCTCACTTGGTTCGCTTCCTTCGACCTTTTCCACAATTCCCACATGGTCTGCCGCTCTTGCCGCCGTTTCACCGGACCATTCGTAAAATACAAGGTCGCCCGGCTGAGCGGGAATATCTCCGATTCTGCCGTCCCTCTTCATAAACCACTCCAATGCGGTCGGGCAGCTGGCCGCCCTGGGAATAATATCCGTCCCAATACCTGCCTGATCCGCACACCAACTGATGAACATCTGGCACCACGGGTTATTCGGCAGTCCATACCAGTCCCCGTACTTGGTGTCGTTATTGGGCCCTTCCTTATACCCCAGCTGCGTCCTCGCAATCTCAAGAATCCTGCCCCTTTGTTTCATGATTGGCCTCCTTCTTTTCAATAAAAATCTCAAAGATCTGCCGCATTCCTGTACTGGCAAGCCCCGTAACCGCGCCTCCCACAAGGCTTTGCACCGTAACCTCCCCTCCGGAACCAAGCGTTACCGGAATGCTCAACAAGAGCCCCAGAACCGCCATCAGTGCTGGAATATACTAGTCGCTAAGTCTGGACAGCCATCGGATGCGCCGAATGCAATAACTCACCACCAGGCATGCCGCCAAAATGACCGGTACACAATATTCCGTCAGAAATCCCATGTCCATCTGTCTTCCTCCCTCCTTGGCCTTCTGATATACTATATGCTTACCAATCGACGGCGGTGCGGACAAGACCCCGATATCCAAGAAACCTCAGAAATTTTCAATTGTAGTATTGACACACCCTCTAATAAATGATATAATTATTTTTGCTTGTGAATAAGCATCTGGGTATAGCTCAGTTTGGTAGAGCGCTTGAATGGGGTTCAAGAGGCCGCAGGTTCAACTCCTGTTACCCAGACTTCTAGATAGACCGTCTGCAGAGGTGGTCTTTTATATTGCAAAAAACAGCCGTGCTTTCATCCTGTAAAAGGATAGAAGGCACGGCTGTTTTGCATCCGGTTGTCAGAGCCAGATACTCAGCATTCCATCAAAGATCCAGTTCCGTACGATGCCCAGCGGTTCACTGAGAATTCCCGTGTACAACAGAACCAGCATCAGTATACTGCCGTAGCGTTCATACTTCATAAGCTTAAAATATATGCGCTCCGGCAACAGTACTGCCAGAACCTTGGAGCCGTCCAGAGGCGGCACGGGAATCAGATTAAAGGTTCCCAGTCCGATATTCAGCACCGCGAAATAATCCATAAAGCGGATACAGTACCCCAGAACCCCTGTTACGTTACCGTTTCCTAATTTATACAGTCCCGCAAAGGCTCCCGTTGCAAAAAACGCCAGCAGAAAGTTCATCGCCGGACCCGCAAGCGCCGTCAACGCCATCCCCAGCTTGGGATTCTTATAATATTTCGGATTGACGGATACCGGCTTGGCCCAGCCAAAATGAAAGAGCAGCATACAGATTGTACCGACAAGATCCAGGTGGCGCAGCGGATTCAGAGACAGTCTCCCATCCTCCTTGGGGGTCGGATCCCCCAGCCACCATGATACCAGCCCGTGCGACGCCTCATGCGCCGCAATCGCTAACAGCGTCGCCGGCGCCGTATAGATCAGAAGCTTGAACTGCTCCACAAGCAGCGGCCATTGATTCATCTTACTCTACCTCTCCCAGATATTCCTCCAGCGTGATTCCCCGCTGCATGATCTCGGTCGCAGCCTCCACGCCTACATAACGAAAATGCCATGGCTCATAGATAATCCCTGTCACGTCCTCTTTCCCCTTAGGATAACGCAGGATAAAGCCGTACCGGTAACAGTTCTCTCGAAGCCACTGCGCCTCATCCGTCTCTTCATATTCCTCAATCAGCATCTGAAAATCGACCGCACAGATATCTACCGTAAGCCCCGTGTTATGTTCGCTGGCTCCCGGAATCGCGACTACTGTCGCCGCAATCTCATACGCCTCATCATAGGTCAATGAAGTATCTGCCGCCATAACACGCTGAATCTTATTCTCAAAAAGCTCCTTTTGCAGATCCACACTGCGGTAGCCGGAGCACACCAAAAACTCTCTGTCAGAATCTCTCTCCCCGTCTTCCAGCATCTGTACCAGGCTGTCATAGACCCGGGCATCGACTTCCTCTCCCTGAATCTGGCGTGTCTCAATCTCCATATTGGAGGCCAATCGATGCGTCTTATTGACAAGCACCAACCGCCAATCTCCCTCATTGGGATCCACAATCACATAATCAGCCCCGGAAGGCTCCCCGGATGTACTCACTTCCAGCTCCGGTTCCGAGGATTCTTCTTCCGGCACATCAGAAGATTCTCCATTCGAAGCCTCTTCCGGCTGGGATTCCTCTTCCGACTCTTCTTCCTCACCGGCAGAAGAGTCCGCAGGCGTGGGAGACTCCTCTGACTTCGAGGGCTCTTCCGACTGGGAGGGTTCCTCCGACCGGCTGCTTTCCTGCGGAAGTATCGGCTCCCCGCCGCCATATTCCGACAGGTACCATCCCAAAAATCCCAGTAGCGCCAGAACTACGATCAAGAACAAAAATGCCCGAAGGCGCGTCTGTCTCTTTCTCCTTTTTCGAGAAGACGACGCTCTGCGCTTTGACGCTGCCATACACTATCCCCTTTCCAAATTCCGCTCCGTTACTCCTCTTTGGCAGGACGATTGACTGCCGCCGCGGCTTTTAGCTTTTCATAATCTCCCCGTACCATGTGGTACAGTTCTCCGCCAACCTGAACACCCAACGCACGGCGGAAAAACTGATAAAATTCGTTTTTCGCCTGTGTGGACAAAAGCGCCTGACCGATCACCTTGGTCTGCTCCGGCGTCACTTCTGTATGTCCCGCAAGCACCTTGGAAATCCGCTCCAAAAGCTCTGCGGATACCTCGATCTGCTTATTTTCCCTGGAGGCTTTGGAACGCCGTCTGTTATTTCTGCCGCCCTCCGGCTTTTCTTCTTTTTTTGCTTCTACAACAGGTGTTTCTTCTGCCTGAGTCTGTGCCGGGGCATTCTCCTTTTTCGGACGTCCACGGCGATTGGATGCCTTTCTGGATCCTTCCGGCTTCTTGGGCTCAGGCTTAGACTCCGGCTCTTTCTCTTCTTTCTCTTCCGGCTCGGTCTGTACCGGTACCTCAGGCTCTTCCTGGACCGGCTCCGCCTCCTCTGCCACCGCTTCCGTTACCTCTTCCGTCTCTGGGAGTTCTTCCGCTACAGGCTCTGCCTCTTCTTCCTGCTCCGTCACTTCCATCACTACAGGCTCTACTTCCATCACCCGCGGCTGGGGCGCCGGATTGGATGCCAGAGAATTCCACTTGCGTACCGCCTTCTGAATCGATGCTGACAGCAGCACATGTACGTCCAGCTGGTCTGCGGCATGGTCCATAAAGAATTCTACCGGCGCCAGATATCCGTTATCCTGACTTACGATGCAGAACTGCCCTGCTCTCTCACTTCCGATCAGAAATCCCAACAGCGCTACAATCTGAAAATCCATCGCGTTTCGTCCGCTGCGCTGCAGGTGTACATAATCAATCGTCGCTTTACTGTTATTCATCGCCTGGATCGTAGGAATGCTCAGCGAATTGGCATTCTCGCTGTAGAAGATAAATACACGATCCTCTGCCGCAAGCGCCTCGATTCCTATCATTCCCTGATTCTTCACATTTTCCAGGTCAATCAAAAAAGTCCTCATTCTTTTCCTCCGTTGCTTTATTTTAGGCCATTCTTTTTCTCGCTGCCGCTCTGTCTATTGTATGCGGAGCCGTGTAATGTCATGTTTCGTTGACGAACTTTTCCAGCTCTACTGTCTCGCCGTGACGCAGACGGGAGTACTCCGCCGCCATCGCCATATAATGACTCTCCATGGATGTTTCAATGGATGTCAGCGCCTGCCCGGCACGCCCTTCCTCCAGGTCCAGAAGATCTTCCACGAGCCTTCGATCTCCGCCGCCATGTCCGCTAAAGTCGTCTGCCAGGGTCCGGACATCCACTGTCTCCGGCTTTTGTCCGAAAACCGTAACCGTAATCGTATTCGCGTTCATATCGCCCACGATCTCTCCCATGGTTCCCATCACATGAATCTCGCGGCCGCCCTGATTAAAGGCACACATGGTAAAGCTGACTGTAACGCCGTCCTCCATCTCCAGATTGACGATCTGATGATCCACCACATCGTTGTCACAATGATAAACACAGCGTCCATAAGGGCCTTCCGCCAACGCCGCACGAATCCTCTCCTCATTCGGATGGGAGACAAGCACATTGGCCGGCCATCCGGTATGTCCATGCAGGACACCCGTCCTCTCGTCCGTAAGGTAGATCTTCTCCGCATCATACGGACATTTTCCCTTAGCTTTACAGTCCTGGCATCGCATAGCCGCTCCCTCCGGCGCGTTTTCCGGTCGGAAATGCATCAGGCTCCCAAAGGAGCTGACCCGGCGGCAGCTCTTACCGGACAGCCATACAAGGATATCCATATCATGACAGCTTTTCTGCAGTATCATAGGGCTGCTAAGCTCTGTATTCCGCCAGTTGCCGCGTACAAAGCTATGTGCCTGATGCCAGTAGCCGACATTCTCCACTGCCTGTATCGCGGCGACCTGCCCGATTTTACCGGAGCGGATCGTTCGGTACAGATATTGATAGAACGGCGTGTAACGAAGCACATGGCAGACCACGACTCTTCGGCCGAGCCTGCTTGCTGTCTGGGCCAGCTCCCGACATTCAGATAGAACCGGAGAGATCGGCTTTTCCAAGAGCAAATCATATCCGCGTTCCAGCGCTTTCAGCGCGTGCCCATAATGCTGCCGGTCCTGTGTACAGATGAACATCACATCCGCCAGCTTCTCTTTTTCCAGCATCTCTTCACCAGAAGAAAAACGCATCGATATCGGTACATCATACTCCTGTCCGGCTTCCTCTACCCGTTCCGGTATGATATCCGCTATGGCGACGATCTTCATCCGCTCTGGAAAAATATGCTGGCACTTGGCATAGGTGTCCTTGCCCCGACTTCCCAGGCCGCAGATCGCTACCGTGACCATTACGCGATAACTCCCTTTTGCAGCATGATATTGGCATACAACGCCTGCTCGCCTGTCGCCACGATCGCATAGGCTGTCTTGGCTTTATCATAAAAAGCAAACCGCTCGATCGTTCCGATCGCCTTCCGTCCGCGCGCGTCCTCCTTCTCAACTTCCGCCGCGTATTCCTCCCAGATCGGTGTCTTTACCGGGTCTCCCGGCATAACCTCCATCAGCTCCACCGGATGCTCCACATAGGTATCCAGCGGAAACAGCTGCAGAATCGCCTGCAGAAGCTCAGTTGTTCCATGTCCGTCGCAGCGGATAACTTTCGCGTCTTTCCCGATGCTCTCCGCCGGGAAATTGCCGTCGGCCAATACAATCCTGTCGCTGTGTCCCATTTCACACAGCACCTTCAATAACTCCGGTGAAATAATCTTAGGAATTCCCTTAAGCATAACTTCTCCATTCTGTTCAAAGCCGCGGCTTTCTACGGCCGCGGCCCCAAACTGCTTTATTTTATTTGTACATCGGTCCATACGCGGCGCAGGCTCTGTAGTCCTGTCCCTCCGCGTCCATACCATACGCATTCCAGCAAGCCGGGCGGAAAATCTTTTCCTCCGGAACATTGTGCATGCATACCGGAATTCTCAGTATAGAGCACAATGTGATCAGATCCGCGCCAATATGTCCATAGGTAATCGCGCCATGATTGGCTCCCCAATGGTTCATCACCTCATATGCGGAACTGAAGGCTCCCTTACCGGTAAGCCGCGGCGCAAACCATGTGCAGGGCCAAGTGTAGTCCGTACGCTTCCACAGCGCGTCGGATACTTCTTCCGGAAGCGCTACGGTATAGCCTTCCGCAATCTGCATCACCGGTCCCAGGCCCTTGACGATATTCAGACGCATCATCGTAACCGGCATCTCACTACGGGTCTCAAAACGTGAAGAATAGCCGCCGCCGCGGAAATACCCCTGATCGGCCGCATTCCACGTGGTCGCGTCTAGGCAGGCCTTCTGATCGGCTTCGGTCATCTCCCAGAAATGCTTCATTACAGCGTTGCCATTCTCATCCTTGACCTCTCCGCAGGCATCCAGGCAGGCCGCGCCGGAATTGATCAGATGGATAAAGCCCTTGGACTCCTTGGCTCTGCCCTCCAGATCATATCCTGTAGCTTCCTTTACCGCCTCCGGGCTCCAATAGGTACGCACATCCGCGAAGATCTGCGCCCGATTGTTCAGGAGCTTACCGAACAACATGCTGACCGCATTAAGCGTATCGTTCTCTGTTGCCAGTACATAGGTCTCTCTGGCGCCCTCCCAGTCAAAGGTCGTATTCAGCAACGACTCCGCGAAGTCACAGTTCGGATAATAATCCGTCCACTGCCGCTGTCCCTGGAAGCCTCCGGCGATAGCGTTGTGGCCGACCATTTCCTCTTCACGGCCTTCCGGCAAATCCTTCTGACCATTGTACAGATCCTTGATGATGCACATCATCTTGACGACAAATTCCCAATCCGCGTCTTTTTCCTCGCGGGACTTCTGTGCCTCTGCCGGGTTCTTGTCAAAGCCTTCTTTGCAATACTGGCGGGTCCAGGCCAGAGCCTTCTCGTACTCCTTCTGGCTGTAGATCCCCTGCTCCATCCGGCGGATGATCTCAACTTCATCCACAGATTCTACTCTCATGCCCAGATACTCTTCAAAGAATTCCGGGTTGATGATAGAGCCCGCGATACCCATACAGATCGAACCGATCTGCAGATAGGATTTACCGCGCATCGTCGCGGCCGCTACCGCAGCACGTCCAAAGCGCAGCAGCTTCTCCTTGACATCTTCCGGAATCTCGGAAGCGTCAGCGGGTTGTACATCCCGTCCGTAGATACCGAACGCCGGCAAGCCCTTCTGCGCGTGTCCCGCCAGAACCGCCGCCAGATATACAGCACCCGGGCGTTCCGTTCCGTTAAATCCCCATACGCCCTTGATCGTCATGGGATCCATATCCATCGTCTCTGAACCATAGCACCAGCACGGTGTCACGGTCAGGGTGATATCCACGCCTTCTCTCTTGAACTGGTCTGCGCAGCGCGCAGTCTCCGCTACACGGCCAATGGTCGTATCAGAGATCACTACCTTAACCGGCTCGCCATTGGTATAACGCAGGTTCTCACGGAACAGATCCGCCGCTGCTCTCGCCATGTTCATGGTCTGCTCTTCCAGAGACTCTCTCACCTTCAGCATACCACGTCTGGCATCGATTACCGGACGGATACCGATTACCGGATACTGCCCAATCAATCTGCTTTCTGCCATCTTGCATACCCCCTGTATAAAATATAAAATCTGTCCTTATTATAACGCAACCTTGTATCAAACACAAGAAAAATAATCATGTTCCACAGGAATAAAAAGAGCGTTCCAAAAGGAACGCCCCTGTCTTACGCCGCTCTGCGGATCTGATCCGCCGTACGGTTGATGGAATGTTGAATCGGCGACCAGCTCACTTTGGTAAACATCGCCTGAATAGAAATCGGAATATATGTAAGCATAAAGAATGGGAAGGTAAAGAGCGACCAGATCTTACGTGCAGGTTTACAGTGAATATTCTTCCATTCTGTCGCCATCGTCATCGCTCCTACCAGGAAAGCGAAGCCGTACAGCTGCATTCCCAGCTGGATCGAAAAGTTCAGCAAATATGCCATCGTACCTACCATGTTCCCTTCGATCACGGCATCTACCAGATGGGCCACACCGCATCCCATACCGATTAACATCAGAAGAACGGACGGGAACTGGTTCATCAGCTGATCATAACAGGTAAAGCTGTGTTTACGGAAGATGCCTCCGGCCAGTTTGTATCCATAATGTCCCAGCACCTGATAAATTCCCTTACTCCAGCGCATTCTCTGCTTCCATGAGGTTTTCAATGTGATCGGCTGTTCATCATAAAATACCGCGTCTTTACAGTAACCGATCTGTCCGCCCTGCAGCGCGTAGTCTACGCTGAACTCAATATCCTCTGTCAGCAGATGGTACTTCCATCCTCCCATCTGATCAATGATATCCCGATGCACCAGGAATCCGGTTCCCGATACGGCACAGCCGATTCCCAGATTCATTCTGGCCTGGTTCAAAAATTTTGCTTCCCGCAGGAACCACAATGAATATCCGGCACTGATCCAGTTGGAATCATAATTCTTCGAATTTCGATAAGAAGTAATTACACGATAACCCTCATCAAAGGTATCGTTCATTGCGCGAATATACCCTTTATCCACAATATTGTCCGCATCGAAAATCACAAACGCATCGTAACGGTCAAATACTCCGTCTTCTTTCATTTTCTTAAACAGGTAGTCCAGCGCATAGCCCTTTCCCACCTGAACATGGTTAAATCTCTCATATACATAGGCGCCGTGTGCCTGGCATACCCCCGCTGTATGATCGGTACAGTTATCGGCCACCACATATACATCCATCAATTCTCTCGGATAATCCTGCTGATACAGACTATCGATCAGCGCTCCGATTACTCCCTCTTCATTTCTTGCGGACACGATAAACGCATACCTGTGCAGCACCTTACTGTGCGGCGACTGATGCGGCCTGGTCAGCAGGACATTGCCGACATAGAACATCTGATACGCATAACACAGTAAAAAGATCAGTCCAATGCTGTTCTCGATCCAAACAATCCAGTTCATCTCTTTCTCCTTTCTCCCTGGCTGCTCCCTCTGTTTCCCCGTAAGATATCCCTTACATAGGAGATCGGCACTATTATAGCATTCTGCCCTTCGATATACAAGCAGCTTTTCTTCGAAGATTTCTTAAGATTTCTTTAAGTCCGGCTTCTCCTGTCATCTTCTGCATATCCGCGCTTTGTCGTTTTATAGAAAAATTTTACGGATAATAAGCCTTGACAGCCGGAAAAATGCTGGTTATAATAAAAGTATCTGTGGGGATTTCCCACCAAATTGGATGATAAAGGGGTGAAGAGATGGACGCTGGAAGTAGCAATGGCATAGGACCCGGTCGAGAACGGAAGAGGGCCAGACTGTATTCCGGTCCGTCCCTTCTCTAAAGCCCGTCTTATGCCTCACTGTTTACTACAATTTAAAATACAGTAATAGGAGGCGATTCCAATGAGCACTGTACAGATCTCTCTGGATCAGATGATCCAGAGTCTGTTAGATTCCAAAAAATACACTACGCTCCGCGATATGCTGACTACCATGAACCCCGCTGATATTGCCGGGGTATTTTGTCTGCTGCCGGACAACTCCCTGCCGCTTCTGTTTCGTCTGCTGCCCAAAGAATTGGCGGCTGACACCTTTGTCGAAATGGACGAGGACTCTCAGGAGCTTCTGATTCAGGGATTCAGCGACCGCGAGCTTAAGGAAGTCATCGATGAGCTGTATGTGGATGATGCCGTTGACCTGGTGGAGGAGATGCCCGCCACCGTTGTCAAGCGGATTCTGAAACAGGCGGCGCCGGATATGCGCCAGATGATCAATGAGATTCTGAAATATCCGGAAGATTCCGCGGGCAGCATCATGACCACTGAATATGTCAACCTGTGGCCTCAGATGACCGTATCGGAGGCTCTGGAGCGTATCCGCAAGACCGGTGTAGATAAGGAGACCATCTATACCTGTTATGTCACTGCTGAAAACCGAACACTGGTCGGCATTGTTACCGCCCGGTCCCTGCTTCTCGCGGACGGTTCTTCCAAGATTCAGGACATCATGGAGACCCATGTAATCAGTGTCCAGACAGTCACGGACCAGGAGCAGGTCGCCCTGATGTTCAACAAATACAACTTTCTGGCGCTGCCCGTCGTTGACCAGGAGAATCGGTTGGTCGGTATCGTCACGGTTGATGACGCTATCGATGTCCTGCAGGAAGAGACCACCGAGGATATTGAAAAGATGGCCGCTATCGTCCCTTCTGATAAACCGTACCTGCGTACAGGCATCTGGACCACTTTCAAACAGCGTATTCCATGGCTTCTGATCCTGATGATTTCCGCTACCTTCACCGGCATGATCATCTCCTCTTTTGAAAACGCGTTGGCCGCTCAGGTTGTACTGACCGCCTTCATCCCCATGCTGATGGATACCGGCGGTAATTCCGGAAGCCAGGCCGCCGTTACGATTATCCGCGGACTCTCCCTGAATGAAATCCAATTCAAAGATCTGTTCCGCGTCCTCTGGAAGGAATTCCGTGTGGGAATTCTCTGCGGCGCCGCATTGGCCGCCGCCAATATGGTAAAGCTTCTGATCCTGGACCGTGTCAGCCTGATGGTCGCTTTCACCGTTTGCCTGACGCTGTTGGTCACTGTCATTCTGGCCAAGCTCGTCGGCTGTTCTCTTCCGATCCTCGCGAAGAAAATCGGCTTTGACCCTACCGTTATGGCAAGCCCCTTTATCACGACCATCGTCGATGCTTTTTCCCTGCTGATCTATTTCGAGATCGCGACCATGCTTCTCGGTCTGTAATACAAAAGGCTTCCCTTCCGGATCATCCGGTTGGGAAGCCCTTTGTATTGCTCTATAAACTTTACTTAATAAAACGCATGATAGATATTGCGGATTGTCTTTTCAAAGTCCTCTTCCTGAATTCCCAGAATGATATTCAGCTCGCTGGATCCCTGATCGATCATACGGATATTGACATCCGCGTTGGCTGCCGCTTCAAAGACCTTGGAAGCCGTTCCCTTGGCGCTGCGCATACCGCGGCCAACAACCGCGATCAGTGCCAATCCGCGATCCATACAGATATAATCCGGATGTGTTGCCTGCGTCACCGCGCTCAGCAGCTGATTCTCACGTCCGCGCACCTCTTCTTCTTTGAGTACGACGCACATCGTATCGATTCCGGAAGGCAGATGCTCAAAGTTGATATTAAAGTCCTTCAGAACCTGCAGAACCTTCAGGGCAAACCCGACTTCCTGATTCATCATATCCTTCTCAATCCGGATGACGACAAATCCCTTATGTCCGGCAATACCCGTGATGACATCTCCGCCCGGCGCCACGCCCGCGTGTGCCACGATCATCGTTCCCGCGTCCTCCGGATGATTGGTATTGCGGATATTGATGGGGATTCCCGCTTCCTTCACCGGGAAGATCGAGTCGGCATGCAGTACCGTCGCGCCCATATAGGACAGCTCCCGAAGTTCTCTGTAGGTAATCGTCTGAATCGGACGCGGATTCTCTACAATTCTGGGATCACACATCAAAAATCCCGACACATCCGTCCAATTCTCATACAGGTCCGCATTGACCGCCTGCGCCACAATCGCGCCGGTAATATCCGATCCGCCTCTTGAAAATGTCTTGATCCGTCCGTCCGGCAGAGCTCCGTAAAAACCCGGAATGACCGCACGATCGCAGCCAGCCAGGATCACCCGCATGACCTTCATCGTCTTGGCCGCATCATACTTACCATCTTCATCAAAAAAGATCACTCTTGAGGCATCCACAAACTGATACCCCAAATACTCCGCCAGCAGAATGCCATTCAGATACTCTCCCCGGCTCGCCATATAATCCTGGCTGCAACCGGAACGAAGATTTTCCTCAATCTCTTCAAATTCATGCTTCAGCGTTGCCGAAAGTGCCAGCTCCTCACGAATGGAATCATAACGGGCACGGATCTTATCCAGGATGGGTTCCCAATCCTCGCCTGCTCTGGCTGCTGTATACGTCGCCAGCAGCAGATCCGTTACCTTATCATCTTCCTTAAAACGCTTGCCGGGAGCCGAAGGCACTACATAGCGGCGGCTCTCTTCGCCCAGAACAATGGCCGCGACCTTGCGGAACTGTCCCGCGTCAGCCAATGAACTGCCGCCAAACTTAACAACCTTCTTCATAATTCAAAACTCCAGTATCCTATGATGATGATTAACTTGTTGTTAATCGCGGTCTAATAGGGCCGCGGTGTTAGAATATCATATTTTCCGCATAAATGCAAGGATTTTTCTACAAAGATTTCCACGTTTCGGTTTTTATAGCGCCGCGGCTGCCTCCTGCATCTTTCGATCCTTTTCACGAACGGCCTGCGCCATCTCTTCCTTGCTCTTATGAAGCTTCTGCGCCAATTCCGGATCGCCCAGCGCCAGAATCTGCACTGCCAGCGTGCCGGCGTTGGCCGCCGCGTCGATTCCGACTGTCGCTACCGGTACGCCCGGAGGCATCATTACCGTCGCGAGAAGCGCGTCCATTCCGTCCAGCGCCGCCGACTTCATGGGGATTCCGATTACCGGCAAAATGGTATGTGCCGCCAGCACGCCGCCCAGATGCGCCGCCATGCCTGCCGCCGCAATGATTACGCCAAAGCCCTGTGCCTCCGCGTTTTTGGCAAATGCGCAGGCTTCCTCCGGCGTCCTGTGCGCGCTCATCACATGCACCTCAGTCTCTACTCCAAAGGATTTTAATTTACTTACCGCCTTCTGTACAATCGGCCAATCACTGTCGCTGCCCATAATTACAGCTGCTTTCTTTGCCATAATATTGCCTCCTTTTCCACTCTTTCCTCTGTAGTATAGCCTGAATCCGGCCAAAATGCAACATAGAATCTATTTTTTTTGTAATTTTCCCCTTGTTATCGGGAATTCTTCATAGTATAATAAGATACAAATTCACTGAAAGGAGGATTCCGCATGGAATCTATTTTACTCCGTGACCTGTATAAGGATGGTCACGCCCTGGCCTCTTCTCTGAACGGTCAGGAAATCACAGTGAGCGGTTGGGTGCGCTCGATCCGTGATTCCAAATCTCTGGGATTTATCGTACTGCATGACGGCACTTGTTTTTCCACGCTTCAGATCGTCTATGAAGCAGATAAGGTGCATTCCTATAATGAAAATAATAATACCTGCGAGGGAGCCGAGGCTTTCCGCGCTATCAGCCGCCTGACGGCTGGTTCTGCCATCATTGTACGAGGAACACTGGTTCTGACACCGGATGCCAAGCAGCCTTTTGAACTGCATGCTTCCGACGTTACCCTGGAGGGTGCTTCCGCTGCCGATTATCCGCTGCAGAAAAAGCGTCATTCCATGGAATATCTGCGGACCATCGCGCATCTGCGTCCCCGTACCAATACGTTCCAAGCGGTATTCCGTGTACGTTCCCTGGCCGCTTATGCCATCCACCGCTTTTTCCAGGAGCAGGGATTTGTCTATGTTCACACGCCGATCCTGACGGGCAGCGACTGTGAAGGCGCCGGCGAAATGTTCCGCGTCACCACACAGCCCTTCGGCGCCTATCCCACCGATGAAAATGGCAATCCGGATCCGTCCCAGGACTTTTTCGGCAAGGCTGCCAACCTGACGGTCAGCGGCCAGCTCAACGGTGAAACCTATGCGGCGGCTTTCCGCAACATCTATACGTTTGGTCCCACCTTCCGTGCCGAAAACTCCAACACACCGCGTCATGCGGCGGAGTTCTGGATGATCGAGCCGGAGATCTCCTTTGCCGACCTGTCAGATGATATGGATCTGGCCGAGGCTATGATCAAATATATCGTCAACTACCTCCTGGAAAATGCCGCAGAAGAGCTTGCGTTCTTCAACAGCTTTGTAGATAAGACTCTGCTGGATCGGCTGCATGTCATCGTTGACAACGACTTTGCCCGCTGCTCTTATACCGAAGCCGTCAAGCTTCTGACGGAAAGCGGACACGAGTTTGAATATAAACCCTACTGGGGCTGCGATCTGCAGACAGAGCACGAGCGTTATCTGACCGAGCAGATCTTCAAGAAGCCCGTGTTCGTTACCGATTATCCTAAGGAAATCAAGGCCTTCTACATGAAGCTCAATCCCGACGGCAAAACCGTGGCTGCCGCGGATATGTTGGTTCCCGGCGTCGGTGAGATGATCGGCGGTTCCCAGCGTGAGGACAATCTGGAGGTTCTGCTGAACCGGATCCATGAGCTGGGCCTCAAAGAGGAGGATTACTGGTGGTATCTGGATCTTCGCAAGTACGGCAGCAACCGCCATGCAGGCTTTGGTCTGGGATTTGAGCGTTTGATCATGTATGTCACCGGTATGAGCAATATCCGTGACGTACTGCCCTATCCTCGTACTGCCAAGAACCTGGAATTCTGATTTTAAATAAAAGGGGTGATAGGACCATTCCTATCACCCTGCATTATACCTTATCTTAGAATCAAAGGACATCCGTACAATGAACGAGCATCACCTATTTGATTTTCCCACTTCAGAGGACATTCCTGTCCTCTCTTTTATGTGGCAGACCTGCTTTGGAGAAACGCAGGAGGATGCCCTCTTTTTTCTGAAGAACCGATTCCGTCCCGGTGAGACAATCATCCTGCGCAATGGCGCCGGTATGCCTGTCTCCATGATGACACTGATCCCTGCCCGCCTCAACAATGTCGCGGGAGCCTATTTGTATGGCGTCGCCACGCACCCGGACTATCGAGGTCAGGGGCTGATGCACCTGCTGCATCGGGAGGCGATACAATATCTGGCATCACAGGGGACACGCTTCACCTGCCTTGTTCCCGCCACGCATTCTCTGTTTTCCCTATATGCGGAGCTTGGCTACGAGGTGCGCTTCTATCGGGCCCGCAGAGAATATTATAATCTGACGCCCTGCCCTTTTATCGACCTGCACATTCCTTCTATGGTAGACTTTACCGCGATGCGGTCCGAATACCTGCAGCGTCTTCCGTATCGGCTGCGCCTTCTATGTCCGGATTATCTCTATCAGGAGCTTCGTCATTACGGCGGAGACGCGGTCAGCTTTGCCTGTCCCAACGATAAGACTACGCGGCCTACACCTTGAGTGGATCGACGCTGTATCTAAGGGAATGCAATGTAGACTTTACTCCGGAGCTTGGCGCTTCGCTGCTGGCATATACCGGATGCCGCCAGATCACAGTGGAACTGCCGGAGCCGGGATATCCGATAGGCATGTACCGTCCCCTGGGCACAGATCCTTTTCCCGATGATTTTACGGCATATCTTTCCTTATGCCTGGATACCTGAGAAACCCTTTTTCTTATACCAAAACTCTGGTACACCCGGAGTTGATATGCTCCCTCTAGAGTAGACACTTGAAATAGCAAAAATTTCAAGACTACACTAGAGGGAGCATATCATTTTGGGATGTACCAGAATTCTATAGGTTCCTTATTTTACACATGAATCATCAGAGTCATCAGAGATTTTCTCTGCTCTGCCGTGGGTTCCTTTAATTTTCCGTTCTGCAGAAGCGTATGGATGCAGTACATCGAAAAATACCCGTCCTCTCGGAAGATCGACTGCAGTTCATAGGTTTTCACCTTTTTTAGATGCTCAGGTATCTCTTTCAATGCCGCTTCCGCGTAGGGCGCTTTCAGAGCCTCAAACTCCTGCCGGTACTTAGCTTTCAGTCTTCTGCCAATGCTCAAAAGAGTGTCGCGGATCCCATCGTCCCGCAAAACAACGATCTGCCATGCCGTTTTCCATTGTCCGTCCTGTTCTCTTTCCACCTTGATATAACCGCGTTCCGCTAGCCACGCGTAATCCTTCCGCGGCAATACATGCTCCTTCTCCTCGTTAAAGAGCGCAATCGTTCTGTGCTGTTCCTCCGAGACATTTCTCTGCGCCCTATCCGACCACTCGGCATCCATCTGCCACATCATCTGATGCCCATCCAGATTCCACATCGGTCCGCACCATTCCTTTATATCGGCATAATCTTCTGGGAGGGCCATTGCGTCCGGAACGACAGAAGCGTGAAAGATATTATAGGCACCATCCGGACGAAGTGTCGCAGCCTCCTCAAAAGAGATCTTAGGATCTACCGGTTCGGTATCGGAACTGGCCGCGATATAAGGGATCAAGGACCACAGAAGATAATTGGGATCTGTCTGCGCACACTGGATTCCCGGATCCTTCAAAATTCCGGACACCATAAGTTCCTCATACAGATCATTGGCAACCAGCTCTGCCGCATGTGCATACATCGTATTCTGCATTGTAAGCAGCTCCGCTGTAGGTTCATTGATGATAAAACCCGCGATATACCGCCCCTTTTGCACCCGAAGAAAACCGTATTGTTCCAAGTATTCAGCCTCTGTCTCCACATACACCGGTGAGACACCCAGGTCGTCCGCGATCTCTGAAATCGTTTTCTCTGTATTTCGTACACAATAACAGATGTTCTGAGACAGAGCGGACCGGAAGAACTCTTCCAGAGATTTTGTCCCCATGGATCCCTGAATGCCGTAAGAACGGAATCGAATCGGATTAAATTGCAGTTCACTTGTTTTTCTGACCATATCCATACCTCGCTTCAACTCTTTTTTTGCCTCAAACAAATGCCATTTGACAGTACCGACAGGAATCCCCAGCTCTCCGGCTATCTCCGCCTGCTTCCGGTTCTCATAATAATACGCGATCACAATCCGCCTCTGGAGCTTCGAGAGATACGCGATCTCTTTCTGCAAGCGGTGAACGGACTCCGCATTTTCATCGATCTCAATCTCGGAATTCGGATCCGCAATGAGCTCTGCGACCTCATCCACTGAAACATTCATCATGCTTCTGGCCGTATCGCGATAATAATTGCTGAGAGCGTTATGAGCGACTGTCCAGATAAACTTTCCCATATCTGTAATGTCATCCTTGACAAGAAGCGCCTGATACGCCCTCAACACGATCTCCTGCGACAGATCTTCCGCATCCTCTATGCTTTTACACTTCTTCATAGCAAATCCGAATACAGGCTTTAAATATTCGGTTATGGTCTTCTCTACATCCTGTCTGTTCATTTGTTTGCACCTCTTTGAAAGCTTTCACCTATATAGACACGCATATCAGAAAAGGTTGGTGCTTTTTGAAAAATTCTTTTATATACAAAGGACGCCGTCTTCTGAAACTGAGACGGCGCCCCATGAATTATTCTACCGATTTCAGAGATTCCACCATACTGATCTGGCGCAGCGGCTTATGCATGAATCTGTTGACAATCCATGAGAACAGGATGGTCAGCGCGAAAGCCCATATATAGCTCCAGAACTTGACTTCCCGGCCGAACATCACAATATCGATCTCCGCCGTCTGCACGACAAACGCCGTCAGGAGTCTGCCCAGCGCCAATCCCAGAACAGCGCCGATCAGCGTCAGAACGATGCTCTCCCGGAATACATACTGTGAAACCTCTTTATCATTGAAGCCTAGCACCTCCAACGTAGCGATCTCGCGTATCCGCTCATTAATATTGACATTGGCCAGATTGTACAGTACCACATAGGCCAGCATCCCTGCCGACAGGATCAATACCAGCACGACGGTATCCATGGCTTTCAGCATCTGGGTGAATGTCTCCATCATATGCTTTTGCAGCTGCATCGTCATCACATGATTCACCGCCACGATCTGCTCGGACATCGCAGTCTCCGCCTCTTCATCCAAGCCACTATACCTCGCGAGAATCATGTTATACACCGGCGTATCGCCAAACAGCTTCTCATAAGTCGCCGGCAGCATATACGCATAATGCTGCGCGTAATTTTCTACGATTCCCTGCACTGTGGTCTGTACGGAGTGCATCTCATCGACCTCAATCGTGACTGTATCACCGGCCTTGAGTCCCATCTGCTTCGCCAGTTTTTCCGTCAGCAGAACGCCTTCCTCCTGCAAAGTATAGACCTGTCCGTTGGTCCTTCCCGCCAGGCGGATAAAATCAGCCAACTGTTCTCCGGACTGCGGCACCATAAGATACGCGGACATCTTTCTGTTGTCGCCGGACATCGTATACATCTTCTGACTCACCAACAGCTCCTCTGCTTCCGGATCATATTCCCGCAGAATCTTCAGCGTCTCTTCTGTCTCACTGTCCGTGATTCCATCGACGACAACCATTGCCTGATACTGCCAAATCTTATGGAACTGATTCTCCACGATATCGCTGATGGCATCCCTCACGCCGAATCCAGTCAAAGACAATGCCGTACAGCCCATGATACCGATGATCGTCATGAGCATTCTCTTTTTATATCGGAAAATATTCCGCACGGTCACCTTATGACTAAAGGAAAGGTGCTTCCAAATCACTCCCACTCTCTCCAACAATACCCGCTTTCCCTTTTGCGGCGCCTTCGGACGCATAAGCTGTGCCGGCATCGGACTCAGGACGTATCGGCAGGACAAGTACACGACCAACGCTACCGCCGCCATGCAGATCAGCGTGATTACCGCCGCTTCTCCCCACAGGAAAGGCGCCTTCTGCACCGGCACTCCATACATGATGCCGTATGCCGTCATGATCACTCTGGGGAAGAGCTGATATCCGACTGCCAATCCCAGAATCGACCCGATACAGGTCGCACTCAAGGCATACGACATGTATTTGAAGAGAATCGTTCCATTCCCATAGCCCAGAGCCTTCATTGTACCGATCTGCGTCCGGTCTTCCTCGATCATTCGAGTCATCGTCGTCATGCAGACCAGCGCCGCTACCAGAATAAAGAATACCGGGAACACCTTGGCGATATTATTCACGCGTTCCGCATTCTGCCCATATTCTTCATATCCCGCGTTATCATCCCGCGTATAGACATACCAGTCCGGCACGGTCAACTCCGCAAGTTCCTTACGGGAGCTGCTGAGTTTCTCTTCCGCCTCCCTCAGCTGATCTTCTGCTTTCTGCAGCTTCTCCTCATTTTCCTCGATGGTTTTCTGGCCGGAAACAAGCTGTTCCTTCGCCTCCGCAAGCTGCGCCTTGCTGTCTTCAATCTTCTGTTTTCCCGCTTCCAACTGGGACTTCGCGTCCCGAATCTGTCCATAGGCACTGGAAATCTGCTTCTCGCCGGAATCGATCTGCGCCTTACCGGAGTCAATCTGGGCTTTGGCGTCCTTCAGCTGCGCTTCTGCCTCTGCCAGCTGCGCCAGCGCCTGTTCCTTTTGCTTCTCATACTCGGCTAACCCTTCCTGGTATTGCTGCAGACCCTCTTCATAGCTCTGTCTGTATTCTGCCAGCTGTTGTCCCGCCTGCTCCAGCAGAGCATCCGCGTTCGCCTTCTGCGTATCATAGGCTTTCTGCGCCTCTTCTACCAGAATCTTCCGTGCTTCCAGCTCTACTCCCAAGCGGTCCACCTCTGCCTTCTTGGCAATGACCTCCTCTGCGTCCGGTCCCATCTCCTTCAGAAGCGCCTCATATTCTTCATAGGCTGCATCATACTCCGCCTGTACCGAATCCAGAGATTCCTGCTGTCTCTCCAGCTCCGCTTCCGCCGCTTCGACCAACCGGGTATAAATCTGCTGTGCCTGCTGATACCCGGCTTCCGCAGCTGCCAAGGCCGCTTCGGCATCATCCAGCTGCTGCTTGGCCTGAGAGAGCTGCTCTTCCGCCTGTGCCAGCTGCGCCTCCGCCTCGCTCTTGGCCGCGTTATAATCCGCCAGTCCCTGCTGATATGCCTGATCCGCCGCGTTGATCTGATCCCTCGCATCCGCGAGTTCTTCTTCCTTTTGCTGCAGCATACTCTCGTTTTGGGCAATTTCCGCTTCACCGTCCGCGATCTCTTCTTCGCCGTCCGCAATCTGCTGTTCGCCGTTCATGATCTCTGCCTGTCCGTCCGCCGCCTGCTGCTTGGCTTCATTCAATTGTTTTCTGGCGTCCTGCAACTCTGCCCAGCCCTCGTCGATCTGCTCCTGTCCAGCACGAATCTCATCCTCCGCCGCCTGTACGGTACGCTCATAGCGCTGCGACGCAAGGTCTGCCGCGATAACCTTCAGGTCTTCCTCATGCGTCGTCACCAATTGGACATACGCATCGGAATACGCCTGCGTCTCAAGCATGTCATCAAAGGTCACGTACACTTCGGTATAATATTCGGATTTAAAATTCCGATAAGGCACATAGAGGATCTGATTGATCCGTCCGCCGCCGACATTGGTATTGCCGAACTCCATCTCCGATACATACATGGAGGAGTATACCTTTCCTACTACCGTATATTCAGTATTTTCCAGAGAATCCGCGATATCCGTATCCGTCCCGCCAGTCATGCGCACGACCGCTCCCACCGGAATCTGACTGGACTCGAACACCAGGCACTCCCCCGCGACTCTGGGCCAGCGCCCTTCACTTAGCCACAGTTCATTGATCTCCTCCTGTGGTTGAAACGCATATATCCGGGCAACCGACTCACCCCATTCGCCCTCAATCATGCTGTCCAGAAACCACGACGGACGCACCTTGGCTCCCGGAATATCTTTCAGGAGCTCCACATCCTCTTCGTCAAATCCCCAGGTGGATAACAGCCGAAAATTCATCAGTTTCTGCCGGTCCGCATAGATATCTGTCGATCTACGCATATCCGGCCCGCTGGCCTTCACCCCTGCGAAGAATCCTACTCCAATCGCCACAATGCATAATATGGAAAGAAAACGGTTGCGCGACTTCCAGACGGACCGCAGACAATCCTTCCATTTTGCTTTTATTACCATTCGATCTCCTCCACAGGTCTCGGATGCGCATTGACCTCTACCTCTGTCACCGCACCGTTTCGCATATGTATCACCCGGTCTGCCATCGGCGTAATCGCGGTATTATGGGTTACAATCACAACGGTCATATTCTGTTCCCGGCAGGTATCCTGCAGAAGCTTCAGAATCTTTTTGCCGGTGTTGTAATCCAGTGCGCCGGTCGGTTCATCGCATAATAAAAGCTTTGGCTCCTTGGCCAGCGCTCTGGCAATGGCCACACGCTGCTGCTCTCCGCCGGACAGCTGTGCCGGGAAATTATCCAGCCGCTCTCCCAGTCCTACTTTCTTCAGGATTTCCGCTGCCGGAATATAGTGCTTTGAGATCTGTGCCGCCAGCTCTACATTCTCACTGGCTGTCAGATTCGGAATCAGATTATAGAACTGAAATACAAATCCGATATCCTGTCTCCTGTACTGCATGAGCTGTTTTCTGTCATATCCCTGGATCTCTTTGCCGTCAATCACAATCCGGCCCTCATCGCAGGTGTCCATCCCGCCTAATATGTTCAGAATCGTTGTTTTACCCGATCCGCTGGGACCTACAATGATCGCAAGCTCTCTTTGCTCGATCTCAAAGGACATTCCGCTGGATGCCTCGATTGTGATATCGCCCATCCTATAGCGCTTATACACATTTTCAAGTTCAATAAAGCTCATGATCCTTCCCCCTCTTGTGTCTTTTCCCCTTTCTATTATAGCATGGTTTCAATGGTTATTTTATGAACAATATGTAAAACTTCTCCCGTAAAAAATGGAACCGAACGCATTTTACCTCGTCCGGCTCCATTTTCACTCTTATTTTTTCTCCAGATACAGCACCGGCGCGCTCAAAACGCCTGTCCGTCGCAGCTGGTATTCATAGCTCCAGCTCTCTCCGGCTGACCTCCACGCCATCGGTCCGAACCAGGTTACCTTCTCGTCACACAGATGCACCGTACCGAAACTGTTGACTCTGTTGCCATACGCCGTAATATCCAGCGAATGTGTTCCTTCAAGCTTACCTAGCGACAGCTTGTATGGCGCAAACGCCAACTTTCCGGCCGGATGCCCGTCCACCTCGACACTTAAGAGCGGATTCCGGTATTTGGACACCTGCAGCAGACACTCTTCCCCGTTGCCGGTTACTTCTGTATGGTATGTCACATTGCCTCCGTAGAAGGGCAGCCCCTGCACCGTCCAGTCTCCAAAGTAGAGTTCGCGTACCGGCTCCGTGACCGTAGCATGATCTCCAGCCACCTGCACGCCAAAGTCTCCCAGGATATAGCACCACTCCACATTGGTCTCCGTCTTATATGGCATCTCGATCTGTAGGATGTTTTCTCCCTTGCGAATGGTTCCCAGAGGCACTGTCTGAATCGACGCGTCGGTGTAATAGCCCACCGGGGTATTGTCAATCTCTTCTCCGTTCCAGGCAATCGTGCAGTCTTCCGGCTTCTCGACGGCAAGATACGCATTCGGCACCTCAACCGCACTGTCCACCGTATACCGAAGACTCAATGTATGCTGCGCCTTTTCCTTGGCTCTCGTCCAGGGCTGCGCGAATGCTTCCATTTTCAGCGGGAATCCCAGTCTCTGCCGCAAAATGTTATCAATCCGCAGTACTTCTTCCTTTTCGGCCCACTCCTCACCATCCAGAGAAGCCTCCGCCATATCCAACAGCAGCACATTGGGCTCGGACAACGTTATCGGCATCCTTCCCCATGGCTTCTGCACCCGGATATACTGCGGCTCCCGGGCCACCTCCTGTCCGGAGGACGCTTTGCCTGGCGTCAAACGGAGAAGCAGGCTGTCATGATCGCTCATCTCCCGTACAAGTACGGTATATCCGTCCTGAATCTCAGCATTCAGCGGATGATGTGTCCCATGCAGCGTATCATACTCTTCCACCGCATACTCTCCCTTCAAACGGATCGTCAGGCGGCGTGCCTGCGGCACATCGATATTGTCCTCCCGCAGTCCCTGCGCGATAAAGAGCCATTTGCCATCTGCGTCATCTCTCATCTGATACAGATATCGATCTGCCATCCGTCCGTCCGCGGTATGAATGCTGATCTGCCGCACATCCTCCATCGCTTCGAGAAGTTCATTTCGCACTCTGCCGCGAATTCTCTCACTTCCTCGGACGGTTCCGCATCCACATACTTGGCAGGCGCTCCCATAAACACTACCTTACCGCCTGCCTTACGGAAAGCCTTCAGCCTCTCCAGCGTGCTGCGCCGCATAGTCAGGCATCCCGGCACCAGTACGGTGTCATAGACCATCTC
Organism: uncultured Eubacteriales bacterium; assembly: GCA_902493345.1. GTDB lineage: Bacteria > Bacillota > Clostridia > Lachnospirales > Bianqueaceae > Faecimorpha. The sequence goes on along the minus strand of CABUPM010000003.1, from coordinate 14,705 downwards.
ACCTACCTGGAATCGGTCTCCCACCTGTCCATGGTTTAACTCCGGCAGCAGGGACTCTGCGATAAAATCAAAATCCAGCTGAGACAGCAGCAGCCAATGCACCGTCTCATCAAACTGTTCTTCCAGCTGCTCTCTGGCCGCTGCCGTCTGCTCCTGCGGCCCCCACAGGAGCCACATGCTCTCCACCGGATGGATGACACCGATATGGACTTCCGGTTTGCCGCTGCGCAGCGCCGTGTTGACTCTTGCGAAATGATCCTCAATATACGGATACTCCTTGTACCATGGCGACTGATAGAAGATCGACGCCGGGTAATCCCGCTTTGCTTCTCCCGCCATGCTGGCCCAGGCTAGGTGATGTACGCGGAGCGTTACACCGAGAGCCGCCTGCCAGTCCCCCTGCAATTTGTGGCCCCGGAAGTCAAAATCCCAGTTGGTCACACCGTACAGCTCGCTTGTTATCCCTTTCCGACCATACTGATGCACCGCGCTCTGCGCCTGTTTGGCTGTGGAATACTCCCGCTTATCGCTCAGCATGTCGATGCCTGGCTGCTGAAAGCTCCTATAGGACCGCATTGCCTCGCCCAGGGCTCCCGTCTGGGATCCCAGCGTTCCTTCCGCCATCATATGCCCCGTAAGCATAATCCCATGTTCTTCACACCATTTACCCAACGTATCCGCAAAAGCCTCCGCGAAGCGCTGCGCAATGTGGTCATGGAAAAGATACCGCGCCTTGGACACCTGTCCGTCCGGATTTTCCCAGAACACTTCCGGCAGTGTATCTAAGAACTCCGTCCCATACTGTTTTCTGTAGCTTTCCTCAAAGTCGTCAGTAAACGGCAGGATACAGTACTTCTTTTCTTCCGCGAATCCCAGAGAGGTCTTATGCGCAAACTGCGGCTCATCGGTAAAGATTGCCGGAACCGTCTTGCCGAATTCCTCTCCGACCGCACGGTAATAGGCTTCATGTGTCTCTTCAATAAAGCGTTCTACTGCCTTGGGGTTCAATGTGTCCAAATAGGCCTGATCGTTAAACCATCCGCTGTCCGGCGCAATCTCTTCATAGACATACCAGGTCTGTCCTCCGCAAGGGATCTCCTCCCCCTCACTCAGCCTTTTATAAGACTTCAGCACTCCGTCCTGAATCTGAACCTGATACCTCGCCAGCAGCTTTCCATTGCCCTGCTGCGCCAGATGGCGCATGCTGGAGCCATGCGTCTGATGGCTCGGCGGCATCTCTTCCTGCTTCCATGGGCAGAATACCAGATACCGTGCCCGGTACTGCCGGTCCTTGGTCACAAGCCCGCCCGCGGCGCCGGAGGGCCACCGGTCCTCATCGTACAGCCAGGCGTACATCTTCTCCTGCTTGGCCTTTTCCACGCATGCCTTTACCACTTCCAGATATTCCTCGCTCATATACGGGGTATCCAGACCCGTCCGGCAATGCATATGAAATCCGCCCAATCCCATTTCCTTAAAATATTCGATCTGGCGGGTCATCATCTCCTTGTCCAGCTTACAATTCCACGCCCAAAAAGGCGCGCCGCGGAACTGACTGTCCGGATTCTCAAACTGCTTCTCAAACTCCTGCTCCATGTTCCGTTCCCTCCATATTTTGTTCTCTCCAAAACTCGACGGCTTCATCGATCCATCCCTCGACATCGCTGCCGCGTCCTTCTCCGATTCCATGACCGCCGACCTTTCCCAGTTTCAGCTTATGGGGCACTCCGCACTTCTCCAGTGCCTCCTGCAGCATCACACTGTGCTGATACGGCACAGCCGGATCATCCTCGCAGTGTACGCCGAAGGTTGGCGGATACCCTGCCCAAACATGCTTCTGCACAGAGTATTTATCGGTTGCCTCACCGTCTCCCTCCATCGAATCCTTCATTCCGCCACCGCTTCGCTGCGCAACCGGTTCCATATTGATCACGGGATACACCGGGAACAAAGCCCCCGGCTTCGGCAGACCATAATGCGCATAGCCCACATTCTCCGTCCCCCACTCTGCTACCAAATGCCCTCCTGCCGAAAATCCGGCCACCGCATAGCCTGTGCCGACGACTCCGAAGGTATCGGCATGCGCCAACACAAAACGAATCGCCTCCGCCAGATCATCTATGGGATCCGGCAGCAGTCCCTCTCGGCCGACACGATAGTTTAATACAAACGCTGTATACCCCAGCTGATTCAGGCGGCGCGCCGTAGTAAAGCCCTCGAACATCGAGCACACGGACGTATATCCCCCGCCTGCGCAGATCATCACGAAAGGTCTGCGCTGGGCTCCGGAATCTGCCGGAAAATAAAACAGCTTGGTGTTCTGTTTGTCCGGATCCTTGTCCCGTTCCTCCTGGCTCCAGAAATCCCACGTCAGCGGGACTCCCTGCCGCACCTTATCCAACAGATGATTGACCCCGTCACACATAGAATCAATATTCCGATTCGGATTCTTTTTCTTTTGATCCTGCAAAGTCATTTCGTCCTGCAGCCTGCGCGGCCCATGGGAATATATAAAATACTCTGCGATTTCCCTGCACTCCGGCTGCGCGAACAACTCGCCAAACGTCGTATGCGTGGTAAAGTACCATTCCATTGATGTTCCCCCCTATATCTATAAATCGTTGTACCTCTTAAACAGCATATCATATTTTGCGTAAAATTGAAATAAGGATTTTTATTATTTTCCTTATCTGAGTCATACAAAAAGGAACTCTGCGGTTCATCGGGAAAACGCAGAGTTCCTTTTCATAGTTCTCTCATCCTATTATCATTTTCCATATACCACGCAAGTAATGCCCATTGGCCATTTCCAGCATGCCCGGCTGCACACCGCCCTTCATGCCTGCCAACCGGCGAAGCTTCGCTCATCCAGCATAAAGGTAAGACTCCGGTTCTCATCCGGCTGTAGAATCAACTTCTGGAAGCCCTTCAATTCCCGAATCGGTCTGCAGTCCGTCCTGTGGCGCTTCTACATAAAGCCGTACAATCTCCTTACCCACGTATTGTCCGATATTTTTCACTGTGACAGAAACCATGTCACCGGAAACTGTCAGGTCTGAATAAGCAAAACGAATAGCTTAGTTCATAATCAAAAGGCCAGCTCTCAGCCACTTCTCCTGTGTATTTCAAAAGTACACATTTTAGTTATACTTTCTTTTTCAAATCAAAAACAGCACATAATTTTAGGTGGGTAAAATTATGTGCTGTTTTTGATTCTATCTACTATACTCAGTCCATCTTTTCAATATATCCGCTGATGGCTTCTCCATACATGTTATCGTCCGTGACCGACTGGTACCGCTGTCCATCATAGACATCCGTAAATCCGTTGGTCGCGCGGTATATTTCATTGGTCTCTGTATCGTATACCCGTTCATAGCCCAGTATAGCGTCACTCTGCTTCTGGCTCATGATGTCCCAACTTCTGTTGCGCTTCTCCCAGGAATCCATGAGTCCATCCATCGTCTCATTAAAATTCTGACTGATCTGTCTCGATAACGCGAGCTGATCATCACTCGCCTGAATAGTCGCGTTGATAAAGCTCTGTGAAAACTCCAGACTGTTCAGGCACTGACTCAATACATCGGCCCACTCAATCAGAGTGTCCTTCGCCGCGGTAATCCCTATCACATCGTATGCCATATAATAGCCCCCGTCCACGGTCTGAAGCTGATAGCCGATGAGTGTTCCGTCCGAAATCGCAAAGCTGCCGAAGTCAACAATACTCGCGGTAAAGATTCCCTCGCCCTCCCCCGCAGAATCGCTGAAGGTCGCGCGCAGGATCTCATCACCCAGCGCAAATACGCCGTACCCATTGGTCGCTTCAAATCTCTCCGTTACCGTAAAATCCGGATACATAATCTTATAAAAGCCTTCCGTTGACGGCTCTTCCAGTACCGGTGCCTGCGCAAATAAGGCAAGCGTGGTATCTCCGTTGTTGTACAGCGTCTGCCACGCATCCTTTCCTTCCTGACAATGCAGCAGCGGCTCCATTTTCAGGACGACAAACATAGTATTACGCGTATCATTGGGATCGGTCACACCAATATATGTATTGATATAAGCTCCACCAGTCGTTACGGTCCACCCTTTGGGGATCGTCATGCTGAAATCCGCCGTCTCGTACTTTTCCAATTCGACCGCTTTGGCCTCTGTCTGTGTTATTTTGATACCCTTTTCCGGATCCTCCTCCCGCTCACTGCTCTCCTCCGGAAGGCTGCTGTCCTCCGTGCTGACAGCGTCCGCCTGGCTGTTCTCCTTGCTGCTGTCAGGCACACTGCTGTTATTGGTACTGCTGTTTCCCGTATCAACTTTGGCGCTGCTGCATGCCGCAAACGAGAGCAGCAGAATCGCCGCCATCAGAACCGCTGCCAATGATCTTTTTCTGATATTCATAAACATCTCACTCTCTTTCTCTCCTGGTGTAAAACACATGATAATTATATCATACGCCCCCGAGGGAATCCGTATAATTTCCGAAAAGTCAATTGCCTCTTTGGAAAGCTCACCTGACATTAGGGTACAAAAAAGAACAGCACGACTTTGTATCGCACTGTTCTGTCTTGTCATCTCATGCCTATTTTATTTGATGTTTTTGCTGTTGTCTCTCAGGATAACGTCATGTGCGCCGCCCTCAACAATACTGGTCGCGGATACCAGTGTCAGGCGTGCCTTCTCCTGCAACTCCGGAATAGTAAGCGCTCCGCAGTTGCACATGGTGGAACGCACCTTATTCAGCGTCATTGTTACGTTGTCCTTAAGGCTTCCCGCATAAGGAACATAAGAGTCTACACCTTCCTCAAAGGACAGCTTCTTGGCGCCGCCCATGTCGTAGCGCTGCCAGTTTCTGGCGCGGTTGGAACCTTCGCCCCAATATTCCTTGACATAATTGCCGTTGATCATCAGACGGTCGGTCGGGCTCTCGTCAAAACGGGAGAAGTAACGTCCCAGCATTACGAAGTCCGCCCCCATTGCCAACGCCAGCGTAATATGGTAATCATGTACGATACCGCCATCGGAGCAAACCGGAACATATACGCCGGTTTCCTTATAATATTCGTCACGGGCCGCACACACCTCGATCAGAGCCGTTGCCTGGCCGCGTCCGATTCCCTTTGTCTCACGTGTAATACAGATCGAACCTCCGCCGATTCCTACCTTGACAAAATCCGCGCCGGCTTCTGCCAGGAAACGGAATCCGTCACGGTCTACAACATTACCTGCGCCCACTTTGACGGTATCACCGTACTTGCCTCGGATAAAGTCCAGAGTCTGCTTCTGCCATGCGGAGAAGCCCTCAGAAGAGTCAATGCACAGAACATCCGCGCCGGCCTCTACCAGCGCCGGAACTCGTTCCGCATAATCCCGCGTATTGATACCCGCGCCTACAACATATCTCTTGTGCTGGTCCAGCAGCTCCAGCGGGTTCTCCTTATGCGAAGAATAGTCCTTACGGAATACAAAATACTTCAGGCGTTGATTCTTATCGATGATGGGCAGGGAATTCAGCTTATGCTCCCAGATCACATCATTGGCCTCCTTGAGGCTGATGCCCTCCTGCGCGTAAACCAGCGCGTCGAACGGAGTCATCATCTCCGACACCTTGGTTGACGGATCCATACGGCTCACACGGTAGTCACGGCTTGTCAGAATACCCACCAGCTTGCCCTCCGGTGTTCCATCCTCCGTTACCGCCATCGTGCTGTGGCCGGTCTTCTCCTTCAGCTCCAATACGTCGGCCAATGTCTGATCGGGACGAATATTAGAATCACTATGCACAAAACCTGCCTTATAGCTCTTAACATGTGCAACCATCGCTGCCTCGGACTCAATTGACTGAGAGCCGTAGATGAAAGAAATGCCACCCTCCGTTGCCAGCGCAACAGCCATACGCTCACCAGATACGGACTGCATGATCGCGGACACCATAGGAATGTTCATGGTGATCGGCGACTCTTCCTGACCCTTACGGTATTTGACAACCGGTGTTTTGAGACTCACATTCGCGGGAATGCACTTCTCCGATGAATAGCCCGGCACCAACAGATACTCGCTAAAGGTGTGAGACGGTTCACTGTAGTAATAAGCCATTTCAAAATTCCTCCTGTTAGTATAATAAGAACAGAAACTAATGATCCATTGTAACTTCAAATTATAGCCTAGCCAAGCCTTATTGTCAATATTTTTACAAAACAAAAATATTGTATTTCCAGGTCATCTGTATTATAATAAATACACAAATTCAATACTCAGGAGGTAGTTCATGAGACACTTTTTGAATCCATTGGACTTCAGCGTAGAGGAGCTGGAACAGGTTTTGGCCCTGGCCGAACAGATTCGCCAGCATCCGGAGGAATACGCCCATGTCGCCGACGGCAAGAAGCTGGCCACTCTGTTCTATGAGCCCAGCACCCGTACAAGACTCAGCTTTGAGGCTGCTATGCTCAATCTGGGCGGTAAAACGCTGGGATTCCATTCTGCGGACTCCAGTTCCGCGTCAAAGGGCGAAAGTGTAGCCGATACCATCCGTATCATTTCCTGTTACGCTGATATCGTTGCCATGCGTCATCCCAAAGAGGGTGCTCCGCTGGTTGCTTCGCAATTCAGCCGCATTCCGGTAATCAACGCTGGCGACGGGGGACACCAGCATCCGACACAGACTCTGACGGACCTTCTGACAATTCGTTCTCTGAAAGGACGGCTGGATCATCTTACTATCGGCCTGTGCGGAGATCTGAAGTTCGGCCGTACCGTACACTCACTGATCAACGCCCTCTCCCGCTATGAAGGCATTCGTTTTGTACTGATCTCTCCGGAGGTTCTGCGCGTTCCTACTTATGTTTTGCAGGATGTCTTGGAGGCTAAGCACATTCCCTACACGGAAACCACTGAATTGGAGCCCGCTCTGCCGGAGTTGGATATTCTGTACATGACCCGTGTGCAGCAGGAACGTTTCTTTAGCGAAGACGAATATCTCCGTCTGAAGGACAGCTACATTCTGGACAAGGCAAAAATGAAGCTGGCGCCCCAGGATATGTATGTGCTGCATCCGCTGCCCCGTGTCAATGAAATCAGTCCGGAATTGGATGATGATCCGAGAGCGGCTTATTTTTACCAGGCTCAATGCGGCGTTTACGCCCGTATGGCTCTGATTATGACCCTGCTGGGGCTGAAGAAAGGAGAGTGATCCACATGCTGAATGTCGGTAAAATGGAGGAAGGCATCGTACTGGACCATATCAAAGCCGGTTACAGTATGGAGATCTACAAGTATCTGCAGCTGGACAAGCTGGACTGCAGCGTTGCCATCATCAAAAACGCGGTAAGCAAAAAGATGGGCCGCAAGGACATTATCAAGATTCAGGGAGGACTGGATCTGGTGGACCTCGATGTTCTGGGCTATATTGACCACAATATCACGATCAGCATTATCCGCGGCGGAGAGATTGTTGAGAAAAAATCTCTGTCCCTTCCGAAAAAGATTACAAATGTAATCCGCTGCCGGAATCCTCGCTGTATCACCTCCTTGGAGCCCGGACTGGATCATGTTTTTGTACTGACCGATCCGGTGCATGAGACCTATCGCTGCCGGTACTGCGAAGAGAAATACGACAATCGGTAATTGCCATGGGACTTTTAACCTGGAAGGGCGGAACCCTGGAGGCGCCTCTGCCTCCGGCCCTGGTCTCCTGCGGCACACCGGAACATCCTAATGTATTAACTATTGCATGGACGGGAATCGTCAACACGATGCCGCCTATAACTTATATTTCTGTAAGGCCGGAACGATACTCTTACGACCTTATCAAAAACAGCGGCGAATTTGTCATTAACCTTCCGACGGAGGAATTGGTTCCTGCGATCGATTTCTGCGGTGTAAAAAGCGGCCGTGATCTGGATAAAATCGCCGCATGCGGTCTGCATACCGAACCGGGAGAGACAGTACAGGCGCCCTTGATTCTGGAGAGTCCTGTACACCTCGAATGCAAGGTCCGTCAGGTTCTGCCGCTGGGCTCTCACGATATGTTTTTAGCGGACATCACCGCCGTTCGTGTGGATGAAGACTATGTGGACGCCAACGGGCGCTTGTGTATGGAACGGTGCCATTTGGCCGCCTATATCCATGGGACCTACTACTCCATCGGTCAGGCTCTCGGCACCTTTGGCTTCTCCGTCAAAAAGAAACAGAAAAAGAGGAAATCATCATGAAAACGGTCGCACTTTTAGGTGCCGGTGCTGTCGGTGCCTATTTTATCTGGGGCATGGCAGAGCCTCTGGGAGAAGACTTCTGCGTTGTCGCAAGAGGCAGCCGCAAAAGCCGTCTGGAACAGGAAGGACTGATCATTAACGGTCAGCGCGCCTTCTTTCCTGTAAGGACGCCGGAGGAAGCGCATGGAGTGGATCTGCTGCTTGTCTCCGTCAAATACAATGTTCTTCCGGATATTCTTTCCGACATCGCAGCCATTGTTGATGATCATACCGTCGTCATCAGCCTGATCAACGGAGTGGACAGTGAAGAGGTCATCGGACGATATATCGGTATGGATCACATGCTCTACGCGATGATGCGGATCTCCGCCGAGCGCCGCGATAATAATATTTTCTTTGATCCCGCGGTAACTGACGGCGTATTCTTCGGTGAAAAGGACAACAGTGTACCTACTGCCCGAGTGCAGGAGGTTCTGGAGCTTATGGGCCGCACTCAAGCCAATCACCACTTCGTACCCGATATCATGCGCTCGATCTGGATCAAATACGCCGGCAATGTCTCCAACAATCTGCCGCAGGCCATCATCGGCGCCGGTGTTGGGATCTATGTCGTAAGCAGCCATGCCGCATATATAGCGGAGCGCTTATGGAATGAGGTTGCCGCTCTGGCGGCGCTCCGCGGCATCGATGTCGGTCCCTTCGTTCCCGGCGCGTGGGCAGGCCGAAAAACCTCCCGTTTTTCAACATTACAGGATCTGGACAACAGGCGGCATACCGAGATCGATATGCTCGCCGGAACCGCTATTCGTCTGTCACAGGATGCTGGACTCTCTGCCCCGTTCTGCGAATTTGCCTACCATGCCATTAAGGCCTTAGAAGAAAAAGGAGACGGTAAGTTTAATTTTTAATAAGGAGGTTCACCTATGTACACGCCTATGAATTCCAAGCACTTCACCAAGCATGTCGATGCAAGCGGCGCGCATTACTGGGTACTCTCCACCCGTGTCGCTCCCATTCAGCAGGGATTTTACTTCGTCAATTCCGGTTATTCAGATGACGGCCGGTACCTGTGGTTCTATTGCGCTTTTCCACCGGCAGAAGGTCATTGCGCCGGCGTTGTGGATTTTCTGACGGATGAAGTCCGTTATTTCCCGGAAACGCGCGGTTCCGGATGGATGGTTGACGAACGTACCGGTGATCTGTATTGGGCCTGTACCGAAGGCATCTATGTGCGTTCTCCTCATCCGCAGGACAAAGCTCGGAAGATTGCCGATCTTCCCAAGGCTGCCCGCATCGCCAAGCCTTCCGAAGCCGGGACCCATCTGACTTTTACTCCGGATCATCAGGAGATCCTGACCGATATTCAGACCGCACAAGGCAGCTTTATCGGCACCTTCCGGATTCAGGACGGCAGTTACACTCTCTGGTACCGCACACAGCGCGGAACGCCCTATAATCACGCGCAGATTTGTCCCACCAATGGGGATCTGTGCATGTGCGCCCACGAGTATTCCTACAATTCTCTGACAGGTCAGAATGACCCGCCTCCTCTGACGGAAGATGGGATCTATCCCCGTCTTCAGCTGATTCATCGTGACGGTCAGCGTGAGATGCGGATTCCCTATGCTAACTCCGCAACCCATGAATGGTGGAACACGAACGGCAGTGCGATCTATTATTGTTCCTCCAATAGCATCGTACGCGACCGCCTGGGCGAACATACAGCCGAAGTTGTCTGCCATATCCCGATTGAAGGCGGCAACGGCACTTGGCATGCCCATTGCACCAAGGATGAAAAATACTTTGTTGTAGACGGTTCATATCCTTACGAGGATCTAAGCTGGTGGCGTGGCTGTCCGTCCGTGGTCCGTTTCTGGAATGACACAAGCAAACGCCTGATTCCGGTTCTGACCTGCAATCCTGTAGTTGAGGGATGGACGCCGGAACATCCGTCCATTTACCATATTGATCCCCATCCGCGGTTTGTACTGGATGACCGTCTGGTAACCTTTACCACGACCGTCTGCGGCCGTGTGGACCTGGCTGTCGCCGAGACCGCCGAGCTTATTGAACTCAGTAAATAAAGCAAATGAGCTGTCGCGCTATGATATGTACCCCCAATACTGATGTCCAGTATTGGGGGTACATATCATAGCGCGACAGCTCATTCATTATGTATCGTTCTGAATAAGATCCAGCGTCCGCTGCATCTCCTGCAGCGACAGAACATAGCTTTTCCGTACTGCGTCGAGATCCTGCGGATTCACATCTCCGGCAACAGCGGCAAATCCATAATCCGTCTCAATCGCCAGAGAAAACACATCTCCCTTCCAATAAGACCCTCGAAGCTGCCCCTCCACTGCCTGCTCCAACTGCCGAAGCCGTGATTCAGGCGCTGTTTTCGACGCGATTTTGCACCGAATGACCAGTCCCTGAAACACTTTGTTGCGGTATGTTTCGCGCCCTTCCCTCGGAGGTCTTCTTTCGTATACATGATTCAAGCGAACATTGGCCGCTGAGAAATGACCCCCTTGATATAGTCCTTCATGGTAGTTTCCTACTTCACATTCCTCCCACTGTCCATCCGCCAGACAGAATTCCTCCATACTCTGCCGATCGATACGCATCTCCTCCGTCTGTAATTCCGGTCCAAATGCTCTCGTAAGCTCTGTTCGGAAGAAATCTCCCAGCTGTTCCGTCATCAATGCCTTGAGCTTTTTCAGAGACCTGTCCCGCAAAAAGAGAATACAGCAGAGACCGCCAAAGAAGAGGACTGCCACTAAGATTGCCTTCAAAACTCTGTCATTTACCACAAAATAGGCAATCAGTCCTCCTATTGTACCGATCAAACCTAGGATCTGCCAAAGTTTTGCCATCCGCTGATATTGTCCCAACCGTTTCGAGAGTTCCTCGTCGCTCATAATTTCTCTCCTTTCGCTTCAAATCCTATAGTAAAGTATACCGCAAACTATAGAAAAAAACAACCGGCCACCGCTCCGCGTCTGGCATGAGATTCGACGACGGATTTGTTTGTTTTTTCTTTGTTCTTGTTGCTTCTTCTGCAACTTTAGATTGACAAACCCTGTTGTCTGTTATACAATAGAGATACGATAAATAAGTATAGTTTTCCATCATCGAATAAAGGAGCCGCTTATGAATCATCTATATTCTGAAGACATCGCCAAGAGCCCGCGTATTCCAAGACTGATCGAGCATCTGTATGCCAAGATGCCTGTCGTCGAGGCGGATCGTGCTGTTCTGTTGACTGAATCCTATAAAGAAACCGAAGGTGAGCCGATCATCATCCGGCGCGCCAAGGCATTTGATCATATCTGCCGCAATATCCCGATCATCATCCGTCCGGACGAGCTGATCGTAGGCAGTTCCTCCCAGGCGCCCCGCGGCTGTCAGGTCTTTCCGGAGTTTTCCTTTGAATGGCTGGAGTCGGAATTTGATACGATGGAGCACCGTACCGCGGATCCGTTTTATATCGCAGACGAGACCAAGAAGACACTGCATGAGGTCTATAAATATTGGAAGGGCCGGACGACCAGTGAACTGGCGACTTCCTATATGGCCCCTGAGACGCTGCTGGCAATGGAGCATAATATCTTCACTCCCGGCAACTATTTCTATAACGGCGTAGGTCATGTGACCGTTTGCTATGGTCGTATCGCCCGTGAGGGTCTGGAATCCATCAAGGCACAGGCTGCCGAAGCGCTGTCCCATTGCAGCTTTGGCGACGCCGATTACGCCCGCCGGACACATTTTCTGCAGGCTGTCATCCTTTCCTGTGAAGCCGCCTGCGTATATGCCGAGCGCTACGCGGCGCTGGCTCGTAGTGAAGCCGCTGCCTGCAATGATCCCGTTCGCCGGGATGAATTGCTCAAAATCGCCGAAAACTGCGACCGTGTTCCCCGTCAGGGTGCGCGCAGCTTTTACGAGGCTTGTCAATCCTTCTGGTTTATTCAGCAGCTGCTGCAGTTGGAGTCCAGCGGCCACTCGATCTCTCCGGGACGCTTTGATCAGTATATGTATCCCTTCTTTAAGCATGATTTGGATCACGGACTAATTACTCGGGAAGCCGCGCAGGAGATCATGGACTGCGTATGGGTTAAGCTCAATGACTTGAACAAAATTCGTGACGCCGCTTCGGCCGAAGGCTTTGCCGGCTACAGTCTGTTCCAGAACCTGATTGCCGGCGGACAGACACCGGAGGGATTGGACGCGACCAACGACCTGTCCTTTATGTGTATCCAGGCAACCATGCATGTACTGCTTCCGCAGCCTTCCTTCTCTGTTCGTGTCTGGAACGGCTCTCCTGAAGAATTTTTGCTGAAGGCAGCGGAACTGACCCGTACCGGCGTCGGCCTGCCCGCTTATTATAATGATGAAGTCATTATCCCCGCGCTGCTCAGCCGCGGACTGACCATGGAGGATGCCCGAGACTACAATATCATCGGCTGCGTAGAACCTCAAAAATCCGGGAAAACCGAAGGCTGGCACGATGCCGCTTTCTTCAATATGTGCCGTCCGTTGGAGCTGGTATTCTCCAATGGCATGGACAGGGGCGTACAGGTTGGCCTGCAGACCGGTGATGTTACCAAGATGCAGACCTTCGATGAATTCTATGACGCCTATAAAAAACAAATGAACTATATGCTGAGTCTCCTCGTCAACGCGGACAACGCGATCGACGTGGCTCACGCGGAACGTTGTCCTCTGCCCTTCCTGTCCGGTATGATCGAAGACTGTATCGGACGCGGCAAGAGTGTGCAGGAGGGCGGCGCTGTGTATAACTTTACCGGGCCGCAGGGCTTCGGTATCGCCAATATGGCGGATTCTCTCTATGCGGTCAAAACCCTGGTCTTCGACGAGCATAAACTGTCCATGGCAGATCTGCGGGACGCGCTTGCCAATAACTTTGGCAAACTCCGTACTCCGGAGGAAGCGCAGGAGATCACTGTCGACCTTGCCAAGGCTCTGGCCGCCGACGGCGTTGTCCTGAACGAGGATCAGATTCGCTCCATGTATCAGACGGTGCGTACCGGCGGTATCCCCGAGGAGAAGCGCCTCAAGTATGAAGCTATCCGCAGCATGCTGGAGGATGTGCCCAAATTCGGCAACGATATTCCAGAGGTAGACGCTTTTGCCAGAGACGTGGCCTACACCTATACCCGGCCGCTTCAGTACTATAAGAATCCGCGCGGCGGACAGTTCCAGGCGGGTCTGTACCCTGTATCCGCCAATGTTCCTCTGGGCGCGCAGACCGGCGCGACACCGGACGGCCGCTATGCCGGAACTCCGGTAGCAGACGGCGTGTCTCCTTCCGCCGGCCGTGATACTCATGGGCCTACGGCTTCCGCCAACTCCGTGTCCCGTTTGGATCATTATATCGCTTCTAATGGTACGCTTTTTAACATGAAGTTCCACCCTTCGGCTCTCGCGGGCCGTGAGGGACTCGCCAATTTTGTAGCGTTGATCCGTTCCTATTTCGATCAAAAGGGCAGCCACATGCAGTTTAATGTGGTCAGCCGCGAAACGCTGCTGGACGCACAAAAGCATCCGGAGAAGTATCGTTCTCTGGTCGTCCGCGTCGCGGGCTACAGCGCTCTCTTTACCACACTATCCCGTTCTCTGCAGGATGATATCATCCGACGCACAGAGCAGACTTCTATATGAGGCAATCTATGAGCAACGATTTTAACAGGGTCCAGGGCCGGATTTTTGATATCCAACGGTATTCCATTCACGATGGACCGGGAATCCGCGCCATTGTCTTTCTCAAAGGCTGTTTTCTGCGCTGCCGTTGGTGCTGCAACCCGGAATCGCAGGAATACGGTATTGAACAGCTGACCATGAACGGTAAAACGCGAACGGTCGGGCGGGATGTCACCGTTTCCGAGGTCATGGATGAGGTTCTGAAGGATCTGCCGTATTACCGTCGAAGCGGCGGTGGACTCACCCTCTCCGGCGGGGAATGCCTGTTTCAACCGGATTTTGCCGCGGCGCTCTTGGAAGCGGCACAGTACCATCTGCTGAACACTGCCATTGAATCCACTGCGTGCGCTCCCTATGAATCCATTCAAAAGCTCCTCCCTTACCTGGATCTGTTTCTGATGGATATCAAACATATGGACAGCGCCAAGCACCGTGCCTTCACCGGCGTTCCTAACGAACAGATTCTGGAGAATGCCCGCAAGGTTGCCGTATCGAGGGACTGCGAATTAATCATCCGTGTCCCCGTTATTCCAGAATTTAACGATACCCCGCAGGAGATTCAGGCTATTGCCGAATTTGCCGCTTCCCTGCCCGGCGTACGGCGGCTGCACCTGCTGCCCTATCATCGTTTAGGACAGGATAAATACACCGGCTTGGGACGGGATTACACTCTGGCACACATTACTCCCCCTTCCAACGAACATATGCAGAATCTTTTGGAGGCTGCCGAGAGCGCATCCGGCCTGGCCTGCCAGATTGGAGGCTGATCCCCTATGG
>CABUPM010000002.1 GCA_902493345.1 uncultured Eubacteriales bacterium | reverse complement strand
CTTTTGCTGATCCTGCCATGCACCGCCGAAATTGCCGACAAGATGCGGATATTTCCGCAGTCCCTCATAACCGTGTCCGGGCAGCATCTCTCCATGGGTATAGACATGGATGCCCGTACCCTTGGTCTGTTCCAGAAGCATCTCCAGATCTTTGAGATCATGGCCCGATACGATGATAAAGGGCCCTTTTTTCATGTGCACATTGACTTTATGAGGAAATGGCTGACCGTAGATCTCGGTATTGGCTTCGTCCAGAACACGCATCACTTCGATTGCCATCTCCCCGGCACGCATGGTCATACGGATCATTTCCTCTACGGAGAGAGAATTATCTGTCAGAGACTCTAGAGCAAGGATATAAAAATCATCAACCTGATCGCTGTAATAGCCAAGTTCCCGGGCCTGATGCCCATAGGCGCTGATTCCTTTCAGGCCATAGAGGATCGTTTGGCGCAGGGAGCGGATGTCCGGATCCAATGCTTTATCATACATGATTCCGGCGATAGGGGCGTCATGCAGCATTTCAGTTTTGCTCTCCGGCAGATTGTAGAGAGCCGCCGCGGTATGGGGCTCCGAAGATGTCTGACTGCGCAGCGATTCTTTGATCTCTTGGGATTCCTTTAGCAGCGCGACGTGCGTGTCCGCGTCAAAGTTTACATTGGTCAGGGTTGTAAAGAGAGCGTTTTCTAAAAAGCGTACGATATTCTTATCCGCATGAGAGTCTGCGTCGATAGTAGATTTGGCATAGCAGCTGATGCCTTTGAGCTGATAGAGCAGCAGATCCTGCAGATTGGCGATCTCCGGTGTTTTACCGCAGACGCCGAGTTTGGTACAGCCCTTTCCGTTGGCGGTCTGTTCGCATTGATAGCAGAACATTTCATAATGAAGATCCATATTGTTGCTCATTGGAGTACCTCCATAATATTTTTACGGTAGTATTTGCAAAACCAGAAAAAGTATGCTTTGTAAAATCGATGTGAAATGTCTATCCAGAAAGACAAAATATTACATGGAAGTTTCAGAATATCGGCGGTATAATTAAATCATGCTATAAGCTATAGAAGGGAAGTCGAGATTTGAATGAGTAAAAGATTCGCCCGCAAGGACGTAATCATGACAGAAGGAAATATCTGGAAACATCTGCTGTGGTTTGCTTTGCCCTTATTGGTCGGCAACCTGTTTCAGCAGCTCTATAATACGGTGGACAGCATCGTTGTCGGTAATTTTGTCGGGAAAGAAGCGCTGGCGGCGGTGGGTACCAATGACAGCCTGATCAATACGCTGATTGGCTTCTTTTCCGGTATGGCGACAGGAGCCGGCGTAGTCATCTCACAGTATTACGGTGCGAGGGACGACGAGAATGTACATAAAGCGGTCCATACGACCATAGCCATGACCTTTTTGATGGCGGTCCTTTTCACGGCTTTGGGGATCCTGATGGTAGACCCGATGCTCCGGCTGATGGGAACGCCGGAGGATGTCATGCCGCAGGCGAAGAGCTATCTGACCATTTATTTTGCTGGAGTTATCGGACTGATGTTTTATAATATGAGTACCGGTATCCTGCGGGCCGTGGGAGATTCCCAGCGTCCGCTGTATTTCCTGATCATATCGGCGCTGATCAATACGGTTTTGGATCTGATTTTCGTGATCTGCTTCCAGTGGGGCGTTGCCGGAGTGGCATATGCGACCATCATTGCACAGGGAGTAT
Organism: uncultured Eubacteriales bacterium; assembly: GCA_902493345.1. Classification (GTDB taxonomy): domain Bacteria; phylum Bacillota; class Clostridia; order Lachnospirales; family Bianqueaceae; genus Faecimorpha. Next base: position 56,458 of record CABUPM010000002.1, on the reverse strand, counting down.
CCGCGGTTCTGGCGCTTCGTGCCCTACGAAAAGAGAAAGGGGTATATCGGCTGATCTGGAAAAAGGTACGGATCGATTGGCCCATGCTGAAGAAGATCTTTCTGCTGGGGCTGCCTTCCGCTTTGCAGATGGCGATTACTTCCTTTTCCAATGTATTCGTACAGTCTTATATCAATGAATTCGGTTCGGCCTGCATGGCGGGATGGTCCTCATATAGCAAGATTGATAAATTCTGCATGCTGCCGATTCAAAGCGTATCACTTGCGATTACGACATTTGTCGGCCAGAATTTGGGAGCCAATCAGGTGGAGCGTGCGAAAAAAGGTTCTCGTATAGCGCTTCTCATGTCCGTTACGATGACAATCATCATTATGATTCCGATCATGACTTTTGCGCCGCAGCTGGTAGCGCTCTTCAATCAGGAGCCGGAAGTTATGCAGTACGGCAGCATGTTTTTGCGGTTGATGATGCCCTTCTTTGTGTGTACCTGCACCAATCAGGTCTATGCGGGTTCGCTGCGCGGCGCGGGAGATACCAAGGCACCCATGATTATCATGATGGGCTGCTTCATCCTCTTCCGGCAGATTTACCTGTTTGTAGTCGATAAGCTGACGCATTCTATTATTCTGGTGGCGCTTGGATATCCATTTGGTTGGATTCTGTGCAGTATCATAATTTATCTGTATTATCGATTCAGCCACTGGGAAAAACACAGAATTGTCGTGTCGGAACAGTAAAAAACGAAAATTTTGTATGGACGGGTTTTTCAGGCTGTGATATAATAGCTTCATACTTTCAAAAAAGAAAGGAAGAAGAGAATGAGTATTCGTATTGGTATTATGGGTTACGGCAATCTGGGACGCGGCGTAGAGTGCGCGATCCTTCAGAATCCGGATATGGAACTTACAGCAGTATTTACCCGCAGAGACCCGGCAACGGTTCAGCTGAAGACAGCCGGCGTAAAGGTCTATTCGGCGGAGATGGCGTCTAAAATGCAGGATCAGCTGGATGTATTGATCCTTTGCGGCGGCAGCGCGACGGATCTGCCTGTACAGACTCCGGAATACGCGCGCATGTTTAATGTGATCGACAGTTTTGACACGCACGCTAGAATCCCGGAACATTTTGAGCAGGTAGACCGGGCGGCCAAGGAAGGCGGTAAAACGGCGATCATATCGGTCGGCTGGGATCCGGGCATGTTCTCGCTGAATCGTGTATATGCCGACGCGATCTTACCGGAGGGCAGCACGTATACGTTCTGGGGCAAGGGTGTCAGCCAGGGACATTCCGACGCGATCCGGCGGATCGAGGGCGTTGTAGACGCAAGACAGTACACAGTGCCGGTAGAATCCGCGTTGGAGGCAGTTCGCGCCGGACAGAATCCAGAGCTCACAACCCGTGAAAAGCATACCCGGGAGTGCTATGTTGTCGCGGCGGAAGGAGCGGACAAGGCTCGGATTGAGAAAGAGATCAAAACGATGCCGAACTATTTTGATGAGTATGATACGACAGTCCATTTCATCAGTCTGGAGGAGTTAAAGCGGGATCACAGCGAGCTGCCGCATGGCGGTTTTGTAATCCGCAGCGGCCAGACAGGGATGGAGAAGGAGCATCATCATGTCGTAGAGTACAGCCTCAAACTGGATTCCAATCCGGAGTTTACGTCCAGCATTCTGGTAGCGTACGCGAGAGCGGCCTATCGCCTGTCTCAGGAAGGAGCACATGGCTGCAAGACAGTATTGGATGTTCCTCCGGCGTACCTCAGCAGTAAGGATGGGGCCGAGCTTCGCAAGAGCCTTTTATAATAGGATGAAAAAAATCATAGAATACAAAAAGATTCGTGGGGTCTACATGCGTGTGGACCCCACGAATCAGGTTATACGGATTAGTGCGCCATACGGGTTTCCCACAGAAGAGATTGATCGTATGGTAGAGCAGAAAAGAGAATGGATCGACCGGCAGCTTGCGAAAGCATCTGTACGGACGTTGCCGGATAATGCGGAGGATATCCTGCGGGAGCGTCTCCAGCGCCTGATTCCTCTCTATGAGAAGAGGATGGGTCTGCACGCAGCCTCCTATACCATCAGAGATATGAAAACACGCTGGGGCAGCTGTACACCACAAACCGGCCGGCTCTGCCTGAATCTACAGCTGGCAGCCTATCCGGAAGCTTGCCTGGAATACGTCCTGGTACATGAATTGGCGCATCTGCGGATTCCCAATCATAGTCCGGCCTTCTGGAAACTGGTGGAGGAATACATTCCCAACTGGAGAGAGATTCGCAGCCAGCTTCGAGGATAGAGGTTCTCGGTTCAGATTACATACAGATAGATCGAAAAGAAATGCAGAATGCTGCCAGCCAGCACGAAGAAGTGCCAGACGGAATGCATATAGCGCTTTTTGCTGCCGATGGCATAGAGAATGACGCCCAGAGAATAGGCGACACCGCCCGCGACAAGAAGCATCAGGCCCGGAAAGGCCAGAGAAGCCATCAGGGGACGGAAGGCGAAGATGACAGCCCAGCCCATAGCCAGATAGCAGGCAACAGATACTTTGCTGAATTTCTCAAGATCGATCGCGTTTAAGGTGATTCCCAAAATGGCAGAAGCCCAGATGATGCCGAACAGAACCCAACCGGTCGCTCCGGACAGAGAGACCAGCGTATAGGGAGCATAGGTTCCGGCGATCAGCAGAAATACACTGCAATGGTCGAAGACACGGAATACACGCTTGGCCTTATTCGGCTTCAGGGCGTGATAGATGCAGGACATCGTATAGAGAATAATCAGAGAGATTCCATAAACGATACTGGCTGCCAGAGCCGCTCCGCTTCCATGAATGGCACTCCGGACGATACACATTGTCAGACCGGCGACGGAGAGCAGAGCGCCGATACCGTGCGAGATGGAGCTGACGAGTTCTTCTCCCAGTGTGTATTTAGGAATAGAGATCTTATGTGGTGTAACAGATTGTGCTGTCATAATTATCATCCTTTCATCTAGTAATTAAAACTATGTGTTGAACATATTGTTATTATATACTACGGTATTTAAAAATGCAATAGCTTTTTAAAATAAAGTTTGGTATTCTGGAAAAAATATGATACAATAAAGAGCGGTAAAAATAACGTCCGTGCTGGTCTATCAAGATACCGACGGGCAGGAGGAAGACAAGGAGGCGAAAGAAATGAGTTTGAACACTCGTGAACAGGAAGAAAAGCATCTGGAAGAGACGCTGAAGACGATCGACGGCCATATCGAAAAGTATTCAGCAGAGGTGGCAGCGTTGAGGGAGCATAATCAGGAACTCTATGATACCTATCGCTCGACCGATTCCGAGATGCACAATGAATTGGTGGTGGGCTTGAGTTGGGAGGAGCAGGTTCGTTTTCTGCTGCGGCAAAATCGTTTGGCGGCGCAAAAACCCTATTTCGGCCGAATCGATTATCTGGAACATGGAGAGGATGAGAGTTTTTCTCTCTATATTGGAAAACATGGGGTACCGAACGGCCCGGGTCATCCGTTGGTGATTGACTGGAGGGCTCCCATCTCAACGATTTATTATGACAGTGACGTGGGGGAGAGCTCATATCTTTCACCGGAGGACGAGAGGATTCGGGTGCGTATTGACCTGAAGCGTACATTTGAGATTGAAAATCGTAAGCTGCTCGATTATTATGATACGGATGTGATCGCGAATGATGATTTTCTGACCAAGTATCTCGGCAAGAATAAAGAAGCGGTATTGGATGAGATCATTGCAACCATTCAAAAGGAACAGAACGATATTATCCGTGATACGCCGTGGCATACGGTAATCGTGCAGGGAGTCGCCGGCAGTGGTAAGACGACTGTCGCGATGCACCGGATCTCATATATTTTGTATAATTATCCGAAAAAGTTTCGCCCGGAGCAGTTTTTTGTGATCGGCAGCAATACGATGCTGCTCAATTATATCACAGGAGTTTTGCCGACGTTGGAAGTAGATCATGTACATCCGATGACAATGACAGAGTTTCTGGAGAGTATGCTGGTTCCCGATTGGAAGCCCAAAAAGTTTCACTATGCGGAGGATTTTCGAACCAAAGAGGAAAAGGATGAGCATGTCCGCGGAATCCGCCGTTATAAGGGATCTCTGCGATTTGTAGAAGACGCGGAGAACTGGCTTAAGGCATTGGAAAAACGTCTCTTAACCAAAGAGGATGCCGTTCTGGAAGGGAAAACGATTTTTTCGCAAAAGGAAGTTGAAGATTTCTGTGCCGCTTTTCCCAATATGCCCTTGCAGCGGAAGATCGACGTGTTGGAAAAGCGCCTGAATAATCAGCTGAAAAATGAATATCGGGAGCGGGAGTGGAGTCCTGACCGGATCCGTAAGGAGGGCGCCAGATTCCGTGCGTATTACGGCAAACCCAAGGGAAAGATCGATCTATGGGCGTATTATATGGAGTTTTTGACAGAGCGGTGTCCGGAACTTTTGCCAGAAGTGAATGCCGGAGTATTGGATCTGTATGACATCGCGGTATTGGCCCTCTTTAAGAAGCGCTTGCGCGATACGGATGATTTTACCGGAGTACGTCATATCGTGATCGATGAGGCACAGGATTTCGGAGTCTCGCTCTTCATGGTGCTGCGTCAGCTTTTTCCAGAGTGCACCTATACGATTGTAGGAGATACGAGCCAGAATATTTTTTATGATTCCGGTATGAACGATTGGAGAACATTGCGGGAAAAGGTGTTTGACCCGGCCAGAGACCGATTCTGTACCTTAGCCAGGAGCTATCGTAATACAGTGGAGATCTCGAATTATGCGGGACAGGTGTTGCAGAAGTGTACCTTTGAGACTTATCAGATCGATCCGATCCTCCGTCATGGACGTCCGGTACAGGTAGAGAGTGTATCAGATGAGGAGGAGACAGCTCGGTTCTGCGCAGCCAGAATTCAGGAGATTCAGAGCAGGGGATACCGTACGATCGCGGTCATCTGCCGGAGTGAAGAAGAGGCTGCTCGCGCGCAGGCATATCTTGGAACACGGTGCGAGATCAATACGGATCCGGAGAATTTTACCAATGGCGTCATGGTGCTGCCGATTCACAGAACCAAGGGACTGGAATTTGACGCGGTTCTCCTGTGGAACGCGGATCAGACAGCATATCCGCTGGCGGACGCGCCGGCCAGACTATTATATGTGGCGATTACACGAGCGCTTCATGAGCTGTATATTTTTCATGTGGGAAGCATAAGCCCTCTGTTGCAATAGAAGAGAAAGCATGTTATAATAGCAAGGGTATGTCTCATAAGGAGAGCAGCGAGGAAAAAGATGATGGAAGAGTGTGTGCATTGGACTGTGCAGCAATGGAATCAGTGGTTTGATTCTGCGCAGTTTGATATAGAATATGAGTATCACGGCCGGGATCTAGGAGCGGAATATCATAAAGAAAGTACGATCTGGAGATTGTGGAGTCCGGCAGCGCAGGAGGTGGAACTGAATCTGTATGCAACAGGCAGTGATTTCGAGGAGGGTGCCAGGAGACTCTCGACCGTTCAGATGAACCGCAGAGACCGAGGACTCTGGTGTATCAGTCTGGAGGGAGATTGGACAGGCACATATTATACGTATACGGTTACGGTAGCAGGACAGCGGATGGAGACACCGGATCCCTATGCCAGAGCGGCCGGAGTCAATGGGCGGCGTTCGATGGTCATTGACCGGGTGCGGACCAATCCCGAAGGATGGTCCGAGGATCGAAGAGTATTGTTGGAGAATCCGACAGACGCAGTGATATGGGAGGTCCATGTTCGGGATTTTTCCTGGGATCCGGTTTCCGGTATGAAGCACCGCGGAAAATACCTGGCGTTTACGGAGAATTCTACCCATGTTGAGGGACATCCGGAGCTTGAAACAGGTGTAGAATACCTTAAGCGGCTGGGAATCACACATGTTCATCTGCTGCCATGCTTTGATTATGCGACAGTAGACGAGTCCGCTTTGGAACAGGAACAGTACAATTGGGGCTATGATCCTGAGAACTACAATGTGCCTGATGGTTCCTATTCTACCGATCCTTATCATGGAGAGGTCCGGATTCGAGAATTCAAACAGATGGTGCAGGCTTTGCATAAGGCGGGGATCGGGGTGATCCTGGATGTGGTGTATAACCATGTATATTGCCGGGAGACTTCCGCGTTGGAGAGGAGCATGCCGCATTATTATTTCCGGACATGGCCGGATGGGACGCCCTCCAATGGTTCCGGCTGCGGAAATGAGGTCGCGACGGAACGTCCGATGGTACGGCAGTATATTCTGGATTCTATTCTATACTGGGTGCAGGAGTATCATATCGATGGATTCCGCTTTGATTTGATGGGACTCTATGACGTAGACACCATGAATCAGATCCGGCGGGAGCTTGACAGCCTGCCGGACGGCAGGAGCATCCTGATGTATGGAGAACCTTGGGCGGCGGAGCCTCCGCAGATGCGCCGCGGAGCGGTTCCTGCGGATAAATCGCATGTCAGACTGTTGTCCGACAGGATCGCGATCTTCAATGACGATACGCGGGCCTGCATCAAAGGCAGCGTATTTGATATGCACAGTACGGGATATATCAATGGGGCATGGTATCAGGAAACGGCGGTCCGGCATAGCTTTACGGGCTGGGCAGGTCCGTACAGTCCGGTGAAGCTGCCGACACAGACCATCTCTTATGCTTCGGCCCACGATAATTTTACCTTATGGGACAAGCTGATATACGCGGCGCACAAGGATCCGCACGGATTTGATTTTCCGGATCCGGACTGCCTTGCGTCCAATAAAATAGCGGCAGTGATTGTGTTGCTGTCGCAGGGAATTCCGTTTATGCAGGCGGGCGAAGAGTTTGGACGCACTAAGCGGGGAGATGGGAACAGCTATCGTTCTCCGAGCCGGATCAATCGTCTGGAGTGGAGTCGGATTGGATTATTTGCGGAGCTGACGGAGTATTACAGGGGACTGATCCAGATTCGACAGACATTCCGTCCGTTTCGATGCGCGACAGGGAAGAGTATTCGTAGGATGGTCTTCTCCAGAATTTCGGAGCCGCAGATGATTGCGTTTACCCTGCCGGGCGAGGCGGAAGATCCATGGAGGATGGCGGCGGTTATTTTGAATGCTTCCGATGAGACCCGAGCGGTGGCGCTGGCTTCCTGGGAAGACGAGCCTCTGCCGAAGCAGTGGGATGTAGTAGCGGACGCACAGCATGCGGGAGTTACAGCGCTGCGTACGATAGAGAACGATCATATTACAGTCGGCTCCAGAAGTATTCTGGTGCTGGCCGATGTACGATAGGAGGAGTATGATGAGACGACAAAGTGGTATTTTACTGCCTATTTTCTCACTTCCATCCCGATATGGGATCGGTACCATGGGAAAATCCGCTTATGAATTTATTGATTTTCTTGAGGCTTCCGGACAGACTTTGTGGCAGATTCTGCCGGTGGGACCGACAGGGTACGGAGATTCTCCTTATCAATCCTTTTCGACCTTTGCAGGTAATCCCTATTTTGTAGATCTGGAAGAACTGCAGGAGGAAGGCCTTCTTCAGGTAGAAGAGGTGCAGGAAGCGGCGCAGTCCGGAAATGTGGACCATGTCGAGTACGGCTCGCTCTTTCAGAACCGTAGGCCTCTGCTGCTGAAAGCTTCTCAGAGGGGATACGGAACCTATGGTGAAGAGGAGCAGAGCTTCTATCGGGACAATCAGGACTGGCTGCCGGATTATGCACTGTACCAGGCCTTAAAGACATGTTTTGGATATGTTCCTTACTGGGAGTGGCCGGAAGCGCTCAGAGACCGGGATTCCGCCGCTTTGGAGGAGTACCGGGAGAAGCTCCGGGAAGAGGTACGGATGCGCTGCTTCACACAGTTCCTGTTTGACCGGCAATGGAAGAACATGAAGAAATACGCAGAGGAACACGGAATAGAGATTATCGGCGACCTGCCCATTTATGTAGCCTGTGACAGCGCGGATACATGGAGTCATCCGGAACTCTTCATGCTGGATGAGAATAGGCGTCCTACAGAAGTGGCTGGTGTACCGCCGGATGCTTTCTGCGACGAAGGACAGCTCTGGGGAAATCCCATCTATAATTGGGAGAAGCACCGCGAAACTGGATATGCGTGGTGGATCCGCCGGATGGAAGTGGCCGTCAAGCGGTATGATCTCGTGAGAATCGATCATTTCCGCGGATTTGTCGGATATTATTCGATTCCGGGAGGAAGCCCTAACGCCAAGAATGGAGAGTGGAAGGCAGGACCTGGTATGGAACTGTTCCGTCAGCTCGGCGGACATATTTCAATGCAGTCTCTGATCGCGGAAGATCTGGGATTTCTCGATGAGCCGGTTCGAGCGCTGTTGAAGGATACGGGACTGCCGGGCATGAAAGTACTCCTGTTCGGATTGGACGGAGATGATTCGGAATATCTGTGTCATAATTATCAGCCCAATACCGTCGCGTATATCGGTACACATGATAACGAGACCTTTAACGGATGGCTCTTTAATCCGGAGACTCCGGCCGGAAGCCGGCAGAACGCGATGGAGTATCTGCGGCTGCGGGAGAGCGAGGGCTACCATTGGGGAGCGATCTATACGATGATGGCTTCTGTCGCGCAGCGTGTGATTTTCCAGATGCAGGATGTTTTGGGACTGAGCAATTATGCCAGAATGAATACGCCTGCGATGCCTATGGGAAACTGGCAGTGGCGGATGCGTTCTGATGTCCTTACGGAACGGCTGAGTCAAAAGCTCTTAAAATGCACAAAGGCATATCATAGAGTATAAATAAACAAGGTGCAGATACCGCGAAATATCTGCACCTTTTTCTTATAACTTCAGAAGAGAACGGGTCTCCGCGGGAGTCATCACATCGCATCCAAGACTGCGTATGAGACCGGCGGTATGACGAACGAGTTCGGCATTGGTTTTGACACGGACCGTCTCGTTTATATAGTCCGAATCTTCAAATCCGACTCGAACGGTGGAAGCGCCCATGCGGATTGCCTCGGCAAAGATCTCATCACTGCGGCGTCCGAAATGGGTCACGCCCCAGAGCATCCCTTCCGGGATAAAGGAACGGAGAGCGTGCAGAGCTGCAATCGTCGCGGGTGCTGCGCCCTTGTGTCCCAGGACGATATTGAAGAGCAAAGGCTCCTGCATCGGATACGTCTTCGCCAGATCCAGAACCGTATCGATCATGCCGATCTCAAAGACTTCAATCTCCGGGAGGATATGCTGACGGATGGCTTCCTGCACACAATAACGCACATCCTGAATCGGATTGATATAGACAGCCTCTCCCAGATTGACCGAACCCACATTTAGGGAGCAGGTTTCGACGCGGTCGTAATAGAGGGGAGCGCAGCGTTCTTCGATAGTAAGCTGAGAAACACCGCCGGTAGAGGCCTGAATCACGATATCCGAAGCGGCAGCGATGGGTTCCACGGTTTGCTTGAATACTGTCAGGTCCGGGGTCAGCGCACCGTGAAGATCGCGCACATGAAGATGAACCTGTCCGGCGCCTTCGTGCGCGCTTTGGATCACATCCGCCGCGATGGAAGCGGAATCCGGATGCGTATCCGCTGCACTGACCGGAGCCACCGAGATCAAAACTTTATGCATAGAGAGTCATCCTTTCTGAGATAATTTTTCAACAATGATTCGCAGAGAATCTTCCTGTCCTACATTTCCGGGAAAGATGACATAGGAAAGGCCGGGGAAACGGCTTTCCGAACCGGTTTTCCAGACGGGAATGCCGGGAAGAATCTGCCCCATTGCGAGTGCCTTCTTTACCTGAAGTCCACGGGTTCCGATATCGCTGGAGGTAATTCCGCCCTTAGCGATCAAAAAGGAAGGAGCTTCCTGAAGATTGCAGACAATGGAAGTGATGGCGTCGCTGATGGTTACGGCGATCCTAAGATCATCCTCCGGATTGCCGGTTCCAGCATCGATACGTTCCCGGCGTGTCATAACGATAACGGTTTGACCCTCATGGATACAACGGTTTACTTCTTCCGTAACACGGCGGATTTCCTCGGCAAAGGCCGGGGGATCCAGGACGAGGTGCTGATTCAGAACGATCTGCTTTACATAGGGCAGCCTTAATACGGCAGCAAGCTGCTGTGTTGTTTTCTGCGTGTGAGAACCGGCAATGATCAGTCCGCCGGAAACGGCCTGTACTCCCAGATCGGTTGCCGTTAAGAGCGGACGGTCGCTGATGCACCCCAGAACTTTGACAAGGGAAGCAGAGGAACGGATCATAAACTTCTTGCCCTGGGCCGCGGCACGGTAAAAAGCAGTGGCGAATACGGACAGATCCTCATAAGAGACGGCATTGACGATCAGATGACCATAATCCGATGTCTCCATGAGAAGCTGACAGATCTCGTCATAGCGCTGCCCGCGGAGCATCTCCAGAGAGATACTTCGCACGGCGACGGCATGTCCGGATTTTTCAGCGATATAGTCCGCAAGATTGGAAGAATGATAGCCAAAAGTTTTGTCCTTGGCAAATTCGGTCTCCCCGGCAGGAATCAGCTCTCCGCGGACATCGACATAATGGATGTCGTCAATCGTATATCTTCCGCCCTCTTCAAAAAAGGGGCAGAGGATTTCTCCGTCATAATGAATACCGAGTACATTTTCCAGAGTATCCCTGACGAGAAGAGTCTCCAATGGATAATGCCCGCGCAGTGTGGAATCTCCGCGCAAAATCACCTGAAAAGGCATGCCGGTTTCCTTGGCGACCGTGGCAATGTTGGAGGCAATCTTCCGATGTACCCGGGTTGTTTCTTCAACGGTAAAGCTTCTGGAATTGGTCAAAAGATAAAAGACACGGTTTTCTTCGGCAAATCCCTGACGAATGCTCTCAATTCCCCAATCCGTGTAGACATGGACATTGTGAACGGTCTGGATCCCGGTCGGATCATCGTCCAGTACGATGATCTTTTCTGGAACCTGGTCGGCGGCTTCCCGCAAAAGGGGAAGGAGTGCCTGCCCGTTCAGAGCAGGGAGGCGGTTCAAGACTTCCTGTAGCTTCATATCCGTCTACCCTTAATGGTCATATTCTGCCTGAATGGCATCCAGGCACAGCTGTGGGCTAGCGTAGACAGGAATCGGGACCATCTCATTCAGCTTGGCTTCCATACGAGCCATGGAGCCCTGCGCAAGGAGGACGCAGTCTACCTTTTCAGCAAGTTTCATGACTGTTTCGGCGATCAATTGGTCGTGCTGCTCCGGATGGCCGTCGATGAGAGCCTGATAAGCACCGGCCGCCAGACCGTCTACAGCAGTGATCTTTTTTCCTATTTTGTCGGCCTCAATCTGCAGAAGACGCATGGTGGGATCCAGAGTAGAACGCAGAGTAGCAACGACACCGATGGTGGAGCAGGTGGAGACCGCCTTACGGGCCATCGCTTCATCGATACGGACAATCGGAACCTGAACCTGTTTACGTCCTTCATAGACGACATCGCCCACCGAAGAACAGGTGTTGAGAATGACATCCGCGCCCATGGCTTCCGCTGCCTTATAATATGTAATCAGACGATTGTAGATTTCCGGGGTGGGAGATCCGGCCTGTTTGACTTCTCCGATGATCTGATCATCAATAATGCTGACAAGACGCCAATCCGGCAAGGTTCGGTTGATTACGGCCTGCAGAGGATCTGCCAGACCCTTTCCGGTATAAATCGCGAAAATTGTTTTCTTCATAGAAACGACCTCCTAAAAATATTCTTAAGGTTATTATATCATAAGTAGTTAAAAATTGTCAAATGATTGACGGATGGAAGGACAAATGGTATACTGGAAAAAAGACGGATGCAGGAGGAAATGTATGATACGGCAAGACAGAATTTATTTCGGCGGAGATTATAATCCGGAACAGTGGGATGAAGCGACGATAGAGCAGGATATGAAGCTTTTTGAGCAAGCGCATGTCAATATGGTTGTACTGCCTGTTTTCGGCTGGGCAAAGCTGGAACCACAGGAAGGTGTATATGATTTTGAATGGCTGGACCGGATTCTGGATAAGCTCTGGAGTCATGGCATTCGCGTCTGTATGGCGACGCCGACAACAGCGCAGCCCGCGTGGATGTCCCATAAGTATCCGGAGGTCCTTCCGGTGGATATACAGGGGCGCCGCCGGACCCATGGAATGCGGGTATTTTTCTGCCATAACAGTCTCAAATACCGTGAGCGAGCGGCAGCGATCGCCGAGGCCATGGCGAGCCGCTATCAGAACCATCCGGCACTGGCGGGATGGCATATCGCGAATGAATACGGTACCTATTGCTATTGTCCCAATTGCCGGGCCAAGTTTCGTGAATGGCTCCGAAAAAGGTATAAGACGCCGCAGGGACTCAATGAGGCTTGGAATCTGGCATTTTGGGGACGGCAGATTACAGACTTCGAGGAGATGGAGCTGCCCAGTGAGCTGAATGACGACTATCGGTTCTATCCGCCGATTCAGCAGGATTACCTGAAGTTCACCACGGACAGTGTGATTGAGTGTTTTGAAAATGAATATCAGATTCTGAAAAAATACACGCCCGATCTGCCTGTGATGACGAATATGTCCGGCTATATTAAGAAGCTGGATCAATTTGAATTATGCAAACATCTGGATATCGTGGGATGGGACAATTATCCGGCGCCTTTTGAGGATCCCTCGCTTCCGGCATTAAAGCATGACATTATGCGCGGATTAAAGCAGGGACAGTCGTATTGGGTGACGGAGCAGTCTCCGAATCAGCAGAACTGGCAGCCATACAATGTGCTGAAGCGGCCGGGAGAGATCCGGAGACTCGCGTATCAGGGCCTGGCACACGGCGCGGACACTGCGCTCTTCTTTCAGATGCGTCAGTCACAGGCCGGACAGGAAAAATTCCATGGGGCCTTGATCAGCCATGAGGGATCCGGAAATACACGGATTTTCCGGGAGATGACACAGATCGGGAGAGAGCTTCAGGGGATGGGAGACCTTTCTGTCGGCGCAAGAACGGCTGCCAAGGTAGGACTGATCATGGATTGGCATAACTGGTGGGCGGTGGAGCTCTCCAGCGGGCCCAGCCGGGACTTACAGTATCTGCCGCAGGTGCAGAAATACTATAAGGCTTTTTATAAAAGAAATATTGCGGTTGATATTTTACGATATGATCAGAACCTGGAAGCATACGATGTGATTCTGACGCCCTGTCTGTATCAGATGCGGGGAGACTTAGCGCAGCGCCTGGAGGAATATGTACGCCACGGCGGCACGTTGGTCGCCTCTGTCTTCAGCGGAATCGCCCAGGAAAATGATAAGGTGATTTTGGGTGGATATCCCGGAGGGCTTCGAAAGACTTTGGGGATCTGGATTGAAGAGACGGACGCGCTTCCGCCGAACAGACGCAACCGGATGCGGATCGTAGCGGAAGGATTTACCAAGACAAGCTATGATTGCGGGATGCTTTTTGATAGTATCCATCTGGAGGGTGCAGAAGCACTGGCAGTCTATGAGCAGGAGTTCTATGCGGGAGTCCCCTGTGCCACCCGATACGAGTTGGCGAAGGGGGTCTCCTATTATGTGGGGACGGATCCCGAGCTACAGTTTTTAGAGGATCTGGCAGAACGAATTTGCACAGAAAAAGCTCTGCAGGCCCCGATGGAGGTTCCGGAAGGTATAGAGTGTACCAGACGCTATACAGATCAAAATGAGATTTTTTATCTGATCAATCATACAGAAGAAGAGAAGAAAGTCAGATTCCCGGAAGGGATGCGCTGTGCGTGGGATGATTCGCCTTGCGCAGGAGAAGAATCTCTGAGGCCGGGAGATGTGCAGATTGTCTACAGGCCATTAGCGAATACAGGAAGGACGGAGTAAGTCAGCTTGAGCGGGATCGTCAAGAAGTTGTCCGTCGTAGTCAAAGCGTGAGCCATGGCAGGGGCAATCCCAGCTTAGCTCATCCGGATTCCATTCCAGTTGACACCCCATATGGGGACAGAAGGGTTCTACGCAGTGGGGTGTTCCATTTTTCTCACGGTAAATGCCAATTTTCTCACCATGGATGGAGACGATTCCGCCATGTCCGGGTTCCAGGGAGGAGTATCCGGCAGAAGCCGGGAGAAAGCGCCGCAGAAGAGCCTTGGCATTATGCTGTGCGTCATGGATGAGATTCCCTGCACTGGCCAGAAGGGTATGGCGAGAGGGGCTGAACAGCTCGGCATAGGGTGTCGGAGTGCCGCAGATTAGATCCCGCAGCAGAAGCGCCGCCGTCATGCTGTGCGTTATCCCCCATTTGTCAAAGCCGGATGCAATATACCAGTCCGGTTCCGCAGAAGAATAAGGTCCAATGTATGGAACCGAATCCGGAGTGACGCAGTCCTGAGCGGACCAACGGCAGACCAGACGGGACTCTGGCCACCAGCGGGCAGCTGCTTTGCGCAGCATTTCATATCTCCCTCCGGTATTGGAGCCAGTACGGTGTCCGCCGCCTTCTAAAATCAGAATGTTTCCGGCACTGCGCATTGACCAATTCCTGCTGGGGTCAATTCCAAGATACATTCCGCTTAGAGAAGGTGTATTTTTTAGAGCCAGGCAGTATCCGCGTTCCTGATGCATCCGCAGAAAATAATACCCCGGCTGATTGACAAAGGGATAGTGACAGGTGAAGAGGATCCGTTCGGCTGTTACTGTTCCACGGTCGGTCTGGATGGTGTGTCCATGGACGTTTAAGACCTGTGTGTGCTCATAGATCGTAAGTTCTCTTGCGAGAGCCTGCAGGAAGAGGAGCGGATGAAATTGAGCCTGATGATCAAAACGCAGGCATCCGCGGACAGGAAAGGGCAGCTCTTCCGTATGTGTCAGCCAGGCGGAGAGGCCCAGAGATCTTGCGGCCTTTAGCTCCATTTCCAGAGCCTGCAGGTTGGATACGGTATAGAGATAGCTGGAGCGTTCTTCGTAACCGCAGGAAATACCCTTTTCAGCGATCAGTTTTTTGTAAGCGCGGATGGATCTTTGTGCGGCCTCGGCATAGAGGCCGGCCATCTTCCGGCCGAGTGTTTGGATCAATTTATAATAGATCAGACCATGCTGTGCCGTGATTTTGGCCGTGGAATTTCCGCTCTGACCACTCCCGATGCGATCTGCCTCCAGTACAACGGCGGGGATATTCTGCTCCTTTAGCATGTATGCGCACAGAATACCGACAAGACCTCCGCCGATGATAGCGACAGGGGTATATAAATCTCCGGACAGGGGAGGAAATGCTGTAGGAGCGACGGTTGCGTGCCATAGAGATTGCATAAAAAATCACCTCGTTGGATAAGGTGTCCAACGAGGTGATTTTTTATGCGGTGAGCAAGCGATACATAGCTTCTAGACAAATCTGGGCATGCAGTTTCATTTTTTCGATCCGAACCTTTTCATTGCAGTTATGAGCGTCGGCTTTTTCACCGACAAAATTGGCGCCGAAGGCAACGCCGTGTCCGAACATCTGGCGGGCATAGGTACCGCCGCCCATGGAATAGACAGAGCATTCCTCTCCTGTGATCTCCTTGTATGCTCCGCTGAGAAGCGTGACCAGAGGACTGTCCTTGGGCAGATACAGCGGGGCGTCATCGGAGATCAGATGGAAGTTCAGTCCGGCTTCCTCAGTCTGCTTTTCCAGGATGGAAGCGATTTCCTGACCATTACAGGTTGCGGGATAGCGGATGTCCACGACAAAGCGGGAGTTCTCAATGATTCCCAGATTCAATGTCAGCGGCCCGCTCACTTCATCGCTGCAGGCAACTCCGTAGAGGCTTCCGTCGCTGGTCCGACCGATGGAATGGTGAATCCAGCTGTAAAAATCTCCAAGACGTTCGTCAAAAATCTGGTATAGAAGTTCAATTAAAAGGGAAGCGGCATTGACGCCGTTTTGCGGGGCAGAGGCGTGACTGGCCCGGCCATGGCTCAGAATGTGGAGACCGCCCTCCATAGGGGAACACTCAAAATCTCCGCATTTTGCGGCTTCCATCAGTTGCGCCGCTTCTTCGGAAGTACACAGAATATCGGCTTCCGCCTTGTAGGGAACCGCATTGACAACCGTTCCGGCATGGAAGCTGCGGATGATGGGGGAAGGGGCGCCGGTTACTTCAAAACGCATCAGTCCCTTTTCACAGTGGCAGATGCCGTAATGTCCATCCGGAGTAAAGCCCATGGTCGGATGCTGTTCCTTGGAAAAATAATGCTGCATATCATCCATGCCGATTTCTTCCCCGGATCCCAGGACAACACGAAGCTTACGGTTTCCATGGCATCCTTCAATGCTCTCAGACAGTGAAGCGCGATGATGGCCGGTCCCTTGTTGTCGAGGACACCGCGGCCATAGAGGAAGCCGTCCCGTTCAGACAGGGTAAAGGGATCGCTCACCCAGCCTTCACCGGCAGGTACGACATCCAGATGCGCCATGACGACCGCGTTTTCGTCACCCTCGCCGTATTCGGCATGGATGGCATAGTAATCGGAGTTCTTGACCTTCAGGCCGTAACTCTGAGCCAGCTCCATCGCTTTATCCAGCGCACGGGCCGGTTCCTTTCCGTAAGGATAGATGCCGTCGGGAGCGCCGCAGACAGAAGGAATAGCGACGATGGTTCCGAGATCCCGTACGATATCATCCCAGTAATCCAGAATTCTGTTTCCAAACATAGTAGATTCCTCCTCCATCGAATTGGTCAGACTGGTTTTTTCATAGTGAGGCCGATACGGTTTCTCGCAAGGTCTACACTCAGTACCCAGACCTTTACGATATCGCCCACCTTTAGGACATCAGCGGGATGCTTGACATATTCCTTGCGGATCTGTGTGATATGCACCAGACCGTCCTGATGAACACCGATATCGACAAACGCGCCGAAATCCACCACATTTCGAACCGTTCCGGTCAGTTCCATTCCGACGGCCAGATCCTTGATATCTTTGATATTGCTTCGCACTTCAGCGACAGGAATATCCTCACGGGGGTCGCGCCCGGGCTTGAGAAGCTCTTTCACGATATCCTCCAGGGTCGGAGCGCCGATTTCAAGCTTCCCGGCAACCGCATCCAAGCCGCCCAGCGCATCGATCCGCTCCTGAAGATCTCCATAACCGGCAGAAGCCAGATGTTTGGAATCATACCCACACAGCGAGAGCAGAGCGGAAGCGGCCGGATAGGACTCCGGATGAACAGCGGTATGGTCCAGTACATTGGCGCTCTCTTGAACACGGAGAAAACCGGCGCATTGCTCAAAAGCCTTAGGACCAAGCTTCGGAACCTTTTTCAGTTCAGCGCGGGAATGAAAAGCGCCGTTCTCTTCCCGATAGCTTACGATATTCTTGGCAACCGTCGGAGAAACGCCCGCGATATTTTTGAGAAGCGAAGGAGAGGCGGTATTCAGATCAACACCAACCGTATTTACACAATCCTCGACAACGCCGTCCAGGGTTTCGCTGAGCCTCTTTTGCGGCATATCATGCTGATACTGGCCGACACCGATCGCCTTGGGATCGATCTTGACGAGTTCAGCCAGCGGATCCTGAAGACGGTGAGCAATGGAGACAGCGCTTCGCAGGGTCAGATCCAGCTCCGGGTATTCCTCCGCGGCAAGTTTGGATGCGGAGTAGACGGAGGCGCCGGCTTCGCTGACGATCATATAACGTACCGTTCCCGTAAGACCCTCTTCCTTCAGGAGATTATCGGTAAAGATTTCGGTTTCCTTAGAAGCGGTTCCGTTGCCGATGGCGATCAGTTCTACGTGATGCTTGAGAATAAGACGCTTTAGGATTCGTTTGGATTCGGCGACCTTGGCTTCACTATGGGTCGGATAGATGACAGTGGTTTCCAGAACATGTCCGGTCGCGTCTACGACGGCAGTTTTGCAGCCGGTACGATATCCGGGATCCAGTCCGATGGTGACTTTTCCTTTGACCGGAGGCGCCAGGAGAAGCTGACGCAGATTCATGCCGAAGATCTTGATCGCGCTTTCCGAGGCGTTCTCGGTCAGATCATTCCGGATCTCCCGTTCCAGTGCCGGGTAGATCAGCCGGTCATAGGCGTCCAGCGCCGCGGTACGGACCGCTTCGCAGCAGGCAGAGGAGTTGTTGCGGACATAAGCCTTGGCGACGATGCGCTGTGCTTTTACGGGATCGGCTTCGATCGTGACCTTGAGGAACCCTTCGCGTTCTCCGCGGTTGACAGCAAGGACTCGGTGTCCCGCGATATTCCGGACACTCTGATGAAAGTCATAATACATACTATAGACAGAAGTTTCTTCTGTTGTTCCTTTGGAGACCAGAACGCCCTCCGCATTCATTTCCTCACGGAGCTGCTTGCGGAGCGCAGCGTCGTCAGAAATGGTTTCCGCAATGATATCCAGTGCGCCCTGCAAGGCCTCTTCGGGAGAGGAGACACCTTTTTCCGGGTCCACATATTCTGCGGCAAGAGTCAGCGGCTCCGGACTCTTGCGTGTCTGAGCAAGAATCGTATCGGCCAGGGGAGCAAGGCCTTTTTCCTTGGCAACGCTGGCACGGGTTTTTCGTTTGGGTCGGTAAGGACGGTAGATATCGTCCAGCTCCGAGAGCGTTTGTGCCTGGAGCAGGGCTTGCGCAATTTCGTCCGTCATAGCACCGGCAGCTTCGATCAGGGAATGAATAGTGTCCCGCTTTTCATCCAGGCTGCGCAGATAGTCCAAACGGTCTGAGATCTCACGGATTTTCTGGTCGTCCAACGAACCGTGAGCCTCCTTACGGTAACGAGCAATAAAAGGAATGGTATTGCCTTCACCGAGTAGGTCAATTACCGCCTGAATCTGTTTGGCAGCCAAACCAAATTGTGCGGCCAGTACCTGAGCATAATCGGTCATTCTATCTTTTCCTCACTTTCTGTTCATGGTAGTGCGGTTCTTATTATAGCACAGCAGGAAAGAGTTTGGCAAGGGAAAAGGTTCTATAGGAGCAGAGCCGGCATATCCTGTAAAGACGGCTGAAATTCACCGGTTCTTGTCATTTATCACAAAATTAATTTGTTTTTAATTTGTGGTTCATGGAATTTTTACAACTTTACGCTACAATAGAAACTGCCGTAATTCGGTGGTTTTAAGGATCATCGGATATGGGGCACAGAAAAAGTCAGGAGGTGATGCGATGAATATAGCGTTTTTTCTGACCCCGAAGAATGACGTAGTGTATCTTTCCAAGAAGATGACATTGCGCCAGGCGATGGAAAAGATGGAGTACCATCGTTACAAAGCAATTCCGATATTGGACGAAGAAGGAGGATACTACGGAGTGTTGACGGAAGGAGACATTCTGTGGGAAATGAAGCGTAACCCCGGATTGACATTTCAGGATACGGGTAAGCTGCTGCTGGAAAATATTCCGAGGTATTGGCAGTACAAGCCGGTGCCGATCAGCGCGACAATGGATAGTCTGATCAATGTCGCCAATATGCAGAGCTTTGTTCCGGTTGTGGATGACAGCGGGATCTTTATCGGGATTATCAAGCGCGGAGATATTTTGAATTATTGTTATAAACAGATGAAAATCAGCGAAGAAGCCTGTTCATAAGTATATAGCATAATAAAAAAGGACTGCTGCCGCCGGTCAGAAGATCGGTGAACAGCAGTCCGTCCAGTTTTAAAGGAAAAGAATACGATGTTGGTCCGCGGCCTCCTGTGCTTTCAGAGCAACATAGGTACTGTAGAGGCAGTCCTTGGGGGTGATCAGTCCACCAGGCTCTCCCTGCATGGTCCGCACAAAGTCTTCAAAGAGAAGGCGGGGAGCATGGGATAAAGGCATGGGCTGACAGCCGTCATGCGTATCATTGATCAGATAGACCATAGAGTCGCGAACTTCGAGCACTCCCGTACTGCCGACGATCCGCAGACGGTCATCGCCATGGGTGGGAGCATTTTCAGGACGATAATAATCGGTATGGACATCCGCAATCACATCATCCGCAAGCTCCAGTACCGAGACAGCAGTCATTTCCATAGTACCGTTGTTATGGTTGTCCAGACGGCTCTGAAATCCGGCCGCGCTGAGACAAGGCTTGCCGCAGATCCAGAGCATCCAGTCAATAGCGTGGATGGACACCCACGGAATCGTTCCGCCGTAGGTCTCACGAGCGCCAAAGAAAGCAGGGCGTTTTCCAAGTTTGTAGGATTTTTGACTGTTCATCATACGGATCTGACCAATAGCTCCGGCATCTGTCAGAAGTTTTGCGGTGTAGAAGCAGTCCATGTAGCGGCTGGTCTGCATTGTCCAGAAAAGGGGAGCGCCGGGACGAGTCGCGGCATCGTACAGCTCCTGGTACTGACTGGTTGTAAGAACGGCCGGCTTCTCACAGATTCCGCGGCGCAGAACGGTCAGAGCGTCGGCTCCATGACGGGAAAACATTCCGTCCGACACCAGAATATCCGGCTTTTCTGCGTCCAGCATTTCTTCCAGGGTGGAATATTCCTTCAGTCCCAGAGGAGAGACAGCTTTCATTGCTTCCTCCGGATAGGTGCGGCAAAATCCTCGCAGCTCGACCTCCGGCAGTTTGGGAAGAGCGGCGACAACACTTCCGGAGTGACCGCTCCCGCCGCTGAAACACACGCGGATGCTCATAAATAAACCTCCCTTAGTTTTTCTTTATAATATTCAGGAGACTGCAGAATGTATTCCTGATCCGGAACAGCCCAATCGCATCCCAGTTCATAAGGAGAACGATTTTCCGTAAAGCAGCGCTGCAGGTCCTCAAAAAGTCCGGGAACATATTCACTGGCTTTGCTTCCCTCAAGGTGTACGATTTTTTCCGGAGCGAAGTCATGAATCTGAAGCTCTGCGAACAGAGAGTTGCAGACGGTAGCGAAGGGAAGGGTCGTAACCGCGTGACAGGGAATCGGGTCCTGGGGATGCTGTATGGCATCCATCATATCCAGCAGCTTCTCTACGGTAACAACACGTTCACCGGCAGAATCATAATCGACCTCAGGGCCCTCATAGGGCGTCATCCGCAGATGGCCGTCCAGTTCCTGGTAATCCGTCTGGATTCGGGCGATTCCCTTTTCCAGACCGATTTCGATATTCAGGTAGAAGTCTCTGGGAGCGCTGTGCGTCAGGTACAGAGAATGACTCACGCCATCTTCAAATTCACAGCGGACGCTGCAGGTATCAAAGGAAGTAATATCCTTGGCACGGTAAAGAGAGGCCTTGACAGCAGACGGCATCCGGGCGCTGTCCATGGTATCACCCAGTAAAAATAGACCGAAATGCAGGTAATGCGCCATGGCATTGGAGATAATGCTGTCCATCAACAGACCGCCATCCGAACCGTAGAGGTGTCCATGCCAGTTTTTATAGTAAGATCCTCCGCGCATCCAGGAGATAAACGTCTTGATATAGAGCGGCTTTCCCCAGCGTCCGGAGAGGATATCCTGTTTAAAGGCGCGTACACGGCGGCTGAAGGACCATTGGAAGCCAACGCCCAGCAGCAGTCCAGCTTTTTGGGCTTCTGCCTCCAGGTCAGCCACATCCTTGGCATAGACGGTCAGAGGCTTTTCACACAGCACATGAGAGCCGTGAGCAAAAGCGATCCGTACCTGCTCAATATGGAATTGTACCGGAGATGCGATACAGACGAGTTCAGCCGTATGCTCTGCATAGAACTCGTCCAATGTATTGTATAGAGGAATTTTGCGGGAGAGAATCTCCGAATACAGTGAGGAATTGGATGCATAGGGATCGATAATCCCTACGATCTCATAGCGCTCCGGATGGATGCCGCCCCACAAAGCGTTGAGGTAGCTGCAGGCAAATCCGCCGGCGCCTACCATCGCGATAGTTGTTTTTTTCATATGGTTGTGCCCCCTGGTTTGTCTGTATTATTCTTCGCCTACAAAGTCCTTGCGCATCGGGGTAAAGGTATCCAGCATCTTTCCCTTCTTGGTGCAAACACAGCCGTGCGGTACATTCGGAAGCTTGAGTAGCGTGTCGCCGGCATGAACGCGCTTGACTTCACCGCCGATTGTGAATTCAAATTCGCCCTCCAGAATATGGGTAAGCTGCGTATGGGGATGAGAATGCATTTTGCCCTCAGCGCCTTCTTCAAATTCCAGATACACCTGCATCAAATCTTCGCCGTAAGCCAGAATTTTGCGGCGGACACCACCACCAAGATCCTGAAACTCTACTTCATTAAAAAAAGTGAACTTATCGTTTTTCATAGCGACTGCCTCCTATAAAATTGTAATGATGATCCAACTGTTTCTATTATACAATTTTTTGAATACGGAATCAAGAGAAAAAGCAAAACCTTGACAAGACAGTTTTTTTTCGATAGAATATGTGCGTTGGGAGGGGTAAAAATGAATAGCAATGAGCTGCAAAGCTTTTATTTGACATTACCGAATATGACCGTGGATACGGAGCATTTGTTCGATCAGATCGGACAATTCCAGGAGATCATGATGATGTACAATTGTGCGGTCAGAGAGATGCGGACCAAATTGGAGGTCCTGAACGACGATTTTTCGGTAAGATATAAGCGAAATCCAATTGAGATCATCAAAACCCGGATTAAGAAGCCTATGAGCCTCTTCAGAAAGATCCAGCTGCGCGGTTTTGAAATGAATGAAAATACATTATTAAACGAGATTCATGATATCGCCGGCGTCCGTGTGATTTGTTCTTTTATCGACGACATCTATGAAGTTGCCAGATTGCTGACGAGTCAAGACGATATCACACTCGTGGAGACCAAGGATTATATCAAGAATCCCAAACCGAACGGTTACAGAAGCCTGCACCTGATTCTTCAGATTCCTGTATTTTTTGCGGATCATAAACAGAAGATGACGGTGGAAGTGCAGATTCGGACATTGGCTATGGATTTTTGGGCGAGCCTGGATCACGAGCTTCACTATAAGCAGGAAAACGATTATGAAGAATTATTTGAAGTAGAGGAAGAGCTTCGTCAATGTGCGGATGTGATCTCACAGACGGATCTGAAAATGCAGGCCATTCGTCAGAAGATCTATGGAGAGGAGAGCCTGGAGAAAAAACGGGGGGAGGACGGAGAATGGAGTTTGTGATCCGTCAGGCCGTAGAGGAAGAGATCCCGATTGTGCTGCAATTCATCCGAGAGATTGCGGAGTATGAAAGAATGTCGGATCAGGTGATAGCCACGGAGGAGCTTCTGCGGGAATGGCTGTTTGAGAAGAAGATTGGAGAGGTACTGATCGCTTCCCATGATGGGCAGGACGTAGGATTCGCACTGTACTTTCATAATTTCTCGACATTTATGGGACGTGCCGGGCTGTATCTGGAAGATATCTTTGTCAGACCGGAATATCGCGGACACGGCCTTGGCAAGCTGTTTTTCAGGAAACTCGCGCAGATTGCCGTGCAGCGCGGGTGCGGACGGATGGAGTGGACCTGCCTGAACTGGAATACGCCCAGCATAGCGTTTTATGAATCTATGGGAGCCATTCCGATGAAGGATTGGACGGTGCATCGCCTGACTGGCGAGAACCTGAGAAAGCTGGCAGAAGAATGTACAGAATCCTGATTGCGGAGGATGATGAGACCATCGCCCAGGCGCTGGAAAAGGGACTGACCAGATGGGGGTATGAGGCCAGAAGTGTTAAGGACTTTAAGAATGTCCTGGCGGAATTTGCGGCTTTTGATCCGCAGCTGGTGCTGCTGGATATTCGTCTCCCGTTTTTTAACGGATACCATTGGTGCAGCCAGATACGGAGCATATCCAAAGTGCCGATATTGTTTGTGTCCTCTGCGTCGGATAATATGAATATTGTGATGGCAATGAATATGGGCGGGGACGATTTTATCGCGAAGCCATTTGACTTGGAAGTTCTGATTGCCAAGATACAGGCCATGCTGCGCAGAACCTATGACTTCAGCGGACAGAGCGGACTTGTGGAGCATCGGGGGATCATCTTCTCCACAACGGATTGTGTCCTGACGTATCAGGATCAGCGGGTCCGCCTTCCGAGAAATGAATATCGGATTCTTTTAACTCTTTTGGAGAATAAAGGGCGGATCGTTACAAGAGAGGTTCTGATGCAGAAGCTATGGGAATCGGATTCCTATGTAGATGAAAACACATTGAATGTCAATATTGCGAGGCTCCGCAGGAGGCTGGAGGAGCTGGGACTCAAGAATTTTATCATAACCCAAAAGGGTGAGGGGTATTTGGTAGAAGAATGAAAGAGATAGGGGACGGAATATGGCAGCACCGTGGAGGAATTCTCTGCCTGCTGCTGTTTACCTTGATCTACGTGGGGATCTTTTCACTATATCAGATCGAGGCAGAACCGGTATGGTACGCTGGCCTTCTTTGCGCCTGCATCGGCCTTATAGCCATTGGAATATCCTATAGACGTTACAGGACCAAGCTGAGAAAACTGCGGCATCTGACGGTAGGTCTGGATGAACTGCCGCCGCCTACCGGGGCGATAGAGAGGGAGTATCAGAAACTTCTTACGGAGATGGTCGAAAAATCCAAAAAAGAAGCCCTGGAACGGGATCGTGCCCGCAGTGCGATGATAGAGTATTATACGCTCTGGGTGCATCAGATCAAGACGCCGATTGCGGCTATGCGGCTCATGGCCGGTACAGTAGAGTTCGAAGGAGAACTTTTAAGGATGGAACAATATGTGGATATGGTGTTGTCCTATCAGAGACTGGAGAGCGAATCCACAGATTATGTAATCCGCCGGCAGGCGCTGGAGCCGATTGTGAAGGGCGTGATTCATAAATACGCGCCGTTGTTTATCCGTAAGAAGCTGTCCCTGACGGTGGGAGATCTTTCGTACATGGTCCTGACCGATGAGAAATGGCTTGGTTTTTGTATAGAACAGATCGTCTCCAATGCCCTTAAATATACGAAGAGCGGCGGAATCAGCATCTACATGGAGGGGCAGAGTCTTGTAATCCAGGATACCGGTATCGGAATCGCACCAGAGGATCTGGCCAGAATCTTTGAAAAAGGATTTACCGGATACAATGGACGGGAAGAAAAGCGAGCCACGGGCCTGGGACTATATCTATGCAGGCGCATCCTGGAGAAGCTGGGACATACGATTCATATTGAGTCACAAGAAGGACAGGGAACCAAGGTATACATCGGATTGGATATCTATGAGATCGGAACCCAACAATAACCTTACGAAAATGTAAGTATAAGCGGGAGAATGTAAGCTGTTTCGATAGCAGGCATTCTCCCGTTTGGCTATAATAGGGGACGTAAGAAATCAAAAGGAGGCATATAACATGTCAATCTTAGAGGTAAACCATCTGAAAAAGGTGTATACGACCCGGTTTGGCGGCAGCCGTGTTCAGGCTTTGGCCGATGTTAATTTTACTGTAGAAAACGGGGAATATGTAGCGATCATGGGTGAGTCCGGATCCGGTAAGACAACACTGCTCAACATTCTTGCGGCGCTGGATCAACCGACAGGCGGAGAGGTTCTGCTCAACGGCCGGAATCTGAGTCAGATCCCGGAAAGCGAGATTGCCGCCTTCCGCAGAGAACATCTGGGGTTTGTTTTTCAGGATTTTAATCTGTTGGATACATTTTCTCTGCGTGACAATATCTTTTTGCCGCTGGTTTTGTCCGGCTGTCCGTACAAAGAGATGGAGAAGAAGCTTCTGCCGATCGCGGAAAGACTTCGGATCACGGAGATTTTGAATAAATATCCCTACGAGGTTTCCGGCGGGCAGAAGCAGAGAGCGGCCGTTGCCAGAGCTTTGATCTCATCGCCAGAATTAATCTTGGCGGATGAACCTACCGGAGCATTGGATTCCAGAGCATCCGACGAGCTGCTGCGCCTTTTTGGCGAGATCAATCAGCAGGGACAGACCCTATTGATGGTTACACATAGCACAAAAGCGGCAAGCAGTGCCGGAAGGGTCCTGTTTATCAAGGATGGAGAAGTTTTTCACCAGTTATATCGGGGCCATGCCACAGAAGAAGAGATGTACCAGAAAATATCGGATACATTGACTATGATTGCGACAGGCGGTGTTCACAATGGGTAAGGGATTTTACTGGAAGCTTGCGGCAGGTAATATCCAGAAGAACCGTAAGATTTATTTTCCGTATCTGCTCGCCAGTATTGTGACGATTGCCATGTTTTATATGATTTTTTCCCTGGCTCAAAACCCGGATCTGATTCAAATGCGCGGAGGAGGCGTGATTCAGGCTACATTGATGCTTGGAGTCGGCGTGACCGGTATTTTCGCCGCCATCTTTTTGTTTTACACCAACAGCTTCCTGATGAAGAGGCGCAAGCGGGAATTCGGCCTGTTTAATATTCTGGGCATGGGAAAAAGACATCTGGGATATGTGATCGCGTGTGAGACAATCTATATACTCCTGATCAGCTTGAGTGTAGGACTTGCGATTGGGATGCTGATGGATAAGCTGATGTTCTTAATCCTGCTGAGAATTTTTGATGAAAATGTAAAAATGGGATTCTTCATACAAGGAAGTGTTCTCCTCTTTACTGCCATTTTCTTCAGCTTTATATTTTTATTGATTTTTATCAATAGCCTGCGTCAGATCCGTCTTACGAATCCGATAGAGCTTCTGCATAGCGATCAAAAAGGAGAGAAAGAGCCCAAGAGTAAATGGATTCTGACATTGATAGGTTGTCTGACCTTGGCTTGGGGCTATTATATTGCATTGACGACGATCAACCCATTGCAGGCGCTTACTTTATTTTTCGCGGCGGTAATCCTGGTCATCATTGGAACATACTGCCTCTTCACAGCCGGAAGCATTACTTTTTTGAAGCTGATGCGAAAAAATAAACGGTTTTATTATCAGCCCAAGCATTTTATTTCCGTATCCGGTATGATGTACCGGATGAAGCAGAATGCAGTTGGCCTTGGCAACATCTGCATCCTATCTACGATGGTCCTGGTGATGATCTCTTCTACGATGTCCCTGTATCTGGGAGGACAGGACATGATCCAGAAGCGGTATCCGCATCCATTGGGGGTATATGCGCTCCAGGATCCATCAGAGGAAATGGCGGCCTTGGGATTGAATGAAGATGCGGTCAGTTATCCATATCTGGAATATACTGTCTACAGCAAGGACAATGCTTTGCTTACCGGAGTAAATACCGGGGAATATACCACATTAAGAACATTTTTTGCTCTAACAGTGGAGGATTATAACAGAATCAGCGGAAATCATTATGTCCTGAAGGATCATGAGATTCTGGCAATGAATGGTTCTGAGGGGACAGTCCGCCTTGCAGGAGAGGAGTACAGGATCGTGGGACAGATCGCAGAATTCCCATATATCGGAGATATCTACGCGGGAATGGCAGAGAGTTATATCGCGGTTGTTCCGGATTGGCAGACACTTCAGAAGCTGGAAGCAGATAATAAGAAAGCTTATGGAGCCAATGCTTCGGAGATTCAGTACTATTATGGGATTAACGCGGAGTTTTCGGAAGAAACCGAGAATGAGATTCTGAATAAAATAGGACAGATTCCATCAGTAATCAAAGTAGAGAGCCGTTTCGATGGGGTTAAGAGTTTCAATTCGATTTACGGCGGCCTCTTTTTCATCGGAATATTCTTGGGAGTACTCTTTGTCATGGCGACAATTCTGATCATCTACTATAAACAGATCTCAGAAGGATATGAAGACCGCACACGCTTCGAAATCATGCAGAAGGTCGGCATGAGTCATAAAGAAGTGAAAAAGGCGATTCATTCTCAGGTCCTAATGGTTTTCTTCCTGCCATTAATTACGGCCGGAGTTCATCTGTCCTTTGCCTTTCCGCTGATTACAAGGCTTTTGAAGCTCTTTTCCATGCATAATATTGTTCTGTTTGGAATGTGTATGCTGGGCTGCTTCCTGGTCTTCGCTGTATTCTATACGATTGTCTACAGCTTGACGGCAAAAACCTATTATAAAATCGTGCAATGAGACGATGGCCAGTTGCATCAACGGGTCAAAAGGTATAAAATAGAAGGGTGTCAGGGATTGGTCTATAATCTAATTACAAAGGAGGAACGCATGAAAGCCATAATTACCGATTTAGATAGAACTTTGCTACATACCGACAAAAGCGTGTCCGAGTACACCGTGGCTGTTCTCAAGAAGTGTCACGATCATGGAATCCTTATTATGGCCGCAAGCGCAAGACCTATAAGAGATATTCGGATCTATAACAACTTGATCGGCTTTGATGCCATAACCGCTACAAACGGAGCTGTCGTGTCGCTTCCTCAGAACCGATTGGAAATTGGAATCCCGTGTGAAAGCGGAGAAAAAATACTGTCTGCTATTTTGCAATACTCGGATGTATTTCTTTCCATAGAAACAAGCAAAGGTCTGTATTCAAACAGAGACATTCCGGTTTGGGAGCCTGTCATTTGGGATAAGTTTCCGACATTACCGGAGGACATTATCCTCTATAAAATACTGGCAAGCAGCCAACAGAAACCGCTATATGAGGGCGTTAAAAACACATTGACCGATGATGTGTATCACACCATCGCCAATAATAATCTGATCCAAATTATGAGCAGCAAAGCTACGAAATGGAACGGCATCAGACAAATGCTCTCCTACTTTGGTGTTTCTCCGAGCGAGGCCGTCTATTTTGGTGATGATAACGATGATATAGAACCTATAAAGAACTGCGGACTTGGTGTGGCTGTATCGAATGCCATCCCTTCCGTTCTTGACCTAGCAGATCGAATTATCGACAGCAATGATATGGACGGCGTAGCCAGGTTTATAGAGGAGAATATTCTTTAACGGAAAGGAATGGTACACCCATAGTTAAGATCATTTTGCATAAGCTTTGATAACATGAAAGAGGGCCTTATAAAAATCAAACTCTTCATTTTGACGCCAGGCTTCGCAAATTTTTTCCAGAGGATGATCCATTCGAAGGAGGAAGAGTATCTCTTGTTCTGTCAGATCTTCCGTTTCTAATAGCCAGCAAACTGCATTGTGGAGGGAAATCTCTTCGGCGGCTGCCCAGATCTCTTCTTTAGAGGAGGAAAGCAGTCTTTTGTGATAGGCCAACTGTTCCTGATGAATTTTTTCCAGCAGACGATCTATGGGGGGATCCTTTGGCATTTTACACCTCCTTTATTCATTTTGGTATTTATTATATGCAGATAAATCCAAATTGTGTAAATGCAGCTATGAAAAATATCTTGACTTTTTGAATAAGGTATACTATAATAAGTTTGTTCTGAAATAAGCACGCGTGGCTCAGTGGTGGAGCACTGGCTTCCCAAGCCGGGGGTCGCGGGTTCGAATCCCGTCGCGTGCTCTGAATAGAATCGCATGAGGATGCGGTTCTTTTTTTATACAAAAAGCCTGCCAAAGGTTACTCTGGCAGGCTGCTTTCGTAAAATAAGGTTTTTAGTCCAGTGGCTGAATGAAGATCCCTAAAAGACCGGGGCCGGTATGAACGGTCAGTGCAGGACTGATAGAACCTTCAAAAATATGAACGGCCTGAGGAAGTGCTTCCTTTAAAATGGAAACAATTTTCTGGGCTTCTTCAGGAGCTCCGGCTTGTGCGACACCTACATTGAATCTGTCGGTTGTGGAGCTCAGGTTCAGGATCAACTCCAGTGCCTTTTTCAGGGATTTTTCACGGCCGCGGGACTTTGCTACCGTGTAGTAAATGCCGTCTTCATTACAGGAGATAACGGGCTTGAGATTCAAAGCGGTTCCGACAATGCCGGTTACCTTGCCGATCCGTCCACCGCGCATCAGGTATTCCAACGTGTTTACGCAGAAAAAAACATGAGTGAGCGGAACACTATGTTCCAGACGGGTGACAATTTCAGAAAAAGGAACCCCTTCAGCAATCAAATCTGCCGCGTATGCGGCCTGACAGCCGGCGCCGATACCGATATTCTTGGTGTCAATCAATGCAGTCTCAAGTTCCGGATAGTCCAGGCTGGCAAGACGAAGGGTATTGAAGGTTCCGGATAGGCCGGAAGATATTGTGATGATCAGGAGTTTGTTATAGCCATCAGAAATAATTTTATGAAAAGTATCGGCGATCTGACCGCCGTCCGGCAAGGAAGTCTTAGGGATCTCATGGGGCATCCTTGCGAAGATCTGATCGGATGTGATATCAATACGATCCTCGTATTCACCTTCAGGATAGATAACCCGCAGAGAAACGAAATATATATTTGAATATTTTTGAACGTAAGATTCAGGAACGTCCGTGCCGGAATCTACTAAGATAGCGATTTTTTCACTCATCATAACAACCTCCAATCCACAATATCTAGTATTGAATAACAGTATATCATTTTTGACGGATATGTCAAGCGGAAGCGGAAATAAAATATTGACTTTTTTGTGAATGGGTGGTAAGATATGAAAAATGAGTTGGGGAGGGAAGCATATGGATGAAGAATTTTTGAAGTCTGACTATGTGCAGGAAATATTAGAATTTCACTGCCCAAGATACAACGAGCTTCCTGGGTTGGATTTATACATGGACCAAGTGCTGAGCGTGATTGAGGAAGTAATGAAGCCCTTTCACCCAGAGGAAAAAGCGATGACATCCTCTATGGTCAACAATTATGTTAAGCAGAAGATCGTAACGCCGCCTGTCAATAAAAAGTATTCTAGAAAGCACATTGCGTATCTGCTGGTAGTATGTATTCTGAAGAGAATATTCAGTATTTCGGATATATGCCGATTGATCACCTTACAGATCGAGACATATCCGTTGGAAAAAGCGTATGATTTCTTCTGTGAAGAACTGGAGAGAGCCCTTAAGACGGCTTTTTTAGGGGAGAATACAGCTGCGGTGGATGTGCGCGATGAGGCGGCGCTTTTGCGGAGTGTAGCGCTTTGTTTTGCCCAAAAAGTGAGGGTACAGAAATATTTGGAGTATAGAGCGCTTTTGGATTCCGAGGAAGAGAAGAAAAGCAAGGGGACAAAATAATTATGGCTAAAGTTTATATTAAAAAGGGTGAGGGCAGGTTCTTTCGAGCAGGTGGCCTGTGGATCTATGACAATGAGATTGACCATATCGATGGAGAATTTGAAAACGGCGATATACTGCCGGTATATGACGACCGGGGACATGGATTAGGACAGGGGTTCATCAATATGAATTCCAAGATTCGGATTCGGATGATGACGCGCCAGGTAGATCAGACGGTAAATGAAGAGTTTCTGAGAATGCGCCTTCAAAACGCGTGGGAATACAGAAAGCACACAGTGGACACATCCAGCTGCCGACTGGTTTTTGGCGAAGCGGATTTTTTGCCGGGCATCGTAATCGATAAGTTTTCGGACGTGCTGGTGGTACAGTCTTTGGCTTTGGGAATAGAACGTCTGAAGATGACGATTGTCCGAAATCTTTGCGAGATTTTGCAGGAGGACGGAGTACAGATCCGAGGTGTTTATGAACGCAGTGACGCCAAGGTGCGCCTGCAGGAAGGTATGGAGCGCAGCAAGGGATTTTTGAGCGAACTGTTTGATACATTGGTAGAAATCCAGGAAAATGGTGTTCGATATCAGGTGGATGTAGAAAACGGACAAAAGACCGGTTTCTTTCTGGATCAAAAATACAATCGTTTGGCGATACAGAGAATTGCGAAAGGAGCCAAGGTGTTGGATTGCTTCACGCATACCGGATCCTTTGCTTTGAATGCCGGGGTTGCGGGAGCCAGCTCTGTTTTGGGGGTTGACGCATCGGAGCTTGGCGTAGAACAGGCCAGAATCAATGCAAAATTGAATGCTTTGGAAGACAAAGTCACATTTCAATGTGCGGATGTGTTTGAGCTTTTGCCGGAATTGGAGCGTAAGGGCGAGAAATTTGATCTGATCATTTTGGATCCGCCGGCCTTTACAAAATCGCAGAATTCCGTCAAAAATGCGACGCGCGGATATCGGGAGATCAATCTCCGAGCAATGCATCTGCTGAAGGATGGAGGATATCTGGCGACATGTTCCTGTTCGCATTTCATGACATATGAGCTGTTTACCAAAACGATAGGGCAGGCTGCGCAGACGGCCCATAAGCGTCTGAGACAGGTAGAATTCCGAACACAGGCGCCGGATCATCCGATCCTCTGGTCTGCGGACGAATCCTATTATCTGAAGTTCTATATTTTCCAGGTGGTGGATGAAAAGTAAGGACTGATAGTATTATCATGGGAGTAATGAACAGAGAGTAATCGAGAAAATTGGATTACTCTTTTTTATTGTAAATGTGCATATACGTGATATAATAAAACAAATTAACAAATCGGAATCTATGGGGAAATCGAACAGTCAGGAGAAAACAGATTTATGAATAGTTTTACATGTGCATTGGAGCAAAGGAATTTGGAGGAGCTAAGAAAGTATCCTAAGTCAGACTTACATAATCATTTTGTGCTTGGGGGAAATAGAAAGTTCATATATCAGATCACTGGTAAAAAAATTGAGCCATTAGTGAGTCCTTTAGCATCGATGGACGAGATGGATCATTGGAGTCAAAAATATATCGGTCAGCATTTTAATAGTACTGAGATGAGAAAACTCTTAATCAGAGCAACCTTTCAACAGGCTAAGGAAGACGGGGTAACTGTGCTTGAAATCGGGGAGGATGTTTGGGGGTTAAAGGAATTTTTTAATAATGATATTGATGAGTTGGTTAATGCTTTTACAAGTGCTCAAAAAGAGATCGATCCCAATATCGAATCTTACTTTTGGGGAAACAAAAATTTTTATTCTATTGATTTGTATGGTGATGAATTAGCGCAACCTATTGAAAATTTTAAAGGAATTTATCGACGCGCCAAAAAAGAAGGATTAAAATTAAAAGCACATGTCGGAGAATGGGGAACGGCTAAAGACGTGAGAACAGCAGTAGAAGAATTAGAACTTGATGAGGTACAACATGGTATAGCGGCGGCCAGTGACGAATCCGTAATTCGCTTTTTGGCAGATCATAAGATTAGATTAAACATTACGCCAACAAGCAATATTTTACTTGGAAGAGTTGCGGATATGTCTATGCATCCGATTGGAAAACTTTATCGTAGTGGTGTCGATGTTACGATAAATTCTGATGACGTATTAATCTTTGACTCAGATGTATCCAAAGAGTATTTACGGCTTTACGAGTCGAAATGTTTAACAGCAGAAGAATTAGAAACCATAAGAAAGAATGGACTAAAATCAAGGGATTGCTAGCGAATTTTATGTAGCGAAAAAATGAGTGCGTCTTCCAACTTTATGATTTTTGACGATGACAAGTTATGAGAAAATTATTTTTTGATATTGATAAGAATATCGGAAAGTATGATAGTTGATTCGAAAAATGTTAGAAAAAAGATAGAAAATCAAATATTCTGACAATTGTGCTTGCAAATTTCAGTTTGACGTGCTATGATATAATTGGTAACAAAGTAGGGGCAGAGAGAGACGATCAGAAATGGTCGTCTTTTTTGTATTTAAAACAGGAGGGGACAGAATGAAAAGATGGATGCTAATGTTTCTGCTGCTGTTATTTTGCAGTATTTCCATTGTAAAGGCAGAGGAGACGCCTTCGCTGGATCTCAGCCAATATGAAGGGAAGACTGGCCGTTTTGATACAGATCCGGAAGAAGTAGCTGTTCATACGGAGGCAGGGACGGAGATGATATTTGCGCAGGCGCATATCGGCATGGACTCGTCCCTTTATTATGGCGGATATTGCGCTGCTGGCCAGGGAGATTGGGATGGAGACGGCAATTATTTTAATGATGTTTATTTTAACAACATCCAGGGAAGTCCGATGAACGAATGGAAACCAGTCAACGGGAAGGAGATGTGGTCCTATTCTTCCGGTTTGGAGGAGTATCGCCATTTATGGATATATAATGCGGAGGTTCCGTGGAGTCCCTGGAGGGTTACAGGAGATTATGGTGCCAGGCAGACTGTGCAGATCAGGAATCATTACGCATTGCGTTGGATTTATGCGCCGCAGAGTACAGCGACATTAGCATATTGTATCGAGATGGAAAATGATGTCTCCAATAGTGATTCTTTTCAGCTCAAAACAGCAGAGGCTTCTGAATATATTCAGAAGTATCTGATTCCTAAAAATAATGGAAAGCAGTGGACACTTCTGCAGCTTGCGATGCATTTTGCGGCACAAGCCGAGAGCGCAAACGGGGCGGCCAATAGTCTTGCGGGAACATGGGGACGTAAGTGGAAGATAGTAAGTCCATATGCGGATGAGCTGAAGAATTATCTGGAAGTACGGGGAACCAAGGGAAACCTGATCGACTGGTATGTTGCCTCCAATGCGTTGATGTGGGAGATTGTAGGAGGGACAAGGACGATTACAGAGGGAGGACTCTCCGCAGTGTTAGAAGAGAGCAGCCGATTCCGTGCTTCTCTTGAAGGAACACCTGCGGCCTACTGTTATGACTGGATGGTGAAGCAGTTGGATGATCGGCTAAAGCTGCCGTCTTTCGTGGCAAAGTCGGGCTCGGAAATCGGACAGGAGCAGACAATTACGCTCCGATGGGATGATACAGAACGATGCTATATGGCAGTTGTAACAGATACCAACCAAGCAGTACCGCCAGATCCGCTGTCTAAGACCGGAATATGGACAGAAGCTTTAGAATCACGGGGAATCACCATTACATACCTGGGAAATTATCAATATAAGTTCTGTACGGATCGGGAACAGAATATGAAAGAGGCCAATGTTGCGTATACAAAAGGGGGAAATTTCGGGCAGGACGTATCGGGCATCTATGTGATTGAGGCCAATGGAAAGTGGCAGTCTGCGGTTGTCGGCGCACAAACAGTGGTGCAGAACGTGGAAAAATATCTTAGGATACAGACGATAAAACAAAAGAGAGTGAGTCTGAAAAAAGAAACCGATTCCGATGTGAAATACTTTAGTTCGTTAAATTTGTATTCCTTAAAAGGCGCGGAATATGGGATCTATAGCGATGCGGAATGTACAAAACAAGTGGAAATTCTGACAACGGATGCAGAAGGCAGAGCGATATCTGAAAAATTATACGATGTAGGGACGAAAATCTATGTCAAAGAAATAAAGGCTCCGAAGGGGTATCTGGTTAATTCAGAAATCATGACATGCTCGATATCAGAAAATGCTAATGAAATTGTGGTAAAGGAGATACCGACGGATGTACCGATCGATCTGCGAATCCGAAAATATAACGCAGCAACGCAGCAGTTTCAGGAAAATGGCTTTGCCGGTACAGAATTCACCTTGAATTACTATGATAATGATACATGGGATGGAGAAGCACGCTGGACAGGAATCTTTACTACGGAGGAGAACGGAACACTGAAGTTAATCCAGGGGAATCTGAAGTCTCAAACAGGAGAATTTACTCTGAGATGTGTAGATGGAAAGATTCAATTTCCCATAGGCAGTGTGACCTTGCGGGAAACAAAAGCACCGGACGGCTTTTCGTTGTCGGCAGTCGAGTTGAAAGGGAAAATTACGCAGAGCGGTTTGGGAGAATCGGCGGTATTTTCTCTGACAGAAGAGAGTCTGAAGCAATTAAAAAAGATGGAGAATGATACCTATGGATACGCAGAAGATCCATTAATAGGTTCTATCAGAGGGCTAAAGCAGGATCCGACAGGAGAAGCGGTTTCAGGGGCAGTGATGGGAGTGTATGATATTTCCGGACGTGAGTTGCAGCGAACCATAACAGATCCAGAGGGGAAGTGGCAATTTCAAAATCTACCTTATGTCTATGCGGGGACCAGATACTATATAAAAGAGATCCAGGCGCCGGAAGGATACGAGATCAATCCGAGACAATACTCTTTTGTACTGAGTGAGAAGACACCACACTACGATATGGAAAGGGAACCGATTATAGATGAGAGGAAGGCAGGCAGCGTCGAGGTTTACAAGGAAATCTCCGGAGCGGTTCATGAATATGAGAATATTTCGCTTAAGGGATTTTCATTTCAGCTTACAGGAAAGAATTATCTGGGAGAAGAAAGAGTCTATACAGCAGAAACGAATAGTGAAGGGATTGCCGTATTTGCAGATGTATCGCCGGGAGAGTATACGCTGACAGAGGTTGGAGGAGGATTGGATGGCTTCCTTTATAATAGTCAGAATGTGCTGGTAACAGCAGGGAAAAAAGAGACGATTCGTTTTGTTAACGAAGTAGTAACCGCCCATTTGAAACTGATAAAGCAGGACGCAGAATATGCAGAGCGAAAGCTTGCCGGAGCGATATTTGAAATATACAAAATAATGGAAGATGGGAACGAGGTCCTCTACAGTGTAATGACTGATTGCGGAAATGGAGAGTATGTTGTACAGGATTTAACGGTAGGACAATATTGTGTGAAAGAAATCCAAGCGCCTGAAAATTATCAGCTGACTTCTCTGTCAATGAATTTTCAGGTAACCAGGGAAGATCATGGAAAGGAAATAGAGATTTCAGGTCTAGCAAGCGGTAATACTTTGATGGAAGAGCCGCAGAGAGGAACACTGGAGATCCGTAAGGTGTTCGAGGAATACGAGCAATTGGCAGGAAGCGCAAGATCTTTGCAGGGAATTCGGTTTCATGTTACGGGACAGACTTATGATGAAGTGGTGACGACAGATATAGAAGGAAGGATTTCCCTGCCTGGACTTCGTGTAGGGAAATATCGAATTGAGGAGATTCCGGATGGGTCCATGGAGGCATATGTGATCCCGGAGGCACAGGAGATCGAGGTAACAGAATACAATACAAACGAGCATCCGGCAGTTGTTCGATTTGAAAATCGATTCAAAAGGGGAAAGTTGGTGATCATCAAACATGGAGCGACACAGGAAAATCGTATTTCTGGGGCAGTATTTCGCCTGGAGATCCGGGATTATGGAAAAGAAGGTGAAGAAGTCGACGAGAAGGGAAAAAGCTATGCATGGATTGAACTTATGGTACAGGAAAGTGATGAAAGGGGAGAGGTCATCTTTGAAAATTTAATCGCAGGACAGTACCGATTGACAGAAATACAGGCGCCCAAGGGATATCAGCTATTGATGTCTCCAGTGGAATTTTCAATATCAGGAAAAGAAGAAACATTGGACAAAACGATGTATATTGAGAATCGTCCGGTTTTACAAGTGCCTTCAACAGGTGGAACAGGAAGCGGGCTCTATCATGTATTGGGCGGAGGTACTCTACTGATGGCCTCAAAAATAAGAAAAAGGAGAAGAATACTATGAGAATTGGGCAAATCATATGGATTGGAATTTTAATTTTGTGTATAGGGACACAGAGGATCTATGCTGAGGAGCGGATTACCAAGGAGACGGTGGATTGGAACCAGAAAGGCTCCGTTACAATCTACAAATATGAATCCGATTCGGATGCGCTGGAGAATAATAACGGAACACATCCTACATATAAACCGCTCCCGGATGTGACATATACGTTATATCAGATTGCCGATATAACGCAAAATCATCTGGAGGGCGGCGCAAGTGTGACAATAGAATACACTTCCAAATTGATATCGGAGACCGGAAGTGTCATTGACATTCCTTCCGGATTGTCAAGCGCACAGGAACTCCATCAATTTGTCACAGAACTGCGAGAGAGTTCCGATCCAGCAAAACGAATCAGTGAATCTTGTCTTGCTTCCCTGCCAAGCTGGCAAGGAAGGACAGATGTGGAGGGATATTTGCGGTTTGGTAAGGATGCAGAAGGAAATAATTTGCTTCCGCTGGGAATCTATATGCTGTATGAGGAAGAATATCCATCGATTGTTACAGATACGCAGGCGGCGGTGTTCTCATTGCCGATGACAGACAGCATGGATGGAGAAGGGGAAAATTGGATCTATGACGTGGTACTTCATCCCAAGAACCGTACGCGGATGTTGTCGATTGAGAAACATATTATCGCAGATCGGGGAGAGGCAACAGAGGTGCAGACCGAGGAGAATGATGATCCTTCGAATGATGTCCTGACGAATACAGAGGATTATGAGATAGGGGATACCATTTCGTATCATATACGCTGTGAGGTCCCGCAAAATGTTGGAATGATGGAGTTTTACTATATAACAGAGCGAATGGGAGCAGGGATGACCTTTACAAATGATGTAGCCGGCGAAAATGCGCGGGCAGCGATGGAAGTCTGGGGGAGAAATGCTCTGAATGGAACAATGGAATACATTCCTCAAAAAGATGAAGAGGGAATCTACAATTATATAGTGACAGATCCGTCAGAAGCCGTAGATGAATCGCAGGCGTCAGCAGATATCTATGGGAATTCTCAGACGATAACAGAGGACAGATGCAGGACATTTCACATTTATTTTAATACACAGGCTCTATCACAGGAAGGGCAGGATTCGGTGAAACGAACTCGCCGGTATTCTGAGATATACATTACATATAACGTCATTCTCAATGAAAATGCGATCATCGGCAATCCAGGAAATCCGAATGACGCCGCCTTGATGTACTCTCATACAACTGTAAGCGGTGCGAAACGTATAGAAAATACAGTGCACATACCGCAGGAGGGCGCTGCAATCGATACAGTTAATCCACGGTGTGCAGATACAAAAGTTTTTACGTATGCGCTGGAAATAAGTAAAATGGGAGAGGGCGCGGACAATATGCGCGGAACAGAGTTCCGATTGTATAACGCTGAGCGTGAAGAGATCAAAGTGACAGCCTATCAGGACGGCAGAGGTTATTATATTGATAAGGAAAAAGAAGGAGCAGGGGATGTTATCCAAATTACAGAAGAAAATGTTGCGAATATTTACGGCTTAGATGACGGCTTATATCAGCTGATAGAGACAAAAGCAGTCCATGGGTATAATCTCCTAACGGAACCCATCGTGATTACAATTGTTTCGAAGGCGGCGTCTGAAGCCGTAAAGTTTCAATATCAGGAAGATCCGGAAGGAGAGTACATTCAGATAGAGGACGGATATGGGTATTTTATTGAACAAGAGCATCCGACAACAGGAAAAGTACAGAAATTATCTGTGGATCTGACAGGGCATACGGTCGGGGAGTATGTAGCAATTGCACGGGGAAAAGAAGTAAAACGCTATGTTTTAGACGGAGATGACGGTACAATGAGTAATGAAGAGAGTGTCGTTGCCAAGCGCTACCGTTATCGATGGACAGAGGATAATAACATGATCTGGAAAAGCAATTACAACACAAAAGAAAATGGGAAATTTAACCTCACCGTGTATAATCGCAAGGGCTTGGAAGTGCCGGCAACCGGCGGTGTAGGAAGTATGGTATTTATTGTAAGTGGGGGCTTGGTTTTCTTGGGCGGAGTATGGGGCTTGATTCGAAGGTCTGGAACAAGATCGGTGAAATGAAGAGTAGAATAAGCGGAATCCTTTTGATGGTATTGCTGGTTGTAGGGGGAGGTCTGATGTGTTATCCGGGAATCAGTCAGTATCTGGCAGGACGCAATCATTCAGAGGTCATACGTGAATATCAGAAGATTACGGAAGGAGTTTCGAAAGCAGAAGAAAAGCAGTTGATAGAAAAAGCGGAGGAATATAACAAAAGCTTGTATTCTGTTCTAAAGAAAGAAAATCATATGTCAGAGGATTTTCAAAATTTGAATCAAAATTATGAAAAACTTCTTGATATAGAGGGGACAGGGGTGATGGGATATATTGAGATTCCGCAGATAAAAGTATATTTACCGATCTATCATGAGGGTGAGAACGCTTTGGAAAAAGGAGCGGTTCACCTGATGAATACATCTTTGCCGGTGGGCGGAGAGAATACACATGCAGTTCTCTCTGCTCATACCGGGTATCCGAGAGCCCAAATGTTTGATAATCTGACTCAACTGAAGGAAGGAGATCTATTTTTCTTATATATTTTAAAAAAGAAAATGGTATATCAGGTGGATCAAATCCGAATCGTGAGTCCTGAAGATATAGAGGAATTGGAGATACAAGAAGGGAAAGAGTATGTAACGCTTTTGACATGCTATCCATATGGGATGAACACGCATAGACTTCTCGTCCGGGCACATCGGGTAGAAGACGGAATGGAAGAAGAGCAGAAGCAGGTTCAGAGGACGGATGTTCCTAAAGAAGAATCCTGGGGAGGTATCTATGGAATTCCTATAATATTGGCGGTGGCGGCAATTGTATTTGTAGGCAAAAATCGGAAAAGGAGGAGATAGAAAAATGAAAAGGATTCAAGTTTTCATGATCATTTGGATTCTATTGTGGCTAACGAACATTCCGATTGGTGCAGCCGAACAGATGGGTAGAATTGTGATTGAGACGGACAGTTCTGAATTGACACAGGAGATGATGGCAGTCTATTGTATTGCAGAAGCACAAGTGGAAGGTCCCAAATGGACGTATCATTGGAAAGAAGAATTTGGCATGGAAGGGATAGAGCCAGAAAGATGGGTGGCAGGATTTTCGGAGAAGGATATGGAAGAGATAGAAGAAAAAGCTGAAGAAATAAAACCGCTGCAGATAAAAAGCTTTGATGCAGAGGGTAAGATTCAGGTTATAGTAAGACCGGGTATCTATCTTTTGAAGCAGTGGGACAAGAAAGAAGCCATGGTTCAATCCATTCTGGCTATTGTTCCGGAGATGAACGTAGATAGAAGAACATGGAATTATGAGAGGAGATATAATGCGAAATATACGCTGGAACCTTTGATACCACAAACAGGAGATTCCCAAGAGAGGATTTGTGTGTGGATAGTCACAGCAGCCGTTAGTATGGCAGCGGTTCTTGGGTTTGTACCGATATATAAAAAGAATGAGAAAAATATTGACAGAAGATAGTTTTTTCGGTATACTGTTCTTACATGTGAGAAAGCATGAATATGAGATTAAGGTTGGTGGACTTTCAGTGGACGACGTTCCTTTAGGAGATAAACGTTTGCTATAAGGCAAAATGACAGGCTGGGTGCAGTCCTAGATTGAGGGATTGTATCCGGTCTTTTCGTGATATATTGGATATAATAATTAGGGGAGTTAAGAAATGGATTTTATGGTAATCATTTTGGCACTGCTGATTTGCGCTTCTGCTTTTTTTTCAGCGACCGAGACGGCTTACACCAGTGTTAATAAAATTCGAATAAAAAATATGGCAACGGAAGGCAATAAAAAGGCTGAAAAAACACTGAAGATTTTGGATCGGTTTGATGCATTGCTGTCTACGCTGCTAATTGGCAACAACATTGTAAATATTACGTCAGCTTCTATAGCGACGGTTTTATTTACGAATTGGCTGGGGGGAGATAAGGGTGTTACAGTATCCACTATCGTTATGACCCTGCTGGTCCTGGTTTTCGGAGAGATTACGCCCAAAAGCCTCGCGAAGGAGATGCCGGAAAAATTCGCCATGGCGGCGATGCCGATTGTAAAGATATTAATGGTAGTCCTGACGCCATTCAATATCATCTTTGGCGCATGGAAAAAACTTCTTGGAAAGGTCGTACATATCGGAAAGAAACAGAGTGTGACAGAAGAAGAGCTGATGACGATGATCGATGAGGTTGAGCAGGAAGGCGTGCTCGATCAAAACGAGAGTGAGCTGCTTCGTTCCGCGATTGAGTTTAATGATGTAAATGTGGAAGAGATTCTGACACACCGGGTAGATATGATCGCAATTGATGCGGAGGATAGTATAGAGGAGATTCTGGAGGCGTTTCGGGATCATCCGTATTCCAGACTGCCGGTATATAGAGAAACGGTGGATAATATTGTCGGTATTCTGCATGAGCAGGATTTTATGATGATGCTGCATGAAGGAAAACAGTCAATCATGGATGCAGTCCAGCCGGCGCTGTTTGTCCAGGAAAGTATGAAGATTTCGGATCTGCTGCGTGTTTTACAGAAAGACAATGTTCATATGGCAATCGTATTGGATGAATTTGGCGGAACGACAGGAATCGTCACAATGGAAGACATTCTGGAGGAGCTGGTCGGAGAGATCTACGATGAACATGATACCAAGGAAGAAAATCTATTTAATTGGGTAGATGAGAATACTTGTATTGTAAACGGCAATGCAGATTTGGATGATCTTTTTGAGGAAATGAAGTTTCAAGAGGATCCGGATGCATATGAGTCCAATACCATCAGCGGATGGGTCATGGAGAAGTTAGATCGGCTTCCGCAAGAAGGAGATAGTTTTGCTTTTGAAAACTATGATGTTCAAGTGATAAAGATGGAAGAGCGAAGAGTTATGGAGATTCGCATTCAGAGGAAATCAGAGAAAGAGGTTCCGGCGTAACCGGAGCCTCTTTCTTTTGAATCGGAATGATTAGTATCCTTTTGGTAACTACAGCACAATATTGTGCCTACTTTACAAATAACGGTATCAATTGTACACTAATATTGAAGTTGGCCAGTGATCTGTAGGAAAAATAAAATTTTATAATCTAAAAGGAGAAAACTATGAAATTTGCGTCTCTAACATCCTATGCGTATGAAGGAGTGAATCAAGAATCAGCCGAATTATTATTTTTAAAATCTATTTGTGATGGTGAGGCTGAGAAAACAATTACATATTTCGAGGAGGATCAGCAGTTTGGCGGTGCTTCCTATGTGGATGCTCCGCAAGGAAGGTATTCTGGAAAAGAACAAATTTATTCTTTCTCGAAAAATTGGCTGCATGATTTCCAGGCGGACTCAGCATCGATAGAGCCCATCACACAAACAACTTCTGGCGGCCGTAGTGCGTGCGAGGTTATAGTTCATTTTAAGCGTGAAAAGGGAAATATTGATATTCCGATGTGCATTGTGGGCGATTTGCGTAAGCCCAATTTATTGGATGCTGTTCGTATCTATTTTTATTATGGTTGGCTTCCGGGGTTTAGCGCATATCGCCGAATTATTTTCCAGCCAGAGTATTTAGAACCT
Source organism: uncultured Eubacteriales bacterium (assembly GCA_902493345.1). Classification (GTDB taxonomy): domain Bacteria; phylum Bacillota; class Clostridia; order Lachnospirales; family Bianqueaceae; genus Faecimorpha. The sequence continues at coordinate 13,546 of CABUPM010000002.1, read as the reverse complement.
GCCCCCTGCACTTTGATGACAGGAAGTATAAGAAAATATTTTGAGATATTGCACGCAGAAGGGGATATCCAAGAACGTATAGAAAAAATAGTTTCAATCACTCCGCCGGATGTCACGTACGGAGGATATCGTCCGGAGTGGGTTCAGATAGCAGATTCCGGATGGAATGCGATAAGAGAACACTATACGGGAATCTGCAATGATGCCCCCAAAAACTTTTATGTGCGTGCGGAGGCAATTACGGATGACGGACTGAAATGCGTGGTAGAATGGACATTGATTGTTACGGAAGCAGGTTACGCCTCAGGTAAAGTGATGCAATCAGGCGTAGCGGTATATGAAAGGGATCGAAATAGTGGATTGTTGAGAAGCATCCGAATTTGTGACAATGTAGGAAAAGAGGATGCGATTCTTCTAGAGGAACTTCCGGAGGAGATCAGAGGACTCGTCGCCCAATATAGAAAGGAACGATAATTCCTTTTAGGTAAAAAGATATGCACTTTCAAAAGCTGAAAACTTTTGGAGTGCATATTTTTATGGATATTTTTATTTTAATTCGAGGAGTAGACCACGCAGATACAGAAGTTCGTCACGAAGCTGAGCTGCTTCTTCGAAACGAAGATCCGCTGCCGCTTTTTTCATTTCCTTCTCCAATTTGGCGATAGCGGCTTTCAGCTGAGATTTGCTCATTGCCTCCGGATCCTGCTGCTTTGAGGCAGGTTTTTCTACAGCCTCAAAGGTAGCGTGGATGACATCGCGGACGCCCTTTTGAATACTGCGCGGAGTGATATGGTGTTCTGTATTATAAGCCTCCTGAATATCACGGCGGCGCTCGGTTTCGTCCATAGCGCGGCGCATAGAGTCTGTGATAATATCAGCGTAGAGGATAACATGTCCATCAACATTTCGAGCAGCACGGCCGATTGTCTGTACCAGCGCGGTTTCGGAACGCAAAAAGCCCTCTTTATCCGCGTCCAGAATGGCAATCAGAGAAACCTCCGGAATGTCCAGACCTTCACGCAGAAGGTTGATGCCGACAAGGACATCATAGACATCCGTTCGCAGATCGCGTACGATTTCAAGACGTTCAAGCGTGTCGATGTCGGAATGGAGATATTGTACTTTTACACCGGATTCCTGCAGATATTTGGTCAGATCCTCCGCCATCTTCTTGGTCAGTGTGGTGATCAGAGTTTTCTGCTTCTTTTCAGTAACATGACGGATTTCATTTAACAGATCGTCGATCTGTCCCTCGGAGGGACGGACTTCTACCTTGGGATCCAGAAGTCCGGTCGGACGAATCACCTGCTGGGCTTTCAGCTGTTCGTGTTCTGCTTCATATGGACCGGGGGTAGCGGAAACAAACATGATCTGATGGATCTTGCTTTCGAACTCCTCAAAACGCAGAGGTCGGTTATCCTTAGCGGAAGGAAGGCGAAATCCGTAATCAACCAGCGTTGTCTTTCGGGATTGGTCGCCGTTATACATTCCGCGGACCTGCGGAAGGGTCATGTGAGATTCATCTACAATCATCAGATAATCCTTCGGGAAATAGTCCAGGAGCGTATGCGGTGTGCTCCCTGCTGCACGGCCCGAGAGATGTCTGGAGTAATTTTCAATACCGCTGCAGTAACCGGTTTCTCGGAGCATTTCAATATCAAAGTTGGTGCGCTGAGCGATTCTCTGCGCTTCCAACAGTTTATCCTTGCTGCGGAAATACGCAACCTGCTGATCCAGTTCATCCTCAATTCGGCGAATGGCTCCGGCCATCTTCTCAGGAGCAATGACATAATGAGAGGCCGGAAAAATCAGCATATGGTTGCAGGTTGCGAGGACCTCTCCGGTTACGGTATCCATCTCGACAATTCGATCCACCTCATCACCGAAAAACTCTACCCGATAGGATCTTGTCTCTTCGGAGATCGGGACAATCTCCAGAACATCGCCGCGTACACGAAAGGTGCCGCGCACCAGATTCATATCATTACGTGTATACTGAAGATCGATCAGGCGGCGAAGCACTTCGTCCCGATCTTTGACCATTCCGGGACGCAGCGACAGAGTCATGCTGCTGTAATCGATAGGATCTCCCAGACCATAGATACAGGATACACTGGAGACGATAATAACGTCCCGGCGCTCAAACAGCGCCGCTGTGGCGGAGTGACGCAGTTTATCGATTTCATCATTAATGGAGCTGTCTTTTTCAATATATAGATCCGTCTGCGGCACATAGGCTTCAGGCTGATAATAATCATAATAGCTGACAAAATACTCGACAGCATTTTCTGGGAAAAATTCTTTGAATTCGCTATAGAGCTGAGCGGCCAGAGTTTTATTATGCGCCAATACCAGCGTTGGCTTTTGCAGCTGGGTAATGACGTTGGCCATAGTGAAAGTCTTGCCGGAACCGGTGACGCCCAGCAGCGTTTCAAAGCGATTGCCGGCTTGGAAACCACGGACCAACTGTTCAATTGCCTGCGGCTGATCGCCGGTTGGCTGAAACTGCGATACAAGTTTAAAGGGTTTGGTTTGGTCTTCCAAAACAACACCTCCTACAATAGATGTCAAACCATTCACATTATATCACAGGACTCCAGACAAAAAAAGAGCAACTTTACTATATATGAAATCCTGTTGAAATATCATAGAAGATCTGATATAATTTCTATGCAGGAGATTCATTGAAGAAGGGGTTGGGGATCGGATGAAAAACGTGGTTTTGATCGGAATGCCTGGATGCGGAAAGAGTACAATCGGAGTTTTGCTGGCCAAGGCGCTGAGATATGACTTTGTGGATGCGGATCTGCTGATTCAGAATCGTTATGGAAAGCTTTTGCGGGAATTGATCGCGGAGTATGGAAATGACGGTTTTTTAAAGATAGAAAATGATGTGAATCTGTCCATCGGAGGGGAGCATACAGTGGTTGCTACCGGCGGCAGCGCGGTCTATTGTACAGAAGCGATGGAGCAATATGTCGCGCAGGATATCGTTGTCTATATTCAGCTCTCCTATGAAGAGATAGCGTCCCGCCTGAGCAATGTGCGCCAGCGGGGAGTGGTTCTCAAAGAAGGACAGACGCTCAGGGATTTGTATAATGAGCGGACCGCTTTATATGAAAAATATGCGCGGATCACGGTCAATGCCGAGGGATTGAGTACTGGAAGGCTTTTGGAGACAATTTTGCACAGACTCTCAGAATGATGAGAAAAGTATTATAAGAATGCATACGCCTGGGAAACCTGAAAATGGAAATCCAGGCGTGTTTCTTGTAAAATGAAGTTTTTTCGAATTCCATAAAAAAGATCTTGACGAAGTGGGTAAAATACTCTATAATAAACCGTACAAGAACATTTGTTCGCTGCTTTTTGATCATAGCAGCCAAGACAGGGAGGAAGCAATGCAGGAATATATACACGTTCAGGGTGCAAGAGAGCATAATTTGCAGAATATAGATGTTAAGATCCCGAGGAATCAGTTGGTAGTTTTTACAGGACTATCCGGTTCTGGTAAGTCTTCGCTGGCCTTTGATACGATATTTGCGGAGGGACAGCGGCGGTATATGGAGTCATTGTCTTCGTATGCAAGGCAGTTCCTGGGACAGATGGAAAAGCCGGATGTGGATAGTATTGACGGACTCTCTCCTGCAATATCGATCGACCAGAAAACGACTTCAAGAAATCCGCGTTCTACAGTAGGAACGGTGACGGAGATTTATGATTATCTTCGATTGTTATATGCAAGAGTGGGGATTCCGCATTGTCCGAAATGCGGACGCAAGATTGAAAAACAGACAGTGGACCAGATGGCAGATCAGCTCCTGGAACTGCCGGAGGGGAGCCGCATTCAGCTTCTCGCACCGGTTGTGCGCGGCAGAAAGGGGCAGCATACCAAAGTGCTGGAGAGCGCTAAACGTTCCGGTTTTGTTCGTGTATATGTGGATGGAAGTTTATATCAGCTGGATGAAAGTATTGAGCTGGATAAGAATAAAAAGCATGACATTGAGATTGTAGTGGACCGCTTGATTATCCGGGAAGGGTTACGTAAACGTCTGACAGACTCTATTGAGACGGTGCTGCGCCTTTCTGAGGGCTTGCTCATGGTTGATGTGGCTGGAGAGCCGCAGAGAAGATTGTTCAGCCAGAATTTTGCTTGTCCGGATTGTGGAATCAGTATTGAAGAGCTTCAGCCGAGAATGTTTTCCTTTAACAATCCGGTCGGAGCTTGTCCGGAGTGTACAGGAATCGGATATTTGATGAAGTTTGACCCGGATATGGTGATCCCGGATCGCAGTCTGTCTCTGCGTCAGGGCGCAATCAGCGCACCGGGGTGGATGTCCTCCAATCAGCCGGAGAGCTTCACATATAAGATTTTGGAACAGCTGTCATTAAAGTATCATTTCTCACTGGACACACCGTTTCAGGATCTGTCGAAAGAAGTGCAGGATATTCTGCTGTACGGGATGAAGGGGGACAAACTGGATATTGATTATAATGGAAGGTTTGGCGATAAGACCTATCATGTGGAGTTTGAAGGACTTCTAAAAAATCTGCAGAGGCGCTATCAGGAGTCCAGTGATTCGATGAAGGCTGAATATGAGGAGTATATGACGAATCTGGAGTGCCCGGTGTGTCATGGACAGCGCTTAAAGCCAGAGGCGTTGGCTGTTACGGTATGCGATAAAAATATCGCAGAGGTAACCGATATGTCTATACGGAAGCTGACGGAGTTTTTCTCCAATATGCCCTTAAATCGGACCCAGCAGCTAATCGCGGCGCAGATTATGAAGGAACTGCGTGCCCGTGTCGGCTTTTTGAAGGATGTGGGATTGGATTATCTTACGTTGTCACGTTCGGCAGGAACGCTGTCCGGCGGTGAGGCACAGAGAATTCGTCTGGCAACACAGATTGGTTCTGGATTGATGGGGGTTCTTTATATCTTGGATGAGCCAAGTATAGGACTGCATCAGCGGGACAATGCGAAGCTGTTGAAAACATTGCAGCATCTGAAGGATCTTGGAAACTCACTGATTGTTGTGGAGCATGATGAGGACACCATGCGTGTGGCGGACCATATTGTGGATATAGGACCGGAAGCAGGAATCAACGGAGGCAGATTGGTTTGCCAGGGGACGCTTCAGGATATCATGAATTGCAAAGAATCCCTGACAGGAGATTACCTGAGCGGACGGAAGAAGATAGAGATTCCTAAGAAGAGGCGCAGCTGTGATGGAAGGTGGCTGAAGCTGTACGGCGCATGGCAGAACAACCTCAAGGGAACTGATTTTGCTATTCCGCTGGGTGTTTTTACCTGTGTAACAGGAGTATCCGGATCCGGCAAAAGTACGTTTGTGAATGAGATCTTATATAAAATCCTGGCGAAAGAGCTGAATCACGCAAGGCTTAGACCGGGACGATATGAGTCTATTGAAGGAATAGAATATCTGGATAAAGTTATCAATATCGATCAGTCTCCGATAGGACGTACGCCGCGTTCTAATCCGGCAACCTATACCGGGCTGTTTGATATGATTCGGGACTTGTTCGCGGCGACGCAGGAGGCCAAGGTCCGAGGGTACCAGAAGGGCAGATTCAGCTTTAATATCCGCGGAGGACGGTGTGAAGCGTGTTCCGGCGACGGTATCCTTAAGATAGAGATGCATTTTTTGCCGGATGTTTATGTTCCATGTGAGGTGTGTCATGGACAGCGTTACAATCGGGAGACGCTGGAGGTAAAATATCATGGCAAATCGATCGCAGACGTTTTGGACATGACAGTAGAAGAGGCACTACGCTTTTTTGAAAATGTGCCGAGAATTGAATCCAAACTGCAGACCTTATATGATGTAGGGTTGTCCTATATTAAACTGGGACAGCCATCGACAACTCTCTCCGGCGGTGAGGCACAGCGTGTAAAGCTTGCAACGGAGCTATCCCGCAGGAGTACGGGAAAAACAATCTATATTCTGGATGAGCCAACGACGGGATTGCATTTCGCGGATGTGCATAAATTAGTAGATATCTTGCAGACACTGACGAATGGCGGCAACACTGTTCTGGTGATTGAGCATAATCTGGACGTAATCAAAACGGCGGATTATCTGATCGATCTCGGACCGGAAGGCGGAGATCAGGGAGGACAGGTGGTTGCGGTCGGAACGCCGGAGGAAATAGCTAAGGTAGAGGGCTCCTATACAGGACAGTTTTTGAAGCCGCTCTTGAAATGATGGCGGCAGGAGGAGATAGGGTGGAGAACTATACAAAACAGTTAAAACAGGCATTAAAGCAAGCAGAGCGAGAGGCAGAGGCGCTGGGATACCGTTATGTGGGGACGGAGCATATTCTGTTGGGTATTCTCAGTCAGGAAGAGAGTATGGCGGCTATGGTTCTGAAGGCGCAGCAGATCACATATGCCAATATTGTTGAAATGATTCCACAAATGGAAGAGCCTGCATTGGAGAGCGCGGAACCGCTCCGGATATCGGCAAGGGGACGCAAGTTATTGGAGGATGCTGCGGCTGAGGCACATCAGGCAGAAGTACTGCAGATAGGGACGGAGCATGTCCTTATGGCAATATTAAAGAGCCCGATGATTCCCGCAATGCTGTATCTGGCACAGGCAGGGATCCGTGTTCCGCAGGCATTAAGTATGATAGAGAGCGCTGTTCCCAAACCGGGAAAGGCAGAAACGGCGGCGGAAACATCGGATAATTCCGCAGAGCTTGCTCTGCAAAGTTATTGTGAGGATATTTTGCAGCTTGCCAAAGAGGGTAAGATCGATCCGGTAATCGGAAGAGAAAAGGAGACGCAGCGAGTCATTCAGATTCTGCTGCGGCGGACCAAGAATAATCCATGCCTTCTGGGAGAGGCGGGCGTCGGGAAAAGCGCTCTTGTAGAAGGTCTGGCCATGAGAATGGTTCAGGGCAATGTGCCGGAATTGCTTCGCAATAAGGTTTTGCTGCGGCTGGATTTGGCAGGGATGATTGCCGGATCCAAATTCCGTGGAGAATTTGAAGAAAGAGTAAAGCGCCTGTTAGAGGAAATCGCGGACAGGGGCAATGTGCTGTTGTTTATAGACGAACTGCATACGATTGTAGGTGCGGGAGCGGCAGAAGGCGCCATGGATATCTCCAATATGCTCAAGCCTGCTTTAGCACGGGGAGAGGTACAGATAATCGGAGCAACAACATTGGACGAGTACCGCAAGTATATTGAAAAGGACCCGGCCTTGGAGCGAAGGTTTCAGCCCGTACGGGTGGAGGAGCCGACAGAAGAGGATACACTGCTGATTTTGAAGGGATTGCGGCCCAGATATGAAGAGCATCATGGAGTAACGATCGAAGACGCGGCGCTGGAAGCCGCGGTTAAGCTGTCCGGAAGATATATTAACGACCGTTTTTGGCCGGATAAAGCCATTGATCTCATGGATGAGGCGGCAGCCAAGGCAAGACTGAAAGAAGAACAAAGCAGAAATATGCTGCCCAATAGGGAACAGAAGCTGGAACAGGCGCTGTTGCAGGGGGATATGGATGCCATTCAAAAGCTTTCCGAGGAACCGCATGGATCGGAGCGTAGATCTGGAAAGAGAAGCTGTCGTGTGAGTGAGAATGAAATTGCGCAGGTCGTTTCGGAATGGACCGGGATTCCGGCAGAGAGATTGAGCGAAGAGGAGAGTCAGCGGTTAAAGAAGTTAGAGGAACGGCTGCATCAGAGAGTGATTGGACAGGAGGAAGCGGTTCAGAAGCTATCCAAAGCGATTCGGCGCAGTCGGGCAGGACTGCAGGATCCGCGTCGGCCGATTGGGTCTTTTCTGTTTTTGGGACCGACGGGGGTTGGAAAAACTGAATTAACAAAGGCTTTATCCGAGGCGCTGTTCGAAGATGAGAAGGCATTGATCCGTCTGGATATGTCGGAATATATGGAGAAGCATACGGTATCGAGACTATTGGGTTCTCCTCCGGGATATGTAGGATATGAAGAGGGAGGGCAGCTCTCGGAGAAGGTACGGCGTCATCCATACAGTGTAGTCCTGTTTGATGAAATTGAAAAGGCGCACCCGGATATCTTCAATGTTTTGCTTCAGATTCTGGATGATGGACAGATTACGGATGCGCAGGGACGCAAAGTGGATTTTCGTAATACGGTAATCATTATGACATCCAATGTCGGAGCAAGGAATATTATTGCTCCGGCTCGGCTGGGATTTGCGGCGGAAGAGACAGAAAAAGAGAAGTATGAAGCTATGCGGAAAAACGTGATGGAGGAAGTGAAACGCTTATTCCGTCCGGAATTTTTGAATAGGATCGATGACATTCTGGTATTTCATCCATTGAGTCAGGAACATATCGAACAGATCGTGGAACTTTTGTTTGCGGGAATCGCTGACAGAATTCAGAAGTCGACACAGGTGTCGGAAGTAGTTTTAATGCAGGAGGCCAAGAAGCAGATTGCCAGAAAAGGCTTTGATGCGGCGTATGGAGCCCGGCCGATTCGCAGGTTACTACAAAGCGAGATTGAAGATGAAGTCGCTCAGATGCTTTTGGATGGAAGAATACAGCCTGGAAAGCGTCTGATGATTGAGGCGGAGGATCAGAAAATACAGCTGAAAATGGAGTAGGAAGATGGCTGCAAAGAAAAAAGAGAAGTATCGTTGTGAGGTCTGCGGGTATGAAACGGCCAAATGGCTTGGCCAATGCCCGGAATGTCATACATGGAATAAAATGAAGCCGGTGAACGAAGCGGAAGGAAATATATCCGCCGTGCTGGGCAGGACAACGGCTTCTTCGGCAGGAAATACGTACACAAAGGGCAACGCGAAGATCAGCCGTCTGAAGCAGGTACGATATGATGCGAGTGAAAGGTTGGTTACCGGAATCGGAGAATTGGACCGTGTTCTCGGCGGCGGAATTATACGGGATTCTATGACGGTCCTGGCGGCTAAGCCTGGCGCCGGAAAATCCACACTCCTGCTGCAGACAGCGCAAAGAGTGGCAGAGCAGGGATATAATGTCCTGTATGCTTCAGGAGAAGAGAGTGAGAGCCAGCTGAGAAGACGGGCGGAACGGATTTTGCCGCGGATTCATGAAGGAATTTATGTGCTGTCCACCTCTTCGATGAATGAAGTATTGAGTGCGGTTGAACAGACGGATCCGCAGCTGATCATTATTGATAGTATTCAGACATTCGCTTTATCAGAGCTGACATCCAGGCCAGGGACACCGACACAGACGATGGAGTGCACAGGAGTGCTGCTGAGTATTGCCAAAAATCCGGAACATCCGAGAGCTGTTTTTTTGACAGGGCAGTTAACCAAGGAGGATGAATTGGCGGGTGTCCGGTCGCTGGAGCATATGGTGGACACGGTCCTATATATGGAAGCAGACACAGAGGAAGAATTGCGAATTCTCTCCGCAACCAAAAATCGTTTTGGAAGCACAGGCGAGATGGGTTTCTTTTTGATGGAGGAGCAGGGCCTCACGGCCATTGAGAATCCATCCGAATACTTTATGACGCAGCGTGATGAACCGGTCACAGGGAGTGCGCTGACAGTGATAAAAGAGGGAACGAGGCCTGTGGTTGCAGAGGTGGAGACATTGATTTCACAAAGTTTCACTCCCTATCCCTCCAGAATCTCAGAATGCATGAAGCGGGATCAGCTGGCAACCTTGATTTCAATTTTGGAACAGCGCGGGAAGATGCCGCTGTACGATAAGAATGTTGTTCTGAAATCGACAGGCGGTCTGAAGCTAACGCAGCAGTCGGTCAATCTTGCAGTCATCGTTTCATTAGCGTCTTCGGTGAGGGAAAAGCCACTGCCCAAGGGAACGGTCTTTATCGGAGATGTGGGATTAACCGGAGAATTAAAGAGGGTACCGTCCATGGAACTCCGATTGAAAGAAGCACAAAGACTTGGGTTTACAAAGGCGTATGTCCCGGAAGGAGCGCTTCGGGAGGAACAGAGAGGCAGCTTTACAAGCCTTGCGGTGGAAGAGAGAAGGCATCTGTATTCCCTTTTGAGAGAACTCTTTGGAGGATGGACATCATTATAAATTAACGATTTATTCACAGGATGTTTGCAGAAAAACGTTGAATTATCAAAAAATGCCCGGTACAATATTCTAAAGTACTTTATATCTTTTAGACGGAGGTTACAATGTTAAAATACGAGAAAGAAAAAGAAAAAGCCGCTTTCAAGAAAATGACATTCCGGGAAAAGCTGACGCACATCAATAATTATTATAGACTGCCGATTGTAATCGGTATCATTGCGATATTGATCGGAGCGTGGGCACTAGATCATTATGTAATCCATCCGCCGAAAAAGCCTTCATTAGTGATCGTTACGGCGTCCAGCGAAAATGTCAATCTGGAAACAGAGGCGATTCAGCAGAAGCTAAATGAATTGCTGCCGGAATTATGTACGGATCGGCAGGAGATCCAGGTATCTGCCATGCTAATGAAAGACGATGAGTATCAGACGGCATATTATAATGCTCAAAAGTTTATGGCGCTGGTTGCCGCAAAGAGCATTGATGTTGTCATTGGAAATGAAGATATTATGAAACAATATGCCGAATCCGAATATTTCTATAATCTGGATGAATTTTTTACAGAAGAAGAACGGGAGGGCCTGGAGATCATAAGCTGCGAAGTTACGGTGGAATATGATACTTTGGGAAGGCCTATCAAGAATGAGGGCCCGTATCCTCTGCTGATCAAGATAGGGACACCGGAGCTCTTTCAGTCAGAATTTGGAACAAATCAGGAGTTATACGTTGGAATTATTGCAAATTCACCAAATCCAGAATCCGTGAAGAAGTTTGTTGAATTTTTGAAAGAATTGCAGTAAAATGAATAAGAAGGGGAATTTCCCCCAGACTATTGAAGCATAAAGGAGAAAAACCATGGCAGTTGAGTACAAAAATGCTGGAGTCGATGTAGAGGCTGGGTATAAGGCCGTCGCCCTGATGAAGGAGCATGTGAAGAGAACCTTTAATGAAAATGTTGTGACGGATCTGGGCGGCTTTGGCGGCTTATTTTCCATCGCTGGGAAAAAGATGGAGGAACCAATCTTGGTATCCGGTACGGATGGCGTAGGTACAAAGCTGAAGGTAGCATTCCTGTTGGATAAACATGATACGATTGGTATCGACGCAGTTGCAATGTGCGTGAATGATATTATCTGTTCCGGTGCGTCTCCTCTGTTCTTCCTGGACTATATTGCCTGCGGCAAGAATGAACCGGAGAAGATTGCCGAAATCGTAAAGGGTGTTGCGGAAGGCTGCGTTCAGGGCCATTCAGCCTTGATCGGCGGAGAGACAGCAGAGCATCCGGGAATGATGCCTGAGGATGAATATGATATTGCCGGTTTTTCTGTGGGTATCGTAGATAAGAAAGATGTAATCGACGGAAAGAATATTAAAGAGGGAGACGCGCTGATCGGTATTGCTTCTACAGGAGTACACAGCAACGGATTCTCTCTGGTGCGCAAGATCTTCGGATTGAATGATGCAGATGCCAAAGAGAAAGTAACGCAGTACTATGAGGAGCTTGGCTGCACATTGGGAGAGTCTCTTTTGACACCGACCAGAATCTATGTCAACGCGATTGAGGCCCTGAAGAAGGAAGTAGATCCTAAGGCGATCAGCCATATCACCGGCGGCGGTTTTTATGAGAACATCCCGAGAATGCTTCCTGCAGGATTCGATGCAGGAATCGCTCGTGGCAGCTGGGAGATTCCGCCGATTTTCAAGCTGATGCAGGAAAAGGGCGAGGTCAGCGAACACGGCATGTTTAATACCTTCAATATGGGAATCGGTATGGTTGTTGCTGTTAATGCGCTGGATGCGGACAAGGCGGTAGAAGTTCTGGAAAAGGCAGGAGAGAAGGCATATATCATTGGCGAAGTGATCAAGAGCGAGCATGAGACGCCGGAGGTCATTCTGGAATGAGAGTCGCGGTATTGGTATCCGGCGGAGGCACAAATTTACAGGCACTTCTGGATGCAAAGAAGGCAGGCGGTTTGAAAAACGCAGAGTTTGTCTGTGTGATTTCGAACCGTAAGGGTGCATACGCATTGGAGAGGGCAAAGGCACATGGAATAGAAGCCGTGTATCTGCCGACAACAAGATATAAGGAGCGGGAAGATTTTCAGATTGCTCTCCGAGATGCGCTTCTCACACGCAAGATTGATCTGATTGTTCTGGCAGGATATCTTGTGGTATTGGGAAAGCCGGTGATTGATGCGTTTGAAGGACGTATTATCAATATTCATCCATCATTGATTCCTTCTTTTTGCGGACCTGGTGCATATGGACTTAAGGTGCATGAGATGGCATTGGCCAGAGGCGTCAAGGTGACAGGCGCAACAGTGCACTTTGTAGACGGAGGTACAGATACCGGACCGATCATTCTGCAAAAGGCAGTGGAGATTCTGCCAGGGGATACGCCGGAGGTACTGCAGAAGCGTGTAATGGAACAGGCAGAGTGGAAATTGCTGCCGGAGGCGGTAGAGCTGTATACGCAGGGAAGAATAAAGATACAGGATGGTAAAGCGGTTATAGAGTAAGATATCCGATACGAAAGGATGAAGAATATGAAGATTTTGGTCGTAGGAAGCGGCGGCAGAGAACATGCAATCGTCCATAAGCTGTCCAAGAGTCCGAAGGCGGAGAAGATTTATTGCGCTCCCGGTAACGCGGGAATCGCAGCGCTTGCGGAATGCGTTCCGGTGAAGGCAACAGATATAGAGGGGCTGGTAAAATTCGCTCAGCAGGAAAAGATCGATCTTACAGTTATTGGTATGGATGATCCGCTGATGCTGGGTGTTGTGGATGCGTTTGAAGCAGCGGGCCTTCGAGTGTTTGGACCGCGCAAGAATGCGGCGATTCTGGAAGGAAGCAAAGCCTTCTCTAAAAATCTGATGAAAAAATATCATATCCCCACAGCTGATTTTTGGGAATTTACCTCCAGTGAAGAAGCCAAGGACTTTTTGAAAAAGCGTCAGAAGTATCCGATCGTATTGAAAGCAGACGGCCTGGCATTGGGAAAGGGCGTATTGATCTGCCATACAGAGCAGGAGGCTATGGATGGCGTAGATGAGATCATGGTCGATAAGAAGTTCGGCAGTGCCGGCAATACGTTGGTCATTGAAGAGTTTATGACAGGACCGGAAGTATCGGTTTTGTCTTTCTGTGATGGTAAGACAGTGATTCCGATGGTAACAGCTCAGGATCATAAGCGGGCATTCGATGGAGATCAGGGACTCAATACCGGAGGAATGGGTACTTTTTCTCCAAGTAAATATTATACGCCAGAGCATGAGGCTTATGCGGTAGAGCATATCTTTAAGCCGACAGTTAAGGCGATGGCAGAGGAAGGCAGAGAATTCCATGGAATCATCTACTTTGGATTGATGCTGACTCCGGAAGGCCCCAAGGTGCTGGAGTATAACGCGAGATTTGGAGATCCTGAGACGCAGGTGATACTGCCGCGGCTGAAGAGTGATCTGGTGGATATTTTTGAGGCTTGTATTGATGGAACATTG
>CABUPM010000001.1 GCA_902493345.1 uncultured Eubacteriales bacterium | reverse complement strand
CAACCCGGATGAGGTTGTTGATGCTTATGGTGCCGATACCATGCGTCTGTACGAAATGTTTATCGGCGACTTTGAAAAGGCGGTTCCGTGGTCCGAGAACGGTGTCAAGGGATGCCGAAGATTCCTGGAGCGCGTGTGGAAGCTGCAGGAAATGATGACCGAGGACGAAGGAATCTCTTCGGATATGGAGACATGGATCCATAGGACAATCAAAAAGGTTAGCCTGGATGATGAGAATCTGAAATTCAACACAGCGATTGCCGCAATGATGGCTTTGGTCAATGAGTTCTATGCCAAGGGCAGCATTACCCGCGGAGAGATGCGGATCCTTCTGCTCCTTCTGAATCCGGATGCGCCTCACATTACGGAAGAGATGTGGGAGAACTGCGGGTTCAGTGGCAGACTGTATCAGCAGCCTTGGCCGGACTGGGATGAATCCAAGACGGTGGAGGATATGATTACCATCGCTGTACAGATCAGCGGCAAGGCCAAAGGCACTCTCTCCATTCCGAAGGATGCCGACCAGGCGGCTGCGATGGCTGCCTTCCATGCCGACGAACGTCTGATGAATCAAATTGCCGGCAAAACGGTTGTAAAAGAGATCTATGTTCCTGGCCGGATTGTAAACGTAGTCGTAAGATAATATAACTAATACAACCCTTTTTTCGGTCCTTCGGCATCCATATGCCGGAGGGTCGAAAAGAATCTAAGGCTAAAGGTGATGAGGCAAACTATGCGAAAGAAAAGGGGAGGAGCCCTCCGTTCTCTGATCGTTTTTCTGGAAGTTTTACTGTGTACCTGCGCGATCTTAACTCTGGCAATTCTCGGCATCTGGTTCTGGAAGGGAGAGATTCACCCCAATATCCAGGTAATGGAATCTCTATCCGAGAGTTCTCCTAATGAGGCTTCTTTTCAGGAGAATTCTGCCGTCAGCGCAGAAGAGAGTGTGGAAGAATCCTCTGATACGGAGCCGGAGCTGCCTTTTGAAGCTCACTGTGTAGAGGGTACGGAGCCGGACCGTTATCTGGCAGAAACACATATCTATATCAATGGAGACGAAGTCGAAACATATCAGGCGCAGGAATCCATTGATATGAGGGATGGAGACGGATATGCCAAGGCCGATGGTATCTTTACCTTCCGCGGCAACAATTTCCGTTCTCATCCGGTCGTTGGACATGTATCTATGTCTCAGAAAAAGTTCGACACTGACAACAGTTGGAATTACGGCACAAGCTATATGCTGACGCCGGATGGCAGTGTATGGACAGGAAACGGATGGACCGGTCAGCCCTTGATGCGGGTATGGAGCCAGACGGAAAAGCAGCATATGAATATGTATGACTGGGCCAAGGAAAAGGACGGTCTTGTGGAAGTCATCTATGCCTCTCTGGATGGATATGTGTATTTTCTGGATCTGGACACGGGGGAAGAGACCCGTGAGCCGCTCAATATAGGATATACCTTTAAGGGCGCAGGAACCCTCGATCCCCGTGGATATCCTATTCTGTATGTAGGTTCCGGATATCTGAGCGGCGATAACAACGCTTCCAAGGTCTTCATTATCAATCTGCTGGATTGCAGCGTAATGTATACCTTTGGCGCCTATGAAGAAGAAGCGCCTCGATCGGTTCCTTTTTGGGACAGTTCCGCTCTTATATGCGCGGAAACGGATCAATTGATTTATCCCGGCGAAAACGGCGTTCTGCATATTCTAAAGCTCAACACGCAATATGATCCGGAATCCGGTACGCTGAGCATCGCTCCGGATCCCATGGTGATGTGGACATACCTGAGCAATCGCTGGATGTGGCTGGGTATGGAAGACAGTGCCGTCATCTATCGTCATTATCTGTATGTCAGTGATAACGGCGGCAACCTGATCTGTCTTGATCTGAACACACTGGAGCCTGTATGGGTGCAGGACGTATGGGATGATACCAATTGTTCGCCGGTTCTGGACATAGAAGACGGCAAGCCCTATCTCTATATTTCCACTTCCTATCATGCCGGATGGCGTGGGACGGAGGATGAGACGGTTGAGATTCCTATATTGAAAATTGACGCCGAAACCGGCGAGGTTGTCTGGTCTGTATCCTACGATTGCTGGACAATTGAAGATCTGTCCGGCGGCGTACAGGGAACTCTGGCTCTCGGAGAGGGCAGTTTGTCCGAATATATTTACGTTCCTGTCTCCAGAACGCTCTGGATAATGGACGGCACCCTGGCCGCTATATCCAAGGCGACCGGTGAAGTGGTTTGGGAGCATAGCACCGGTTATAGCTGGAGCTCTCCGGTATGCGTCTACGATGAGTCCGGTAAGGGCTATGTTATTAACGGTGATTTTAATGGGGATCTGCATCTGGTCGACGGTCTGACCGGCGAATGCCTGGACTGCATCAATCTGGGCAGCAATATCGAGGCCTCTCCTGCCGTATATGGCAATCGGCTGGTCGTTGGAACCCGCGGACAGCTGATCTGGGGTGTCACATTCCAATAAGAAATAAGGAAGGACAAGAGGCATGGCACAAAAGGACGAACAGCTTGCCACCGAAAGTGTTGGCAAACTGCTTCTGAAATTATCCATTCCGACCATTACGGCGCAATTGGTCAATGCGCTATATAATATGGTAGACCGTATGTATATCGGTCATATCGAGGGGATCGGAGCCAACGCGCTGACGGGAATCGGGCTGACAATGCCGATTATCATGCTGATCTCTGCCTGCGCGTATCTGTTTTGTATCGGCGGCGCTCCCAGAGCGTCCATTATGATGGGCCGAGGAAAGCCGGAAGAGGCTGAGAAGATCCTGGGCAGCTGTACGCTTGGCACGATTGTCGCCGCTATCATACTGACCGTTCTCTTTTTGATATTCGGTGAGCGCTTTCTATGGATGTTCGGAGCCAGTGAAAACACTTTGCCCTATGCCATGTCTTATATGCAGATCTATGTCTGCGGAACCATATTCGTTCAGCTGGCACTGGGTCTGAATGCTTTCATCACGGCGCAGGGCTTTACAAGGATCAGCATGCTGAGTGTTCTGATCGGCGCGGTATGTAATATTGTGCTGGATCCGCTGTTTATTTTTGTTTTCCAGATGGGTGTCTCCGGTGCGGCGATCGCTACGGTCATCTCTCAGGGGATCTCTGCCGTATGGGTTGTGAGCTTTCTTATGGGACGCCGCGCACACATTCGGTTACGTCTCTCCAATCTGCGGATGCGCTGGAGAATCTATCTGCCGTGTATCGCCTTAGGACTGTCGCCCTTTGTTATGCAGTCTACGGAGAGCCTGCTCAACATCTGCTTCAATTCTTCGCTCTACAAATACGGAGGAGACCTTGCCGTCGGAGCCATGGCCATTCTCTCCAGCGTTATGCAGCTGATCTCTCTCCCCATGTCCGGCATCACGCAGGGGGCTCAGCCCATCATCAGCTATAATTATGGCGCTCGTAATGCGGAGCGGGTAAGAAAAGCCTTTACGTTGGTTCTGATCAGCTGTATAAGCTATTCTCTCTTGATCGCGGGATCCGCGGTCTTGTTCCCGCGGATCTACGTTATGCTCTTTGCATCTGACGAGCAGATGATTGAATACGCCAGCTGGGCGCTGCGGATCTACCTGATGGGCATGACGATTTTCGGCGCGCAGAATGCCTGCCAGCAGACCTTCATTGCTCTGGGCGATGCCAAGACCTCTCTTTTCCTGGCGATCCTACGTAAAATAATCCTGCTGATTCCGCTGATCTATATCCTGCCGAATTTCTTCGACGATAAAGTCTTCGCTGTATTCTTAGCGGAGCCCGTCGCGGATGTTCTGGCTGTCTGCACGACAGTCACGGTATTCCTTCTGAAATTCAAAAAAACAATGGCTCGAATGAATTCTGCTGTATAAAAATAACGGTGTAGCTTGTGAAAAGCTACACCATTTATTTATGCCTTTTTACGTTTTCTTTGATGGATTGCTGATTGGATTGAATATTGAACCGCGATCGAAATCGCAATGAGAGCGGCACATTCCAGCGTTTCAATACCAACAACCGCCGCGGTCTCATATTCTTTTCCGATCAGAAAGAACATGAATCGATACATCCCATATCCGGGTACTGGATTGATAATGGACGCCGCAAAGAATACGGTTGCCGGCGCCTTTCGCAGATAGGCCAGACGTCCTGCCAGAAAGCTGGTCAGAAGCGTAGCGAAGAAGGTCGCCGGAAGGGATTCCAGATGAAAATATAACCCTAATTTATAAAAGAACCAGCAGACCAGGCCGCACAGTCCGCAGAATAACAAATGTTTCTGGGAAGCGTTCAGAAAAAGGCAGAAGGACATGGCGCTGAAAAAACTTGCCGTAAGCTGAATCAGGATCGAGACTTGCAAAAACGGACCATTCGGATCATAGAGCCATGCGGATGCCGCGCTGCCGTCCAACTGTACGTGGCAGATCGCTTCATACCCATGGATCATCAAGCTTGCGCCGCCGGCAATGACAATCGCTGTGATACAGGCCTCCAAGGCGCGTGCCAGCCCCGACAGATAATCTCCGTAGAGGGTATCACGGATTGCGTTAGTGATGGTCAGACCCGGTACCAGGGGCATGATGCTTCCGGCAATTACCAGATCCATATGTTCCGCGATCGGAATTACATAAGAAAAAACAACGCTGAAAAGGCCGACGATCATTGCGCATAACAGATCTTTGATGAAAGAGATGGCAGAGAGAC
Organism: uncultured Eubacteriales bacterium; assembly: GCA_902493345.1. GTDB lineage: Bacteria > Bacillota > Clostridia > Lachnospirales > Bianqueaceae > Faecimorpha. The sequence continues at coordinate 74,274 of CABUPM010000001.1, read as the reverse complement.
GATCGGTCAGAATCGTGAAGCAGCCGTACAGCGTCCCTACAAGCAGTGTTGCGAGGAAGTCTCGGATGCTGCCGCCGAAAATCAGGCAGAAACAGCCGCAGGCCATGGCGCATACCGGAACCACCACATATTTGGGATAATTCATAGGGCGGGTATTGATCTCTTTAAGTTCCGCCAATGCGTTTTCTACGGTCAGACTCCCTCCCACCAGACGTCTGGAGACATCGTTGGCCATCTCGCAGATGATTGGAACGGTTTTGTACGCGCTTGACACTGGTAATCGGCAATATCGTAGGGTCGGACATAGAGATGACCATTCCTGTCAACGTCGTAAAAGCCTCAATCTGAGAGAAGCCTGTCGTCTTCAGGATGCGCGTGATGGTATCCTCGACACGATAGGTTTCCGCACCGTTTTTCAGCATAATCTCACCGGTCAGCTGCGCTATCTGAAAAACCTCCAGGTAATGTCCGGCATAATAAGCAGTATCCATAATTTCCTCTTTGTTGCAGTATTTGGCAGCAAACCACTGTCATTCCTATTTATTATAGCGGACTTTTGCGGAAAATCAATATATAAAATTGAAAAAATGGGATTGTATTCTTGCGCAGTCTTTGCTATAATGTAAGAAAAATTTTTAGGAGGCGCCGGAATGTTTGATTTTCAGGAAGTAGTCAATACGGATCCCATCCTTGCCGAAGCAATGCAGCAGGAGTTGGGGCGTCAGCGCGGTACAGTTGAGCTGATCGCGTCAGAGAATTTTGTATCCGAAGCTGTAATGGCCGCGATGGGTTCTCCTCTGACCAATAAGTATGCAGAGGGATATCCGGGCAAAAGGTACTACGGCGGATGCACCTATGTAGATGTAGCAGAGAATCTGGCCATCGCGCGTGCCAAGGAATTGTTTGGCGCGGAGCATGTCAATGTTCAGCCGCATTCCGGTTCTCAGGCCAACTTTGCGGTATATTTTGCGTTTCTTAAGCCGGGCGATACCATTCTGGGCATGAGCCTGGCTCACGGCGGCCATCTGACCCATGGAAGCCCGGTCAATGTATCCGGTTCTCAGTATCATGTCGTCAGCTACGGCGTCAGTGAAGAGACCGGCTGTATCGATTATGATGAAGTAGAGCGTTTGGCCAAGGAGTGCCATCCGAAGATGATCGTTGCCGGCGCCAGCGCCTATTCCCGCATTATCGATTTTGCCCGTTTCCGCGAAATTGCGGATGAAGTAGGGGCCTATCTCATGGTAGATATGGCGCATATCGCGGGACTGGTTGCCGCAGGGCTTCATCCCAGTCCGGTACCGTATGCGGACGTCGTGACGACAACGACCCACAAGACCCTGCGCGGCCCCCGCGGCGGCATGATTCTGTGCCGGGAAGAATATGGTAAGGCGATTGATAAGGCGATTTTCCCCGGAATCCAGGGCGGTCCGCTGTGTCATGTAGTTGCCGCTAAGGCTGTTTGTTTCTATGAGGCATTGCAGCCCTCCTTTAAAGAATATCAGCAGCAGATCCTGAATAACGCGCAGGCTTTGGCCCAGGCTCTGATCGAGCATGGTTTTGATATCGTTTCCGGCGGGACGGACAATCATCTGATGCTTGTCGATCTGCGCAAAAAGGGTATCACAGGCAAAAAGGCTGAGAAGCTGTTGGAAGGCGTCGGTATTACCTGCAATAAGAACGCGATTCCTTTTGATCCGGAAAAGCCCTTTGTTACCAGCGGAATCCGTCTTGGAACGCCGGCCGTAACCACAAGAGGCATGAAAGAAGAGGATATGAGACTGATTGCCGATGTAATCGATCGGACTCTGACCGCTCCGGAAGAGACGCACGAGGAGTGCAGTAAAGCCATTCAGAATCTTCTGGCAAAATACCCATTATACGAATAAAAATTTCGATGGCGCAGTGAGCAACTGCGCCATCCATATGCTTACACCAAGGAGAAGAACATGCAGCCGGAAGACCGTTTGTATCAGATGTACCTACAGATTCTCAATGAAGAACTGATGCCCGCCATGGGATGTACGGAACCGATCGCCATCGCTTATGCCGCCGCCCGTGCCAAAAATGTTTTAAACGAAACCGTCATTCGCGGAGAAATCAGCGTAAGCGGCAATATCATCAAAAATGTCAAAAGCGTGATTGTCCCTAACACCGATGGCCTGAAAGGAATCGAGGCCGCGGCGGCGGCCGGAATCGTCGCAGGCAACGCGGAAAAGGTATTGGAAGTCATTTCTGAAGTCAGCGAAGAACAGAAACAGGAGATCCGCCGCTTTTTACAGAATACTCCGTTCCATGTTCAGCCTTCCGATAGCGAAGATCAGCTGGATATCGATATTACGCTGTATTCTGCGTCCGGAAGCGCAAGAGTGCGGATCACCGGATCCCATACCAACATTGTCCTGATTATGAAGGACGGAGAAATTCTGTATCGCTCTGGTGAAACAGGACCTGCGGCGAAAGAAGCGATTACAGACCGCAGTCAGTTGTCCGTGGAGAGGATTGTTGAGTTTGCCAATTGCCTCCGAATCGAAGATGTTCAGGAAGTATTGGGACGTCAGATCGCCTATAATATGGCAATCGCCGAAGAAGGGCTTCGTCATCCGTATGGAGCCTGTGTCGGCCGGATTCTTCTCTCACAGGACGGAGAAAGCATGAAAAACAAAGCCAAAGCATACGCGGCCGCCGGCTCGGATGCCAGAATGAGCGGCTGTGAGCTTCCGGTCATCATCAATTCCGGAAGCGGCAATCAAGGCATTACCGTAAGTGTCCCCCTCATCATCTATGCCAGAGAACGGCAGATTCCGCAGGATACCTTATATCGGGCATTGGCTCTCTCCAATCTGATCGCAATCCACCAGAAGACTGGCATCGGACGGCTGTCTGCCTATTGCGGTGCTGTCAGCGCCGGGTGCGGCGCCGGATGCGGGATTGCCTATATGGAAGGAGCGGATTACCGCGGAATCGCGCATACTTTAGTCAATGCTCTGGCTATCGTCTCCGGTATTGTCTGCGACGGCGCCAAACCATCTTGTGCGGCCAAGATCGCTTCTTCTGTGGAGGCTGGGATCTTCGGCTGGCAAATGTATCAAGCCGGACAGCAGTTTTACGGTGGGGACGGTATTCTTTCTAAGGGAGTAGAGAATACCATCCACAATGTATGCCGTTTGGGGCGCGATGGTATGCGTGAGACAGACCGTGAGATCATCCGCATTATGACAGGATGCTAATAGCAACAATATTATACATATTTTAGGAGGATGTAGAAAGATTATGGGATTATGGGAACTTTTTTTGATTGCAGTCGGATTGTCCATGGATGCTTTTGCGGTGTCAGTCTGTAAGGGCCTCTCCGTCCAGAAGCTTAAAGTAAAGCATATGGTTCTGGCCGGAGCGTATTTTGGCATTTTTCAGGCAATCATGCCGACATTGGGATACATTCTCGGATCGCAGTCTGAGTCGTATATCAAGAACTTTGACCACTGGATTGCCTTTGTTCTTTTGGCTCTGATCGGCATCAGCATGATTCGGGAAGCCAATAGTAAGGACGAAGAGCAATGTAATGACTCCTTTGATGTTAAAACCATGCTGCTCCTGGCCATCGCGACCAGTATCGACGCTCTGGCCGTCGGTGTGACCTTCGCGTTCCTGCAGGTAGATATTGTTCCAGCTGTATGTTTTATCGGGAGCATCACATTTATCCTGTCAGCTGTCGGTATTAAGATCGGTCATGTATTCGGCACCAAGTATAAGGCTAAGGCAGAGATCTTCGGAGGAATCGTACTGATTCTGATCGGAGTCAAAATCCTCCTGGAGCATCTTGGCGTTTTCGGCTAAAATCAAAAGATCCGGATCTGTGCAGAAACACAGTCCGGATCTTCTTTTATTTTATTCTCCGAAAGAAATACCAATATCTCTGCCGCAATGAATCATCTGGTGATCCTTGGGGACAAATTTGGTCTTGCCCGCGATATCCTTCAGAGGATTGCAGGTGATCTGTCCGTTCTTCATCGCGACGGCTTGTCCATAATTTTCTGCCTGAATCAGATGGGCAGCATAGCTTCCGAACTGTGTCGAGAGGATACGGTCATAGGGAGAAGGGGAACCGCCTCTCTGATAATGCCCCGGCACGACAACCCGTGTCTCTAGACCGGTGCGGCTTTGAATCTGATTGGCCAGATAATAGGAAACCGACGGGAAGTTTCCATCCTTCAGGACCTGTGCGCGTTCCTTGCGTTTTTTATCAGCCAGCGCCTTATCATATGCGCCTTCCGCGATCGCGATGATCGTAAAGCTGCGGTGATTGGAGATTCTTCGCTCAATGGATGCGATAACACTGTCGATGCTGTAAGGGATCTCCGGCAAAAGTACAATATCCGCGCCGCCGGCGATTCCGGCATAGAGCGTAAGCCAGCCGGCCTTATTTCCCATCAGCTCTATGACCATGATCCGACCATGACTGTTCGCTGTCGTATGGATCCGGTCCACAACATCGGTTGCGATATCGACCGCTGTATGAAATCCGAAAGTGACATCCGTTCCCCAGATATCATTGTCGATCGTCTTGGGCAGGCCAATTACATTGAGACCTTCCTCTGAGAGCAGATTGGCTGTTTTATGCGTTCCGTTCCCTCCCAGGGTAACCAGACAGTCCAGCTTCATCTTCTTGTAATTATCCTTCATAGCGGCTACTTTATCTACGTTGTCCTCTTCAATAATACGCATATTGCGGTAGGGCTGACGCGACGTTCCCAGAATGGTGCCTCCCAGGGTCAGAATACCGCTGAACTCACTGCGCTGCATCTCCCGATAGTCCCCCTCGATCAAACCTCGGTAACCATCCGCGATTCCGACAAATTCTGCGTCAAAGAGCTCATAGCTGGCCCTGGCAACTCCGCGGATCGCGGCATTCAGTCCAGGACAATCTCCGCCGCTGGTTAAGATTCCAATTCTACGTTTCATTCTCCATCCAGTCCTCACTTTCTGAATCATTCTTACCTTTATTATACAGCATTTGCATCCTATTTTCCATAAGTTTTAAAATAAAAATTGAATCCTGACGAAAATTGTGGTATACTATGGAATAAAGATTATATATAGGGGGTACAGTACAATGTTAAACACAGAAATGGTAAACTTTTTCGAATCGATCCTGGACGCGCGCAGCGATGAATTTCGTGTAACCGATCAGGACCTTGTATCGGAACAGGCTTTTGAGAAAAAGCAGGCGATAATCCGAGCCAAGGTCGTTGAGCTTCTGCGTTTGCAAGAGGTTGGCGAGCGCTTCGGCATGAAGCGTCTGGACGAGGATTGTCATGTTCTTCCGCTTCCGGCTCCTTCTGTCGAGGTTACCGAGCGTGTGGCCTGCGACGGCTATACAAGAGAGCATTGGATCATGGAGACACTGCCCGGCATTCATATGCCTCTGTTTGTGCTGATTCCGGATGGATATGATAAGACGGTCAAGCATCCCTGCATTCTCGCGGCGCATGGACACGGCCCTGGAAAGGACAGTGTTGTCGGGACCTCCAAGGTTCCGGAGATGCTGGCGCGTCTGAAGAACGCGAAATGCTACGGCGATATCATGGCCAAGGCCGGATATATGGTATTTGCTCCCGATATGTGGGGCTTTGGAGAGAGAAGGACCAAGGATGACGCTGTCTATGGAAATTGCGATTGCGCTGTGCTCTCGGACGCGGCGGAGGCCTGCGGTCTGACACTTCTCGGATTGTTTGTCTGGGATCATATGCGGATTGTTGACTATATGCTGGCGCAGGAGTATTGTAGTGAAGCAGCCATGATGGGATTTTCCGGCGGCGGCGAGCAGACGATCTATACGACCGCGCTGGATGAACGGATCGTATGGGGATATGCCGGCGGCTATCTGCACAAATTCAAGGGCGGAATGCTCTATAACCATATGTGCGCGTGCAATTTCGTGCCGGATCTCTTTAAGACCATGGAGCTCAGCGATGTCGCCGGGTTGATTGTTCCGCGTCCCATGCTCTACGAAAACGGAACCGAAGACGGGCTGAACGGACATGGCGGCATTGTCAATGTTGAGGAAGCTGCTGGCCTTCTGCGCAAAATGTACGCTGTCTACGGCAAGGAAGATAATCTGGAGACCAATTTCTGGCCGGGCGGTCATCAGTATAACGGCGCCAAGACCATGGACTTTGCGAAAAAGCATTTCTAATCCAAAATAATCTATCGGAGGGTATATATATGAGACTGGTGGTTCCGACCCTGTTCGGGCTGGAGGGACTGGCAGCCGATGAGCTGCGATATATCGGCATGGAGAATGTCTCAGCCGAAAACGGCCGGGTATTCTTTGACGGCGATTTTGAAGAGATTGCCCGTGCCAACATCCGCAGCCGGATGGGCGAGCGGGTTTTGCTTCTGCTTTCTTCCTTTACGGCGACTTCCTTTGAGGAGCTGTTTCAGGGAGTACGCGCGATCGAATGGGAGCAGTGGCTGGGCAAGACGGACGCGTTCCCCGTTAAAGGCTGGTCTCTCAATTCCGTACTGCATAGTGTACCCGATTGTCAGAGTATTATTAAAAAAGCGATCGTAACGCGTCTCAGCGAGCGTTATAAGATTGAATGGTTTGAAGAGAGCGGTCCCACCGTACAGGTCCAGTTCTCCATCATGAAGGATGAGGTCATGATTCTGCTGGATACCAGCGGCCCGGGACTGCATAAGCGCGGATACCGTGCCAATGCCAATGAGGCCCCGCTGCGTGAGACACTGGCCGCCGGTATGGTGGACCTGGCTCATGTACGCTCCGGCAGTACCGTGGTCGATCCGATGTGCGGATCCGGCACCATCTTAATCGAGGCTGCCATGAAGGCACGAAATATCAGTCCCGGTTTGATGCGCCGTTTTGCGTGTGAGAAGTGGAGCTGTTTTCCGGAAGATATTTTCAAACAGGAACGGGCAGCGGCCAAAGCACTGATTCGTAAAGATGTGGATTTTCACGGGTTGGGTTCGGATATCGACCAGAAGGCTGTCAACCTGACCCGCGAAAACGCGAAAAAAGCGCATGTCGATGATCTGATTCGGGTCAGTCGGCTGGATATGCGGAGGTATCGGCTGCCTTCCGATACGCCCGTCATTGTGATATGTAACCCGCCGTATGGCGAACGCATGATGGAAAAAGAAGAAGCCGAAGCATTGTATCAGATCATGGGGGAGAGGCTGCCGCAGCGGGCCGGAAACAGTTATTATATCATCACTTCTCATCCCGATTTTGAGCACTTTTTTGGAAGAGCGGCCGATCGAAAGAGAAAGCTGTATAACGGCATGCTGCAATGCCAATTCTATATGTATTATAAAAGAAAGCTGTAGGAGGATATTGTAATGGAAAATCAGGAAAATCAACAAGTAGCGGAGGAATGTACGCATGATTGTTCTTCATGCGGTCAAAGCTGTCCTTCCAGAGACCCCAAGAGTCTCCTGGAGAAGCCTCATGAAAAGAGCCATATCAAAAAGGTAATCGCTGTTGTCAGCGGCAAGGGCGGCGTAGGGAAGTCCATGGTTACCTCAGAACTTGCGGTTACTCTGCATCGTATGGGATATAAAGTCGGCATCCTGGATGCGGATATCACCGGTCCCTCCATTCCCAAAGCGTTTGGGGTTAAAGACGCTATGGCCTGTGCGGATGGTCTAATTCCCGGAAGCTCCAAGGGCGGAATTCAGGTAATGAGCCTGAACCTCCTGATGGAAGATGAGACATCGCCTGTCATCTGGCGCGGTCCTATCATTGCCGGAACCGTCAAGCAGTTCTGGACCGATGTGATCTGGGAAGATATCGACTATATGCTGATCGACATGCCTCCGGGTACAGGAGATGTTCCGCTGACGGTATTCCAGAGCATTCCGCTGGATGGTATCGTAATCGTAACATCACCGCAGGAGCTGGTCTCCATGATCGTAGAAAAGGCTGTTAATATGGCTGCGGCAATGAATCTGAAGGTGCTGGGCATTATTGAAAATATGAGTTATGTCCTATGTCCGGACTGCGGCAAGGTCATCCGTATCTTCGGCGAAAGCCATGTGGCAGAAGTTGCGGAACGTCATGGTCTGGAAGTGCTGGAGCAGGTGCCGATGGATGCTTCTCTGGCAGCGGCGGCGGATGCCGGTAAGATCGAAGAGGTACAGGTTCCGTATTTTGAGCAGGCTGCTGAGCGGATTGTCATGAAGGTCAATGAAGCCTAAATATAAAATCCTGATCTCATTGGCTGCGGTTCTCCTATGGATGGGAATCATCTTCTGGTTCTCCTCGCAAAACGGAGAGCAGTCCGGAGCCATGAGCAGGACCATAACGGATTGGGTTCTGTCCCTTTTCGGTTCAGCGCCTGATTCCCCATTTGCGGATATTCTGCACTTATGTGTCCGTAAGGGCGGCCACTTTACAGAATATCTGATTCTGTCCGTTCTCCTCATGAATCTTTTCCGGCGTATGGGAAGGCCCATGCTTTCCTGTTTGATACTCGCGGTTCTGATCTCATTCCTCTATGCTGGTTCCGACGAATTGCATCAGTATTTTATCGGCGGAAGGCATATGAGCGCCGTGGATGTCGGAATCGATACCTGCGGAGCCGCGCTGGGATCAGTTTTATATTGTCTCATCTCAAGAATTGGAGGTAAAATTACATGGATACGATCTATAAATGTTTCCCCGGAGGACGCCACAAAGTCCTGACCATGAGCTATGATGACGGTAAGCCGGAGGATGTCCGTCTGGTTGAGATCTTCCGCAAGAATGGAATCAAGGGCACATTCCATCTCAATGCCGGCCTGTATGGCGACCCAGAGAAGGGCCGTCTTCCTCTGGAGCAGATTCGAGAGCTCTATGACGGGATGGAAATCGCCTGTCACACCTATACGCATCCAACCATTGAGCGCTGCCCGATGAGCCAGGTCATCGCTCAGACCCTGGAAGACCGCAAGGCCTTGGAAGCGGTGGCGGGGTATACGGTACGCGGCATGTCCTATCCTAATGGCTCCTATACCAAGGAGATTGAGGAGGCTATGCGGCTGTGCGGCATAGAGTATTCCCGTACCGTCGCCGAAACACAGGGCTTTGCCATGCCTGACAACTTCATGGAGTGGAAGTCCACCTGCCATCACAATCACAATCTATTGGAAAACGGCCGCCGCTTTTTAGATTTGAATAAGACGCAGTATCTCTACATGATGTATGTTTGGGGACACAGCTATGAATTCAGAACACACGATAATTGGGAACTGATCGAGGAATTCTGCGAGATGATGGGCGGTCAGGATAATATCTGGTACGCAACCAATATCGAGATTGTAGATTACCTGAAGGCCTGGGATACCTTACGTTTCTCTGCCGACGGTACATTCTGCTATAACCCGTCCGCGACTCCGTTATGGGTTGAAGTCAATAAGAAGCATTACTGCGTAGAGCCGGGAACCCAGCTGCGGTTTTGATCTAGCCGATTTTCAGCGTAAATAAGCCAAAAAGATGAATTATTTCCCAGGAAATAATTCATCTTTTTTCTCTTGAAAACCCAGGGGAAAGGCTTGACAAAATTCACTTTGGAACTTAAAATAGAATAGGATCAGTATGAAGAAAGTTTTAAAGGAGTTAGATTGTTTTGATATATCACGTAGGATTTGATGTAGGATCTACAACAGTAAAAATCGCCGTATTGGACGAGGATAAGAATCTGGTCTACAGTGAGTACCAGAGACATTATGCAAATATAAAAGAAACGATCAGCGCTGTCATTGGGCGCGCATACGAACAGGTGCTCCATGGACAGCAGTGTACCATTCATGTCACTGGTTCCGGCGGTCTATTGGTATCCCGTTGGCTGAATATCCCCTTTGTACAGGAAGTCATTGCCTGCACCAAGACCGTAGAGACCCTGATTCCGCAGACGGATGTTGCCATCGAGCTGGGCGGAGAGGATGCCAAGATCACCTATTTCGGCGGCTCCATCGAGCAGCGGATGAATGGTACCTGTGCCGGAGGTACAGGAGCCTTTATCGATCAGATGGCTATGCTTCTGATGACCGATGCGTCTGGACTCAATCAGCTCGCTGAAAAGGCTACGACCATTTATCCCATCGCGGCCCGCTGCGGTGTATTTGCCAAGACAGATATTCAGCCGCTTTTAAACGAGGGCGCCAACCGCGAAGATATCGCGGCATCCATTTTTCAATCCGTAGTCAACCAGACCATCGCTGGACTGGCCTGCGGCAAGCCCATTCGCGGTAACATTGCTTTTCTGGGAGGTCCTCTGTACTTTCTGCCGCAGCTGCGCCATCGTTTTATTGAGACGCTGCATTTGACTCCGGAGCATATCATTGTGCCGGAGAATTCTCAGCTCTTTGTGGCCATGGGCGCCGCGTTCTGTTCCTGGAACGGAAAGGTCCATGATTTTGATGAGATCTACCAGGGCGCGCAGCATATGGAAAATGAAGCGGACCATGAGGTACACCGCCTGGAGCCGCTATTCAAAGACGAAAATGAATATTTTCAATTTGTACAGCGTCATGAGAAGGACCGGGTTGCCCGTGGGAACCTGACGGAGACCGTGGGACCTGTATTTGTCGGAATCGACGCTGGTTCTACAACCACCAAGGCCGTCGTAATGGGTACGGATCGGGAGATCCTCTATACCTACTACGGATCCAACGAGGGCAGTCCTCTGGACAAGGTCCGTTCCATCCTGAGCGAAATCTACAATGTTTTGCCTCATGATGCTTACATTGCCAGAAGCTGTGTCACTGGTTACGGTGAAAAGCTGATTCAGGCCGCTTATAATGTAGATATGGGTGAGATCGAGACCATGGCTCACTATAAGGCCGCAGAGCATTTCCTGCCCGGCGTCTCCTTTATTCTGGATATCGGAGGACAGGACATGAAGTGCATCCGTATCCAGGACCAGGTGATTCAGGACATTCTTCTGAACGAGGCCTGTTCCTCCGGCTGCGGTTCCTTCCTGGAAAACTTTGCACAGTCTCTGAATATGAAGATTCAGGATTTCGCCTCTGAGGCGCTTATGGCGCCGTACCCGATCGATCTGGGCTCCAGATGTACGGTATTCATGAATTCCCGCGTCAAGCAGGCGCAAAAAGAGGGTGCAAGTGTCGGCGATATTTCCGCAGGATTGTCATATTCTGTCATAAAAAATGCTCTGCAGAAGGTTATCAAGATCCGTGACTATGCTGAGATGGGCGATAAGATTATCGTTCAGGGCGGAACCTTCTACAATAACGCCGTGCTTCGTGCCTTTGAGAAGATCACGGGCCATGATGTTGTACGTCCGGATATCGCCGGAATCATGGGCGCTTTTGGCGCGGCATTGATCGCTCAGAACAAATGGGATGGACATTCCCGCAGCAATCTGATCAGTCCGGAGGAGCTGAAGGATTTCACCTATGAGACCGAGTTGACACGCTGCGGACAGTGTTCCAACAACTGTCTGCTTACCATCAATGATTTCGGAACCCGACGTTTTGTCTCCGGCAATCGCTGTGAACGCGGTGCCGGCAAGGACGAAAAAACGATCGAAAAGATCCCGAACATGTATGATTATAAATATCGCCGGCTGTTCGCCTATTATAAGCCCCTGAAGGCGGAAGACGCCAAGCGGGGGGTTATCGGACTGCCGCGGGCCCTGAATATGTATGAGAATTACCCGTTCTGGTTTACATTCTTTACACAGCTGGGCTTTCGTGTACAGATCTCCGCCCGTTCTTCCAAGGCCATTTTTGAAGAGGGTATGGAGACCATTCCTTCTGAGTCCGTATGCTATCCCGCCAAACTCGTACACGGACACATTATGAATCTGATTCACAAGGGAATCAAAAGCATTTTCTATCCCTGTGTGTTCTATGAGGTAAAAGAGGAGAAGCGGGCCGATAATCACTATAACTGCCCGATCGTAACCTCTTATCCGGAGACAGTCAAGCACAATGTAGAAGCCCTGGAGGAGGAGCATATCACATTCATGAATCCCTTCCTCAATCTGGACAATCCGGAGAGTGTCGCAAAGGAGCTCTTCAAAACACTTTCAGAACATTATGACGGACTCACTCCAGAAGAGGTTTCTTCCGCGCTGGATGAAGCCTACAAGGAGCGGGAACATTATCGTGAAGATGTACGCCAGCAGGGAGACACCATCCTGGCTTGGCTGAAAGAAAAGAACCGCAAAGGAATCGTCCTGGCCGGCCGCCCCTATCATGTGGACCCGGAGATCAACCATGGCCTGGAAAAGATTATCACCAGCCTTGGCATGGCCGTGCTGTCCGAGGATGCGGTTGCGCATCATAACCATCTGGAACGTCCTCTGCGCGTACTGGATCAATGGAGCTATCATTCCCGGCTGTATAATGCCGCTGATTTTGTCGGCGAGCATCCGGAGCTGGAACTGGTGCATCTGGTATCCTTCGGCTGCGGCGTGGACGCTGTTACCTCTGAACAGGTACAGGAGATTCTGAAGTCCCGTGGCAAGACCTATATGATGATCAAGATCGATGAGGGCAGCAACCTGGGCGCGATTCGAATCCGTCTGCGTTCCCTGAAGGCTTCTGTGGATGAGCGCGACGAGATGCAGGCTTCTTCCGCCTGCACCGTACGGCCTTCTAAGTATGAATTTGAAAAGGTCGTATTTACCAAGGAGATGAAGAAGAACCATACGCTTCTGGCGCCTCAGATGTCGCCGATTCATTTCAGACTGCTGCAGCCCGCGTTCCGTAAGAGCGGATATAATGTAGAGATTCTGCCGTCCGTGGACCAGAACGCTGTGGACGAAGGACTGAAATACGTCAATAATGACGCTTGCTATCCATCGATTCTTGTCGTAGGACAGCTGATGAACGCGCTGAAGAGCGGTAAATACGATCTCAATCATGTATCCCTCCTGATCTCACAGACAGGCGGCGGCTGCCGTGCGTCAAACTATATCGGATTTATCCGTAAAGCTCTGCGGGATGCCGGAATGCCGCAGATCCCTGTCATTTCTGTCAGTGCGGCCGGTCTGGAGAGCAATCCTGGTTTTCAGTTTACTCCGGCCCTGATCAACCGTGCGATGATGGGACTTGTCTATGGCGACCTGTTCATGCATCTTTTGTACCGTGTACGTCCCTATGAAACAGAAAAGGGAGCCGCGAACGCTCTTTATGAGAAATGGAACGCCATCGCGACCCGCAATGTAGAGAGCGGCAATCTTATCACCTTCCGCAAGAATATCCGGAAAATGGTAGAAGAATTCGATACCATGCCGCTGCTGGATATTCAGAAGCCGCGAGTCGGTATTGTCGGTGAGATTCTGGTTAAATATCATCCGACAGGCAATAATAACCTGGTAGAAGTATTGGAGAATGAAGGAGCCGAAGTCTGCGTGCCGGATCTTCTGGATTTCTTCCTGTACTGTGCTTATAACAGCACCTTTAAAGCGGAGCATCTGGGTATGTCTGTCAAAACCAAAAAGATCTCGGATCTGGCAATCGCGGCAATCGAAATGTACCGTAAACCGATCGTTACCGCGCTTAAAAATTCCAAGCGCTTCCGCCCGCCGATTCATATTCAGGACAAGGCGCGCTATGCGGAGACGCTGATCTCTCTTGGCAATCAGACCGGAGAAGGATGGTTTTTGACAGCGGAGATGGTAGAGCTCATGGATCACGGCGTCAATAATATCGTCTGTGTGCAGCCTTTTGCATGCCTGCCGAACCACATTGTCGCCAAGTCCATGATCAAGCCCATCCGTAAAATGTATCCGAAGGCTAACATTGCGGCGGTGGATTATGATCCCGGTGCTTCGGAGGTGAACCAGCTCAACCGTATCAAGCTGATGCTGGCCGTCGCTTATCGTAATGCCGGAATTACACCTCCAACCGAAAAAGAATAATTTTCCTTGTGTAAAAAACGATAGATCGGACAGACTATTTCCGCAGGCTTCATAATTTCATTTTAGGAGGATCTTAGAATGTCCAATCAGAATCGTTTTCAGAATAACTGTCCTACCGGTCAGAACAAAGAGCAGAAGGAAGAGCCGTATTCTGACAACACCCGCAGTATGAACCGCGTCCGGAAGCAGAAGGAACAGAATCATTCCCACAACGAGAGCCGGAACCGTTCTCAGGATCATTACGAATAAAATACAGGCAGCCTGCCGGAGATCCGACAGGCTGCTGCGTTACATAGGAGATATACGATGTTTCATTTTCCGATAGGATTAAAATGTGCGATTTTTGATATGGACGGAACCCTTCTGGACTCCATGGGACTCTGGGAAGAGATCGACGAACGGTTTCTGAAAAAGCGTGGGATCCCGCTCACGCCGGAGTATACAGAGGCCATGAAGCGGATGGGATATAATGAAGGAGCCAAATACACCATTCAGCAGTATCACCTTCCGGAGACGCCGGAAGCCATAGTGGAGGAGTGGAAGGAGATGGCCCGAGAGGCCTATGCCCATCAGCTGAAGCTGAAGCCCGGCGCCGCCTGGTATCTGCGTGAACTAAAATCCCATGGAATCCTCCTGGCCCTCGCCACGGCCTCTCCGCCGGAATTCTACGAAAGCGCCATGCGTGCCGGAGGCGTGCTGGAATTATTTGATTATATGACCGATACTTCGGTCACTTCATGCGGCAAAGAGCATCCCGATCTCTACTGCCATGTTGCCCAGAAGCTTCATTGTCTTCCGGAGCAGTGCCTGGTATTTGAGGATACACTTCACGCCGTACAGGGCGCCAAGGCCAGCGGCTGCTATGTATGCGCCGTCTATGATCCTTCCTCTCAGTCTGACTGGGAACATCTAAAAAATCGGTCAGACTATATTCTGACCGATTTCCACGAGGGACCTATGCCTTCAGCAGCCGTCCCAACCGCACATAATACATGATGCCAAGAAGAAGGGCCGCTCCCGTCCAGGCCGCAACCTCCGCGATGTAGACGCCGTATTCTGCCACAAAATACGGAAGGATCAGAACCGCAGAGATTCTCATAACCAGCTCTACAACGCCGGAGAGCATCGGAACCACCGTATCGCCCATGCCCTGCAGGGCAGAGCGGTACATATAGAGCATATAGAGTACCGGAAGACCTCCGGACATAAACAGCAAAAATGTATAAGAGAAATTCAGAACCTGTGCCGTTTCCTCCGCAGCCCCGGAGATGAAAAGCATCAAAAAGAATTTTCCCAGAAAGACCATAGAGAGGGCAATAACCGCCGCAATCGAAATCGCCATGACAAGTCCTTTTCTCATGCCTTCACGGATTCGCTCCGGTTTTCCGCCTCCAAGATTCTGTCCCGTATAGGTCGCCATGGAAAATCCAAAGGAAGTAGCCGCGATCTCCAGCAATCCATACAGCTTATTGGTGGCTGTATAACCAGCAACAAACAGAAAGCCAAAGCCATTCACGACATATTGTACAACCAGTCCTCCCGCGGCAATGATAAAATTCTGAAAAGCCATGGGAGATGCCAGAATCAAGAGTTCTTTTACCAGAGGAGCACGCAGGATAAAATCTTCCTTTTTTAGGGCAAGCTGCGGGAGCCTTCGCAGAATCCGAAAAGAGAAGAGGAAGGACACTCCCTGGGCAGTCACCGTCGCGATCGCCGCTCCGGCGATTCCCCAACGAAAGACCATAACAAACAGAAGATCCAGGATGATGTTCGTAATACATGCTACAATCATAGCATACAGCGGGGTTCTGCTGTCGCCCAGAGATCGAAGGATCGCCGCGCAGAAATTATACGATGTAATAATGGGGATTCCGGCAAAGCAAATCGTCATATACATTGCCGCCCCATCCATAACATTCTCCGGTGTATCCAACAGAAGCAGCAGAGGACGGACGAGAAGAACACCAAGAATCGTCAGCAAGATGCCCGCGATTGCAGAAAGAACCAGCGAGTGGGCGATTCCCCGATGGAGCCCATCCATATCTCCGGCGCCGAAGCGCTGAGAACACAGCAGTGAAAATCCCTGTGTAAAACCTGTAATAACGCCCAATACCAGCCAATTGGGCCAGTCCGCGCTGCCGAGAGAAGCCAAAGCTTCAACGCCAACTCCCTGTCCGACAACCATCGTGTCCACCATGGTATACATCTGCTGAAATATATTTCCCAGCATCAGGGGCAGCGCAAAAGAGGCGATCAGCCGGGCAGGACTGCCGACTGTCATATCCTTAACATGTGCCATAGAGCCCTCCGTTTTCTATGTATATATAATAAAAAAAGCAGATCAAAATCTGCTGTAAAGCTACTGACCGGATTCGAACCGGTGACCTACGCATTACGAGTGCGTCGCTCTACCTGCTGAGCCACAGTAGCACGTTTGGATCTTATGTAATCCGAACGAATAATATCATATAATATTTTCTTCAAAATGTCAAGCACTTTTTATAGATTTCTTGATTTTAAGAAAAGGATGTGGTATAATGAAGCAAATCCATGGAAAGGAAAGGTAATTATTATGCAGCAATTTATGAATGAAGATTTTCTGCTGAAGACCGAGACCGCAAAGCATCTGTTCCACGACTATGCGGAGAGTCTTCCGATTTATGACTACCATTGTCATATCAGCCCCAAAGAAATCTGGGAAAATAAGAGCTATGAGAATATCACTCAGGTATGGCTTTACGGGGATCATTATAAGTGGAGAATCATGCGTGCCGTTGGTATCGATGAGAAGTATATCACCGGCGATTCTACTGACTATGAGAAGTTTGAAGCATATGCAAAGGCGCTGTCCTATTCTATCGGCAACCCGCTGTACCACTGGTCTCATCTGGAACTGAAGAGATACTTCGGCGTAGAAGAGACCCTGAGCGAGAAGACCGCTCCTATCATCTGGGAGAAGGCCAATGCCGCGCTTAAGAATCTGCCTTGCCGTAAGCTGATCGAGATGTCCAATGTCGCGCTGGTTGCGACTACGGATGACCCGATCGATTCTCTGGAGTATCATAAGCTGATCCGTGAGGAAGGCGCTATGAAGACCAAGGTTGTACCGGCATTCCGTCCGGACAAGGCTGTGGATCCCGCAAGAGCCGACTTCGCAGAGTACATGGGTAAGCTGGGAGAGGTTTGCGGATTCCCGATCGTTACGGTTGCGGATGTCAAGAAGGCTCTGGAGCAGAGAATTCAGTTCTTCCATGAGAATGGCAGCCGGATCTCTGACCACGCGCTGGACTATGTTCCGTTTGTACCGGCAACCGAAGCTGAGGTAAACGCTGTTCTGGCTAAGGCTCTTCTGTCTCAGCCGATCACTCCTGTTGAGAGAGATCAGTTCCGTACCTATATCATTCAGTTCCTGGCAGCGGAGTACAGCAAGCGCAACTGGGTAATGCAGTGGCATCTGGCTTCTATCCGTGACAACAATAAGCGTCTGTATCGTTCTCTGGGTCCGGATGTAGGTAATGACGCGATTCTGGATGTACATCTGGCTAAGGGTCTGGCCGGCCTGCTCAATGCTTGTGCAGAAGCAGATCAGCTGCCCAAGACAATCCTGTACAGCCTGAATCCGAATGATAATTATACTCTGATGACTGTCGGCGGCTGCTTCCAGGGCGGTGTACCCGGTAAGATTCAGCTTGGTTCTGCTTGGTGGTTCAATGATCACATTGACGGCATGACCGCTCAGATGCGTGCGGTTGCCAATGTCGGCGTTCTGGGCAAGTTCGTAGGCATGCTGACTGACTCCAGAAGCTTCCTGTCTTATTTCCGTCATGAGTATTTCCGCCGTATCGCCTGCAACCTGATTGGTGAGTGGGTAGAGAATGGTGAATACCCCAACGATGAAGAGATGCTCAAGAAGATCGTAGAGGGCATCAGCTATTATAACGCAGTAGAGTATTTCGGTATTGAGCTGTAATGCTGGAATGCATCGTTACTAATAAGGAAGAAGGGCGCCGGACGGATCGTTTTCTTATGAAAATGCTTCCTAAGGCGCCCGGAAGCCTTATATACAAGGCATTGCGCACTAAGCAGATAAAAGTCAACAACCTTCGTGCCGAAGCCGGGACCAAGCTCATGGCCAATGATACGGTTCAGATCTACTTTTCAGAAGAAAGACTTGCAGAACTGGGATATCGTTCAGCCTCGCCTGTCATTCCAAAGGCGCAGCCGAAGATTCAGGTTCCGGTACTCTATGAAGATGAGCAGGTTCTGATTCTCAACAAGCCGGCCGGTGTCCTGTCCCAAAAAGATACCCCTGAGAGTTATTCCTTATCCGAGTATCTTCTGGAGTATCTGCAGCCCGAGGAAGGATGGCGCGGAACCTTTCGTCCCGGATTATGCAATCGGCTGGACCGAGGCACCTCCGGAATTGTCGTAGCAGGTAAGACGTTAGGCGCGCTGCAGTCCTTAACGGCATCCATCCGGGAGCACGAGAGTGAGAAGACCTATCTTGCCATATGTCAGGGCGTATGTCCCTGGAAAAAAGAAATGTGGCTGCGTCACGAATGGCATAAGGATGCCCGTCAGAACCGGGTTACACTGCGCCGGATTTACGTCGGACCGCAGACTGTTCAAGATACTCATTTTGAAGAGCAAGCTGTTTGCAGAGTCAAAGTGCTTGGCGTTTCCAAACAGAATCATATGACTTTCTTTGAGCTGCATCTGATTACCGGAAAAAGCCATCAGCTGCGTGCTCAACTCGCGTCGGAAGGCTTTCCGATCATCGGGGATCACAAATACTGTAAGGCGATGCAAAAAGAGAAAAATACGCATCAGCTGCTGCATGCCTGGCGTTTTCAGCCAAAACAGCTTCAGGAACCGCTGAAATACCTGGAGAACCGAACCTTCCAGGCTCCGCTTCCTGAAGATTTTGCTGTTATATTAAAAAAGACGTTTCCGGCAATGGTTTCAATCTATTGTGAGCAAGGTGAAGACTATGTTTGAAAACTGCAAATATCAGAATGTATTTGAAAATTTCGCAAGGATTTGTGCAATTCCTCATGGATCCTACCATGAGAAGGCAATCAGCGATTATCTGTACCAGTTTGCATTGGAGCGTGGCTACGAGGCAGTGCAGGATGAAGCCCTCAATGTACTGGTCCGGATCCCCGCCTCAACGGGGCGTGAAGCAGAGCCTTCTCTGATTCTGCAAGGACATATGGATATGGTCTGCGAGAAAAATGCCGATGTTCTGCATGATTTTCTGAAAGATCCGATTCAGCTTCGCCGTGAAGGCGACTGGCTGATGGCTCAGGGAACGACCCTGGGCGGAGATGACGGAATCGCTATCGCTTATATGATGACGCTGATGGAAGATCCTTCTGTATCCCATCCCGCTTTGGAGCTTCTGATGACAGTATCCGAGGAGACCGGTATGGACGGCGCCAAGAATTTGGACAAGAGCAGCTTACGTTCCAAACGTATGATCAATCTTGATTCTGAAGAAGAGGGCGTATTCATTGCCGGCGGAGCCGGGGGCCTGAAGGTCGAAGTGACGCATACACTGGACAGAGCAGCTGCTCCTGCCGGTTTCATTCCCCTGGAGGTTAAGACCACCGGTTTTATCGGAGGGCATTCTGGAGAGGATATCAATAAGCACCGCGGGAATGCCAACGCAATCCTGGGAGAGTATCTCCTCGGATGGTATAATTATTGTCCCAATACCCGTCTGGTATCGCTGGACGGCGGCTCCAAGGACAACGCGATTCCCCGAGAGGCCTGTGCCAAGATGTGGATTCCGGCCAATATGCTGGATCAGGCAGAGCGGGGCTGCTGGTGGTTTGGGGAGGATCTGGCCAAAGAGTATGCCGAAAGTGATCCCGGCGCGCTGATTACAATGCGCCGCGCCGATCCCATGACGGAACCCGGCTGGGAATGGTTCCCCATGAACGCGACCCTTACGGGAGAAGCGATTTGCATCTCTGTCCCACAGGTGTACGCAGTATGAGCCAGGAGCTGACCGGTATGGTAGAAAGCTCTCAGAATCTGGCCGTTCTGCATACAGAAGAGGATGTGTGGAGTGCCAGAATTTCTTTGCGCAGCAATTTGGACAGCCTGCTGCCGACCATGGTCAATCGGCTGCATCTGATGGCTGAGATGAGCGGCATGGATTGTCAGGCGAGCGGACAGTATCCGGCATGGAATTATCGTGCTGAATCGCCTCTGCGTTCTCAGATGGCTGAGATCTATCACAAGATGTACGGGCACGATCCGGAAATCCTTATTCTGCATGCCGGACTGGAATGCGGTATTTTTGCCGAAGCGGTTCCGGATATGGACATGGTTTCCATCGGTCCCGATATGCAGGGCATTCACTCGCCGGACGAGAAGTTAAACATTCCGTCGGTGGAGCGGAGTTGGGAATTCCTGCTTCGTGTCTTAGCTGAAGTATAAAAATCAGGCGTAGGAGAAATCCTACGCCATTTCTATTCTATATCAAAAGCCCTCCATAAGGAGGGCTTTACTGATTCATAAAAAGTAATTACTTTACCAGAAGCTTCTGTACGGACTCCGGCAGATCCGCAGGATCACAGCACATGCTGATGATAAAGTTCACATTCATCTTGCCCGCAACCGCTTCCACCTTATGTACCAGCTCTGCAACAGAAGCAGTATCGGCCTTGGCGTTCTTCAGCAGGCCGTCAATATAAACGGTGCAGATATCATAGTCCTGAGAGAGAATACCGCACACAAAACCAAAAAACTCAGCCGATGTATCCAAAGGATATTCATCCGTCTTGATCAGGCGGATTTTGTGGCTGAGCTGCAAAATATGACTATGGTCCGCGTCTACATATACGATATGTCCCTGTGTGGTCTTGGTCTCATTGTTAGCAAGGTCGATCAGGCTTTTGGTCTTACCTGCACCTTGAAGTCCTGCAATAATCTGTATCATGATAAATTCCTCCTTGATGGATAGTGTTAGGTAGAACTCACTCTTGTCTGTCTTATTCGACATCCTCTTTCATTATCCTTTTTTTCTTTTTGAAAAATTATTTATGTAAGGAGCTGCTCTCAGGCAGCTCTGTATCTATCCTTTATTCGGACATGGAGTCCAATCTGGTAAACATCGTAAGACAATACAAACCAGCCAAGCCGACTAACGCATAAATAATCCTTGTCAGCCATGTAAAGCCGAAGAGTGCCTCAACCAGATTCCAGGCAAAAAAACCGACCAATCCCCAGTTGACCGCACCGATGATCACCAGAATCAGACAGATGACATCCAATGTTTTCTTCATGACAGATCTCCTCCTTTTTATGAGATTCCTACTATAGTATTGAAAATTATAGAAAAAATATACAGTTTTTTTAATTCTAATTGAAAAATATTAATCATTATGATATACTAAGGATTAGAGGTATCTTATTATTTTCCATTATAATTCTATAGGGGGTAAGAAGTATGAAGGGCCTAATATTCAATGCTCCCCGCACCTTTAAGGGTGGAATCCATCCGCCGGATTTTAAGGAGTCCACGGAAGGCAATTCCATTCGGATGTACATGGATCCGCAGATGGATCTGGTATTTCCTATGGTGCAGCATATCGGCGCACCCTGTGTGCCGACTGTGAAAAAGGGAGAGTATGTCCTGCGCGGTCAAAAGATCGGCGAGGCACAGGGCTTTGTATCCAGCCCGATACATTCCAGTGTATCCGGCAAAGTCAAGGATGTAAAGCCCATGCTGCATACCAATGGTTCCAAGGTATTGTCCGTCATCATAGAGAATGACCACCAATACAAAGAGATCGAGGGAATGCATCAGCGGTACGACTATGAACACATGACCAATCAGGAGATTCTGACGGTGATCCGGGAAGCCGGAATCGTCGGTATGGGTGGCGCCGGTTTCCCGGCACATGTCAAGCTGTCTCCGTCTCCGGACAAGAAGATCGATACGATCATTGTAAACGGCGCGGAATGCGAACCATTTCTCTCTTCGGATTTTCGTCTTTTGATCGAAGAACCCAAAAAGGTTGTAGAAGGGCTCAAAATCATCCTGCATATGTTTCCTGAAGCCCATGGGTATATCGCTATTGAAAACAATAAACCCACGGCGCTCTCGTTAATGAAGCTTTTGACGACGGAAGAGGAGAGGATCACAGTTGTTCCGCTCAAGACCAAATACCCGCAGGGAGGCGAAAAGCAGCTCATCAACGCTGTAACCGGCCGTGAGGTTCCCTCCGGCGGACTACCCGCGGATGCCGGATGTATCGTACATAATGCAGATACGATTGTTGCGATCTACCGCGCCCTGCTGGAGGGACGTCCTCTGATGCGGCGGATTATTACCATTGCCGGCGGAGCCATCGCTCACGCGACCACCTTTAAGGTACGTATCGGAACCAATGTACGTGAGCTGATCGAGGCAGCCGGAGGATTGACATGTACGCCCTCTAAGGTCATCTGCGGCGGACCAATGATGGGTACAGCCTTGTTCTCTCTGGATGTTCCCGTTGTCAAAGGGACCTCTGGCATTCTGCTGTTTGATGAACACCAGGATGCTGTGCTGGAGGAGACAGCATGTATTCGCTGCGGTAAATGTGTCGCGGCATGTCCGATCCATCTGATGCCCATGATGCTGAATCAATTCGCGTTGGAAAGGGACTGGGCTTCTTTTGAGAAATATCATGGTATGGACTGTATGGAATGCGGCTCCTGTGCTTATATCTGTCCTGCCAAACGTCATTTGACGCAAAGCTTTAAGGCGGGCAAAAAGATCATCAGTGCCCAGCGTAAAAAGGCGGCGGCGCAGGCTGCTGCCGGAAAGTGAGGATACCATGGCTGACGAACAGGAAAAAATCTTATTTCATCTATCGGTATCGCCCCATATTCATGCCAGGCATTCCACCGGATCGATCATGTGCGAGGTCCTTTTGGCACTGGCCCCGGCGGCAATCTTCTCTGTATTTTATTTTGGTATCCGCGTCCTTCTGGTCATCGGCGTATGTATGGCTGTCTGTCTTCTGTCCGAATATCTCTGGGAAAAATGTACGCATCAGAAGATTACCGTTCGTGACTGCAGCGCTCTGGTAACCGGCCTTTTACTGGCAATGAACCTGCCGGCCTCGATTCCTCTGAGGATGGCAGCCATCGGCTCTGTTTTTGCCATCATCCTGGTAAAACAGATCTTCGGCGGCATTGGGCAGAACTTCATGAACCCGGCTCTTTCGGCCCGCTGTTTCATGCTGATCGCCTGGTCCTCCGCAATGACCAATTTTACGGTTCAGGGAGTCTCATCCGCAACGCCTATGACGCTGATCAAGACCGGAGGAGAGCTTCCGGCATTGACCGACTGCATCCTGGGTACGGTTTCCGGCAGTCTGGGCGAGACTTCAGCGATTTTGCTCCTTTTGGGCGGAATCTATCTGATCGCCCGAGGCATCATTGACTGGGTCCTGCCTGTATCTTATATCGCCGTTGTCTTCGTATTGGCCTATCTTTTCGGACATGACGGACTCTATGAGATCATGAACGGCGGCCTTATGCTGGGCGCTTTCTTCATGGCAACGGATTATACGACCTCTCCCATGACGAGAAAGGGGAGACTTGTGATGGGTGTCGGATGCGGCCTTCTGACCGCCATCATCCGCGCATACGGCGGATATCCGGAAGGTGTTTCTTTCTCCATTCTGTTAATGAACATCTGTGTACCGTTAATTGATCGGGTAACCATGCCTAAAATCTATGGGGAGGTGAAGTCTCGATGAAAGAGAAAGATTCTCCGATCCGTTTGGGTATCATCCTGCTGATCATTTCCGGTATCATGGGGTTGATCCTGGGCGGAGCCAATTATGTCACACGTGATTTGATTGCCGAGAAAAAAGATGCCGCCAACAAAGCAGCATACGCAAAAGTTCTTCCGGAGGGAGTGGATACCGGAAGCCTGACGCCTCTGGATGTACCGGAAGAGTATGCTTCTACGATTCTGGAAGCGTATTCCGCCGGTGATTCCGGTTATGCCATGCGTGTTTCCGGTAAAGGGTATGGCGGAAACGTAATCATTGCCGTTGGAATGACCCCTGAGGGAATTCTGACAGGAGTCTGTGTCGTAGAGCATTCTGAGACACCAGGATTGGGCGCCAATGCCTCCAACGCCTCTTTTACCGATCAGTTTATCGGCAAGAGCGGAGTCCTGACGGTTGTCAAGGGAGATGCCTCGGAGGGCCAGATCTCCGCGATATCCGGAGCTACTATCACTTCCCGGTGTGTGACGGGCAGTGTCAATGCAGCACTTTCTTATTATGAATCTGTACTGAAGGGAGGAAAATAATATGTCCAAATTGATTTCCGGCCTGAAGCGCGGCATCATCGAAGAAAACCCGACCTTTGTACAGGTGCTTGGAATGTGTCCCACGCTTGCTACGACCACATCCGCCATCAATGGTATGGGTATGGGCCTCTCCGTCACGGTGGTTCTGATGTGTTCCAATCTAGCGATCTCTCTGCTTCGGAAGGTGATTCCCAGTAAGATTCGAATTCCCGCCTATATTGTCATCATCGCGACCTTTGTTACGGTTGTTGATCTCTTTTTACAGGCGTTTTTCTACGAGAGCTTATACCAGGCCCTGGGCCTTTTTATTCCGTTGATTGTTGTAAACTGTATCATTCTGGGAAGAGCAGAGGCCTTTGCTTCCAAAAACGATCCTGTATCCTCACTCTTTGACGGAATGGGAATGGGACTAGGCTTTACGCTGGCTCTGACTGTTCTGGGAATCGTACGTGAATTCCTGGGCGCTGGTTCCTTCTTTGGGATGCAGGTTCTTCCGGATGCGATCTCTCCGGCAGTCATCATGATCATGGCCCCTGGCGGATTCTTTACTCTTGGAATCCTATTGGCTATCTTTAACCATCTGCGGTCCAGAAAGGAGCAATAATATGCCGACATTACTTCTCATTATCATAAGCTCCGTCTTTGTCAACAATTTTGTTCTGTCGCGTTTTCTTGGCATCTGTCCGTTTCTCGGCGTATCCAAGAGAATCGATACCGCACTGGGTATGGGACTGGCCGTAACCTTTGTCATGACGATTGCTTCCGCCTTTGCCTACATGGTATATGCCTGGATTCTGGTGCCCCTTAAAGTCGAGTATCTGTACAATATCGCGTTTATTCTGGTTATCGCCTCTCTGGTTCAGATGGTGGAGATGGTCATTCAGAAGGTCAGTCCGACCCTGTATTCCGCACTCGGCGTATACCTTCCTCTGATTACGACCAATTGCGCGGTACTGGGCGTTGCCGTTCTGAACATGCAGGAAGGGTACAATCTGCTGGAGTCCGTCGTCAACGGTTTTTCGGCAGCGGTCGGATTTACTCTGGGAATCACACTTTTTGCCGGTGTTCGTGAGCGGATCTGTCACAATAGAATTCTCTCTGCCTTTGAGGGCTTTCCCATCGCACTGATCAGCGCGGGACTCATGGCAATCGCGTTTCTGGGCTTCCAGGGACTGGTATAAGGAGGCGCATGATGATAGAAATATTGATTCCTTTTCTGATTCTTGCGGTTATGGGACTTCTTTTCGGTATCGGGATCGGTCTTGTTTCCAAGAAGTTTTCCGTCCCGCAGGATCCTAAATTTCCATTGATTCGTGACGCGCTGCCCGGCGCCAATTGCGGTGGCTGCGGATATGCCGGCTGTGATGCTTACGCCAAGGCAGTCGTTTCCGGAGAGGCTCCGATCAATGCCTGCGCTGTCGGCGGAGAGGCGGCTTCCCAGAAGATGGCGGAGGTCCTTGGTGTTAAGGTACAGGCAGTAGAAAAAGAAGTCGCTTATGTACAGTGCAGCGGAGAATGCGGTGTCGTACATGAAAAAATGCGTTACGACGGTGTCGCAAGCTGTCTGGAGGCTTCCCTTGTACCCGGCGGCGGACCGAAATCCTGTTCTTACGGTTGTCTAGGGTTTGGCACTTGCGTCAAAGTCTGTAAATTCAATGCCATTCATGTAGAAAACGGTCTGGCAAAAGTAGATGAATCCAAATGCGTGGGCTGCGGCGCCTGTGTGTCCGTATGTCCCAAGAATGTGATCCGTCTTGTTGCCAAACGTCAAAGAATCCGTGTACAGTGTTCCGGACAGGATCGCGGCAAGGAAGTTTGGGATGCACGCTCTGTGTACGGCAATGTGAATCCGGCGCCATCGCGATGGCTGGCAATGTGGCTCGGATCGATACCAACAAATGTACACAATGCGGAAAATGCGTTGAAAAATGTCCTGCCAAAGTCATTCATATTCTGTGATGGATTGGCCGCAGCTTCTGGAATAGAGACTGCGGCCCTTTTCTAAAATATTTTCCAAATGGTCTTGTATTTTTCACTCAACAATCCTGCATATATACTCCTTCCGTGATTTTTTTTCTCGATTGCCCCAGCGGTATTTACAGGATTTTTTTTTTGTGGTATGATATTCGAGTATCGGATAAAGGAGGCTGTAATATGGCATTTAAGGGAAAAAGCGGTTGGACCTATGTATTGTTTATTTTAATTGGCTATGTGCTTGGCGCCTTTATTGGCGAAGCTCTGGGAGGGATCTCCTGGCTGTCCTGGCTTAACTTCGGATATACCTTCGGATTCGGCGCGCAAACGCTGGAGCTTGGCTTTTTTGCGCTTACGCTGGGTCTGCAGTTTCGAATCACAATCGCGTCCATCATCGGTCTGATCATATCCATGCTGATTCACCGTTTTATCTGATTCTCACTCATACTTTGTTAGAAGCTCATTCTTCTCCTCAGAAAGGAGTAAGAATATGGAGCATACAGAAAATTACACCATGAAGGAATTACCGGAGGAGGAGCGTCCATACGAACGTATGACGCGCTATGGGGCATCCGCGCTTTCCGACGCGGAGCTTCTGGCCATCCTTCTCAGAAACGGCAGAGCAGGGGAGAGCGCGCTGGAACTCAGCCGCCGGCTGCTTCGGGAATGTACGCCCAGAGAGGGCGCCGGTGCACTATCCGTCTTGTTTGCTTTATCTGTACAAGAGCTTATACGCTTTCCCGGAATCGGACGCGTCAAGGCACTGCAGCTTACGGCAGCGGCAGAGATTGCCCGCCGGTTATCCGTTCGTACGGCCGGCAGTACTTCCCCTATATCCTCAGCGTCGGATCTTGCGCAGAAATACATACCTCTTCTGCGGGATCTGCAAAAAGAGGAGATCTACGGTATCTGGCTGGACAACCGTCTGCGTATTCTAGGAGAAACGCAGCTGTCTGTCGGAAGCGTCAATCAGGCGCTTTTAAGCACAAGAGAGATATTTCTTGAAGCCGTAAAGCATAAGGCCGTTCATTTTATATTGATTCATAACCATCCCAGCGGCGATCCGACTCCCAGCACAGCGGATATACACGGAACGCGAAAGCTTACCGAGGCCGGAAAGCTGTTGGAAATCAAACTGCTGGATCACATTGTAATCGGCGACGGAGTCTTCTTTTCCATGAAGGAGGAGGGGCTTTTATAATAGAGGAGGAATTATTATGCTGCTGACCAAGAACCTGGCAATCGATCTGGGTTCCTCAAATACAAGAGTCTATGCGCAGGGGACGGGCATCGTTCTGAACGAGCCCAGCGCCTGTGCGTTTAATGTGGTGGACCGTGAAGTCATCGCCGTAGGAGACGAGGCCAAAGGAATGATCGGCCGAACCCCTGGGGATGTTCTCTCGGTGCGTCCGATTCAGCACGGAACCGTAAACGATCTGATTATTACCAAAGCCATGTTCCGTTATTTCATGCGTTATCTGCACTGCAGCGTACTTCCCATGTTCCGTCCCAAGCTTGTTATCTGTATTCCTTACGGACTTACGGATATGGAACGGCGTGTTCTGGTCGATGTTGCGGTGCAGGCCGGCTTCAGTGATTCCGGCACCTATCTTCTGGAACAGCCGGTCGCTACAGCCATTGCAGCCGGAATGAATGTTATGGCTCCCACAGGCAATATGATCGTAGACATCGGCGGCGGGTTGACAGAGGTTGCCATCGTTTCTCTGGGCGGCGTCGTGACAAGCCGCTCGATCAAAATCGCCGGAGATACGATGGACCAGCAGATTGTAAAATTTGTCCAAAGAGAATTCAACCTTCTGATCGGAGAACGTACCGCCGAGCAGATCAAGATTCGTCTGGCCAATGCGTATTTTGACCCATACATGGAAGAGGAGAAGATGGAGATCAAGGGCCGGGACTGCGAAAGCGGTCTGCCTAAAATTGTAGAGATCACCAATTTTCAGGCGGCAATGGCCATCCGTGAATCGGTCGACGCCATTGCCGAGGCAGTTCTGGGGACTTTGGAACACACACCGCCGGAACTGGCGGCAGATATTATGGAGAACGGCATGGCGCTTTCCGGCGGGAGCGCGCTTCTGCGCGGTCTGGATCGGGTTCTGGCCGAAAAGACCGGCATGAAGGTTACTCTCTTAGAGGATCCGACCTCCGCTGTCGTCACCGGCGGCGGACTGGTATTGGAGAATCTTAAGAAATACAAAAACGCACTGGTTCCCCTTCGCAGCTTTATATAAGGAGCGGATCATGGCAAAGAAAAGAAAATCCTTTTACAGTTCTATTCGGGATCTGACCAAGGTTCCCCTTCGGGATCTGAAACCATTGAAGATCGAGAAGGGACGTCATCGATTCCATATGCCGCTGCGGCGGCGGATTGTGACCATCAGTATTCTATGCGTCATCCTGATGATCGTTACCCTGTCTCTGGGCCGGACCTGGGGACCGCTCAATACCGTTTTCAATACGATTGCCTCTCCGATCCAGCAGACAATGAACGCGATCGGCAGCTGGTTCGGCTCTCTGGGCACGCGTCTGGAAGATACCGACGCTCTGCGTAAAGAAAATGAGCGGCTCAAGCAGCAGCTGGAGGCCCTGCAATATGAAAATACCCTGCAGCAGGTAAAGCTTACCCGGATGGACGAGCTCAATCAGCTCTATGATCTGGATGAGTATTATGCCGATTATCCGAAGGAAGCGGCGCAGATCATCGCCCAGTCGCCCAGCAACTGGTATCACTCTATGACGATTGATAAGGGCGCGCTGGATGGTATTACAGAATATATGCCGGTTCTGTCCGGAGGCGGCCTTCTGGGACATGTGGATACAGTCTATCAGCACTATTCCAGAATCTCTCTCCTGGTTTCCGAAGATAACTATGTCTACGGCGAAGTTCTGCGCAGCGGAGATCATGTAGGCGTAGAGGGAGATGCCGCGCTGGAGCGGGACGGATTATGCAAAATCGAATTCTACATTCAGCAGGTCGATATTGCCGTCGGAGATGAGATTGTAACCTCCTCCATGAGCAATGTATATCCTCCAGGGATTCGGATCGGAAAAGTGATCAAGATCGAGGAAAAGGGCGACGGTATCACCGGCATCGCCTACGTAGAGCCCTTTGCGGAGCTGGAAAATCTGTCCTATGTATTGATTGTTACCGATAATTCCAAGAAGCCGAATCTGACAATAGAGGAAGCGGTTCCGGCCAATCAGACGCAGGGCCCGGATGTATCCGGCCTTACCGGACAGACCAGTTCTCCGGAAGATACTTCTGCGCCGGAAGACAGTGCTTCTTCGCAGGAAGGGAACGAGCCATGAAGGG
Source organism: uncultured Eubacteriales bacterium (assembly GCA_902493345.1). Taxonomy (GTDB): domain Bacteria; phylum Bacillota; class Clostridia; order Lachnospirales; family Bianqueaceae; genus Faecimorpha. Next base: position 44,747 of record CABUPM010000001.1, on the reverse strand, counting down.
ACGCGCTTTGATTATGTGGATTCTCGCTGTACTGTGTATTGCCGTAGAATCCACGATTCTTCACAAAATTGCGATCTATGGGATTCTTCCCAATCTATCCCTGTGTATGGTTGTCAGCTGTTCCTTACTCTTCGGCAGCGCCTTTGGACGCCGTCTGGGACTATGGATCGGCTTTCTTCAGGATGTACTTTTTTTGAATGTTCTTGGTTTCTTTACACTGTTGTATTTTCTGGTGGGACAGCTGGCCGGGCTATTCAAGAACGGCTTTGACCAGAATAACCTTCTGCTTTCCCTGACGATTACGGCATTGTTTGATTTTGTCTTTTCCTGTATATGTTATCTTTTCTTTCATTTCTTTCAGGGAAGGATTGACGTTCTGTTCTATTTGAATTCAACCATTCTTCCGGAATTGGTATATACGATGGTCGCATCGATTCCGGTGTATTTCCTGATTCGCTTTTTAGGAGTACGTTTAGAGCGTCTCTTTGAAAAGCATCGTCATCAGGCGGCAGAGGGGAGTATGCCCTTTGAATTAAGGAGCGAAAAGTAAATTGAGAGAATTATTGCGGAGGCTGCGGGGACTTTTTACCAATCGGATGGTCATTCTGGCCATGGTATTTGCGGTGATCCTATTCTTTTTGTGGCAAAACCTCTTTAAATTACAGGTGTTGAATTCCAGAACCTATGATGAGTTGGATCCCGGAACCTATGTCAGTACAGCGGTTACAGACGGGACCCGCGGGGAGATCTATGATCGCTACGGAAGAGCGCTTGCCTATAATGAATATACCTGGTCCTTATACTATGATTCTTCTGTGCAGACAGAGGATCTGAATGCTCTGTGCCATAAAATCGCCAAGGTTCTTGAGGACAATAACGTCAAAACCGTACTGGCTTTTGCCATTGGATATTCAGAGAGCCGCGGTTTCTATTATTATAGTGAATATCAAGACAGTGCGGTACTGCGTCAGCTTTTCCTGGCGGATATGTACAGTAAGTCCAGCACGCAGCTGACAGCGGAGGAGAAGCGTACAACAGCAGAAGAGGCCTATCTCTTTATGCGGGATGAGCTTTTTGAGATTTCCCAGAGTATTTATAGTATACAGGATATTCTGGAGATCATGCGTCTAAGATATGCGATTTACAATCAGAGATTCAAGACCGATGAGCCCATTTTGATTGCTTCCAATCTTCCAGAGGCTCTGCGGGTCACCCTTTCCGAGCGCAGTCAGGAATATCCCGGGCTGGAGTTTTTGATGCGCGAAAACCGTGTGTATCCGGGAGGAGAGGCCTTTGCTCATATCATTGGCTATATGAGCAGTATCCCGGACAGTCGGCTGGAAGAGTATCAGGATCGCGGTTATGATCCGGACGATTCTATCGGTATCGAGGGTCTGGAAGCTGTCTATGAATCCTCTCTGCGTGGAACACAGGGTATGGTAAAGGTCACCTACAACAGTCTTACCAATGCTGAGGTTTCCCGTGAGACCGTACAGGAAGCGACCAAGGGCAATGATATCTATCTGACCATCGATCAGGACCTGCAGCAGCAGGCTTATACGATTCTAGTTGAAAAGATCAAATCCCTTTTAATTGAAAAAATCACCGGAGTCAGTACGATCAACGGCTCGGAATATTCCGCGTCCGATGTGCTGATCGCGCTTCTGGAAAACGGTTTTCTGCAGCCAGAGGCCTTGATGTCGGCTACGGGAACCTATGGATCTTCTTTTCAGAAGATCTACCTACAGTATGCCAATACGCAGATCAATACACTCATGGATACCGTACTGAACCCGTCGCTGCAGATTCAGCAATATGATTCTGATTTGATGCAGCTATACAATTCATTGATTGAAATCATGCGTGATGCCGAAGGCGTTTTAAGCAGTGATTATCAAAAGGCCGGAGCGTTTTATGATCAATACGCTGCCGGTGAAAAGACAGCATATGAGTTTCTGGAGTACTGTATCTACAACAACATGCTGGATCTGGAACAATACGGTCTGGAACACGAGATGGATGTTGATGTTATCATCGATACCGTTGTTCGTCAGGAAATGGAAAAATTAAAGGAAAACACCTCTTTTCAGGAGATCCTCTATGGACGCCTTTTAAAATCCGGCGTCTATTCAGAAGAAGAGTTTTTGCTGCTGTTATATGATGCAGGCGTTCTGGATGCTTCTGACGGAACCCGTGATTCTCTGCGTTCCGGGTATGTAACAGCTGAAACTGTGCTGATTCAGAAAATTCGTCAGAATGAGATTACGCCCTCGGATATCAACCTGGATCCCTGCAGCGGCAGTGCAGTCATTACGGATTCGGACAGCGGAGAGGTACTGGCCATGGTCAGTTATCCATCCTATGATAACAACCGAATCACATCGGACGCCGCCTATTATTCACAGATCATCAATAACGCTTCTTCGCCGCTCTTATTCCGGGCATTGCTGGAGGCTCGGGCTCCGGGCTCGACCTATAAGATGTGTACCGCTGTTACCGCATTGGAGTACGGAGTGACAGATGCCCAGGAAACCATCTACGATGCTTATCGTTTTATGCTGGCCAACAGTGACGACAAACCCGTATGCCACAGCACCACGAGCCATGGCAGTATCAATGTCGTTGATGCGCTCCGTGTATCTTGTAATTATTACTTCTATACAATGGGATATCGCCTGTCCGATCCCGTCGATGAAGAATTTAATGACGCCGTTGGCCTGGCCAAGCTTACCCGATATGCCAAAGAACTGGGACTGTGTGAACTGACCGGGATTGAATTGGCAGAGGCTACGCCGGTAAGTTCTACACAGGATGCGGTCCGCAGCGCTATCGGACAGGGCACCAATGCCTATACGCCGGCCAATATCAACCGATACACCTCAACTCTCGCGGAAAACGGCGCTGTATATGATCTATATCTGGTCGACCGCATTGTAGATTATTCCGGAACAGTCCTCTATCAGAGCGAACCGGTCGTGCGTCAGGCCGATGTTTCCCAATCCACGTTTGATACCGTCCGTCAGGGGATGGTGTCCATGGCCGCCTCGACCAGTGTGCTGTCGGATTTCATGGAGCGCAGCGGAATTACCCTGGCCGGTAAAACCGGTACAGCGCAGGAATTGAATGACCGCCCGGACCATGCTTTGTTTACGGGGTATACCAATGTAGACGACCCCGATATTACCGTAACAATTGTCATTCCGTTCGGTGGAGGTTCTTCCCGTGCCATAGATACTTTTGTGCGTCTGGCAGAAGCATATTATGCAATAGTATCATAAAAAGAAAAATATTTTTCGGTTTTTTATCATTTTAGACTTGCAAAATTTGCGTGAAGAGGTTATACTGATGAAAGAGAGACGTATTCTGAGCAGGATTGACTTTACCTTGCTGAGCCTTGTATTATTGATGACGCTTATGGGCATCGTCATGATTGGCAGTGCCGGCGGTTGGGAACCGGATTTGGAACGTTTTTCTATCGGTCCGATTATGACGCGTCAGCTGATGGGGCTCGTTTTGGGTTTGATTATTGCCTTTGTTGTACTCTTTATGAGTCGAGAGCTGCTGAAGTTTTTATCTGTGCCGGCTTATCTGGGAATGATCTTCTTACTGGTATTGGTTCTCCTGATCGGAGTAGGTACATCGGACGCAGGAGAGGAAGCAGATGTAAGGCGCTGGATTCCCTTTATCGGCGGTTTTAATCTTCAGCCATCTGAATTCGCAAAATTCCTGATGATCGTTGCGTTGGCCCGCTTTTGCGATCTCCGTGCAGAGAGCATCGGTAAGTTTTCTACTTTGGTTCTCTATGCGATCTTGCTTGCCGTACCGGTTCTCCTAGTAATCAAGGAGCCGGATCTGTCCACTTCTATGGTTATGGTTTGTATCGGCGCTGCTATGATTTTCGTATCCGGATTGGACTGGAAGTATATTGCGGCTGCTATATTGGTTATCGCAATTGTCCTCTATGTTGTTCTCACCGATGCATACAATCCGGAAGGTCCGAAAATCCTGAACTATTATCAGGCAACAAGAATCTGGGCCTTCTTTGATCCGGAGAGCTACGCGCAAAGCTACGCCTATCAAACACTGCGTTCTAAATATGCGATTAGTTCCGGAGGATTGCAGGGGCTGGGACTCTTTAATGGAAGCGGCCTTGTACCTGTACCGATGACGGATTTTCTGTTTGGCATTCTCGGCGAAGAATTGGGGTTTGTTGGCTGCAGTGTGATGTTCATTCTGCTGATTTTGTTGGTCGGCCGAATCCTTTGGATTGGATCCAAAGCAGAGGATTTGTATGGAAAACTTCTGTGCGTGGGAGTTGCCACCTGGATTGCCATGCAGTCTTTTATTCACATCGGTGTTACGACTGCCATGTTGCCCAATACCGGCATTCCTCTGCCATTTATGAGTTATGGCCTGAGTTCACTGGTCTCCAATATGGCAGGTATTGGTCTTGTCATGAACGGGTACGCGGGCATTCGAACACAGAACGCCAAATATAAAAACATATAAGGAGGGGTTCACGTTGAACATCGCTTTGGCAGCACACAATAACAAAAAGAAGCTGATGCAGAATTTTTGTATTGCGTATCGTCACATTCTCAGTAAGCATACGATGTACGCTACCGGAACGACGGGACGTTTGATTGAGGAGGTAACGAATCTGCATGTCCATAAATATCTGGCAGGACCTCTTGGCGGCCTGGAGCAGATGGGCGCACAGATTACGAATAATGACATTGACCTTGTGATCTTCTTGAGGGATCCCTTAGGAGCTGAAAGAGAAGCGGATGTCGCTCCTATTATCAAATTATGCGATATGCATAACATCCCGATCGCGACCAATCTCGCAACCGCGGAAATGCTTGTTCTGGGAATGGAAAATGGCGATCTGGACTGGCGGAATATGTATCGATAAACATGTATGCTTGGAACCTGCGGAAATCCACAGGTTCTTTTTATAATCTTCCTGCGTACATTGTATCAGATAAGACCGAGGGAGTCCTATACTATGATACATTCGCGCCATCGACAGCGTCCTGCTTCAGAAGAGCAGACGTTCGTATTCTGCCACTGGCTGCAGGCAGCCCTGTCCGCGGCTTTTTTAGCGGCAGGCTGGATCATTCGCTCTGTTCATCCGGAATGGATCGCTTTTTTCATGCAGACAATCGCCCCAAAAACACTGCAGCTAGCAGATCTGTTTCAGCTTTTTCAAAATATACCATGAACCTATAGAGGAGGATTTCTATGAGTCACGTCTCCATACCGGATCCCATTTTACTGCAGGTTGAAAAGCCTTCCCGTTATATCGGCGGAGAAGTCAACTCTGTTATGAAAGATCCGTCAACCACTCCGGTCCGGATTGCTTTTTGTTTTCCGGACGTATACGAAATCGGCATGTCCCATCTCGGTCTCCAGCTCTTATATGGTGATTTTAATCAGATGCCCAATGTCTATTGCGAGAGGGCTTTTGCTCCCTGGCCGGATATGGAACAAAAACTGCGCGAAAATCACCTCCCGTTGTATACACTGGAGACCTTTACACCTCTCCGTGAAATGGACTTTGTTGCCTTTACTCTTCAATATGAGATGTCCTTCACAAATATCCTGAACATGCTGGACCTTGCGGGAATCCCATTATACGCGGCAGATCGCGATGATAACGATCCTCTAATCATTGCCGGCGGTCCCACTGCCAGCAATCCGGAAGTACTGGCCCCGTTTATCGATTTCTTTTATATCGGAGAAGGAGAAGTCTCTTATCATGAGATATTCAATCGCTATGAAGCACATAAAGCTGCCGGCGGACACCGCAGGGATTTCCTCTCCAAAATTCTGGATCTTGGTCCAATTTATGTTCCGGCTTATTATGATGTCGAATATTACGACACCCCGGCTGCCGGAGCACAGTATACGCCGTCCATCCGTTCCATTCGTCCCAATCGTCCGGATGCTCCTGCCAAAATTCGTAAGGATATCGTAACCGATCTGGAAACCTCATTTTATCCATTAAAGCCGATCGTTCCTTATCTCCAGACCGTCCATGACCGCGCAGTCATGGAGATCTTCCGCGGATGTATTCATGGATGCCGTTTTTGCCAGGCCGGACAGGTCTACAAACCCGTACGTTATCGCAGTAAAGAAACCGTAATGGCCATGTGCGAAGAACTCATGAAAAATACCGGCTATGACGAGATCTCTTTTACTTCTCTCAGCACGGATGATTATCCGTGGCTGGAAGAACTGATGACGGAATTCCATGAGAAATTCCCAAATATCGCTATCTCCCTTCCTTCTCTGCGTGTAGATGCCTTTTCTCTGGGCCTTATGGAAAAGCTCGCGGAAGGCAAAAAGAGCGGATTAACTTTTGCGGCAGAAGCAGGAACTCAGCGCCTCCGAGACGTCATCAATAAGGGGCTGACGGAAGAGGAGATCCTGAATGGATGTCAGCTTGCCTTTTCCGGCGGCTGGGACCGGGTAAAGCTGTATTTCATGCTGGGATTACCGACAGAGACCCCGGAAGATATCGATGGAATTGCCAAATTCGGTTATAAGATTCTGGATACATGGAACTCTATTCCAAAAGAACAGCGTTCCCGGGATGTACAGATTACAATCAGCACCTCCTTCTTTGTTCCGAAGTCTTTTTCCGCGTTTCAATGGGCGCCGCAGATAAGCGCACAGGAATATCTGGATAAACAACACTTTCTAAACAGCCGGATCCGCAATCGTAAGATCCGCTACAGCTGCCACGATTCTTTTTTGAGCGCCTTGGAAGGGCTTCTCGCCCGGGGAGACCGCAGAACCTCCAAGCTCATCTATACCGCTTGGAAAAAGGGCTGCCGTTTTGACAGCTGGTCCGATCATTTTAATGAGGCGGCGTGGCGTGAAGCGATTGAAGAGTGCAATATTGAGTTGGATTATTACAATCATCGTGAAAGACCGGCCGACGAGATCTTTCCATGGGATATGATTGATTACGGCGTAAGTAAGCAGTGGCTGCGCCGGGAATATGAAAAAGCAATGGCAGGACAAGCCTCTCCCGATTGCCTTGAGAAATGTACCGGATGCGGCATGGCTCGTTTCACGGGTTGCGGATTATGTCATGAAAAACGGGAGGAGCAGAAATGAATGCTATAAAATACAGGAAGAGGCTTGTTTTTTCCAAAGAAGGCCGTCTACGGTTTGTCGGGCACCTGGATCTTCTGCGAGTCTTTCATCGTGCTCTAAATCGTGCCGGAGTCGAATTGGTATTTTCTCAAGGGTTCAATCCGCATCCACAAATCTCTTTCGCACAGCCTCTTTCGCTTGGAAGCTGCGGAAAACATGAGTATATGGAATTGCAGTTAACCCGCGAATGGGATGATACAGAACTGTTAAACCGTCTCAATCCACATCTTCCGGAAGGCCTCCATGTATCGGAATGTCGAACCCTGCCTGAGAACGCCAAGCCTGTTATGTCCCTTGCAACACATGCGCTCTATGAGATTTCCCTACCAGAAAAATTCGCTTCCGAGTATGCGTCCTGGCTGCAGAACTTTCTTTCTCTGGATGAGATTCTTATCACAAAGCTTGCGAAATTTCACGGAGAAAAACAGGAAGTAACCATAGATATCAAACCGCTGATTGAATCTCTGGAACTCATATCTCCATGTGTTTTGCAGCTATGGTGCGCCTGCGACAATCCTAAATATCTAAAACCGGATCGTATGATGCAGGCCTTTTGGCAGCACTGTGGACATCCAGAAGCAATCCGGAGCGAGCAGATCTGCCGTCAGGATCTTTTTCGGGAGCAGGAAGGCATACGCCGCCGTCTAATGGATATAATTGTCTGAAAAACAAAAAAACTGCTTGACAACTTGTTTTTCTTATGTTAAGATATTACTGTTGCCGCTCGATGGGGTTTTATAAAGTATGGATTCATACTACCGTAATCGGCGAGTTTAGAGAGAAGGAGGTGCCTGAGTATGTACGCAGTTATTGAGACTGGCGGTAAGCAGTACCGGGTACAAGAAGGAGACGTTGTATTTGTCGAGAAGCTTGGTCTGGTTGAGGGTGAGGCTTATACCTTTGATAAGGTTTTGGCTGTATTCAACGAGGACGGAGCGAAGGTTGGTACTCCTTATGTAGAGGGTGCAAAGGTTGCTGCGACCACCATTAAGGAAGGCCGTGCAAAGAAGATCACTGTTTACAAGTATAAGTCCAAGAAGGGCTATCACAAGAAGCAGGGACACAGACAGTTCTTCACCAAGCTGAAGATCGATTCGATCCAGGCATAAGAGGAATGAGTGTACGATGATTGAAGCAGTCTTTTATACAAATGCTGCGGACAGAATCTGGAGTTTCCGGATTCATGGACATGCTGGGTATGCCCACGTTGGTGAACCGGACATCGTCTGTGCGGCAGTATCTGCACTTTCGTTAAATACTGTTAATGGTTTAGAGAAGTTTTCTGAAGATACGTTTTCTTATGAGATGGATCCGGATGGTTTTCTTTCAGCGACAGTAGAGGCGGTTCGTGCGGGGGAGGGCAGCGGTCAGACAGATTTGATTTCGAATCTTCTGCTGTTAGGGCTTCAATCGGTTTCTGAGTCATACAGTGAACATGTTACCGTAAAAGTATGCAAGCGCACATGAAGGAGGTGCAATACAATGCTTCAGATGAATCTTCAGTTATTTGCACATAAGAAGGGTGTTGGTTCTACCAAGAACGGACGTGATTCCGAGTCCAAGCGCCTGGGAGCAAAGAGAGCCGATGGTCAGGTTGTTAAGGCCGGCAATATTCTGTATCGTCAGCGCGGTACCAGAATCCATCCGGGTGTTAACGTTGGTATCGGCAAGGATGATACCCTTTACGCTTTGGTAGAGGGCCGTGTTAAGTTTGAGAGAAAGGGCCGCGACAAGAAGCAGGTTTCTGTATATCCTGTTGAGCAGGCTGTTTGATCTTAACAGACACATGTATTTGAACGAGAGTTCAGCTATCGGGCAGGTTTCAAATAGTCTTTATTTGGAACCTGCTTTTTCTCAATAAAGGAGATCTCTATGTTTGTAGATGAAGCTAAGATTTATATAGAATCCGGAAAAGGCGGCAACGGCTGTGCTTCTTTTCGTCGGGAAAAATACGTAGCCAACGGCGGCCCGGACGGCGGAGACGGCGGAAAAGGCGGAGATGTCATATTTGTGACAGAGGAAGGGCTCAATACCCTGTCCGATTTCCGCAACCGCAGAATCTATAAGGCAGACCGAGGCGGAGACGGCAGCGGCAAGAACTGTCATGGTAAGGACGCGGAAGACCTGGTCATTGCGGTTCCGATCGGAACGGTTCTGCGGGAAGAATCTACCGGACTCGTCGTCGCCGATATGTCCAAGCCCAATATGCGCGAGGTAATTCTGCAGGGCGGCCGCGGTGGAAAGGGAAACCAGCATTATGCAACGCCTACGATGCAGATTCCGAAGTACGCACAGCCTGGGCGGCCTGGAAAAAGCCTGAACCTTGTAATGGAACTGAAGGTCCTGGCGGATGTGGGACTGCTGGGGTATCCGAACGCCGGTAAGTCCACGTTCCTTTCCCGTGTTTCCAATGCTCGTCCCAAGATCGCAAGCTACCCATTCACCACCTTGGAACCGAATTTGGGTGTCGTTGAACTTCCTTATGGCAAGTCCCTTATCATCGCCGATATTCCCGGGCTGATCGAGGGCGCATCTGAAGGTGTTGGTCTTGGACATGAATTTTTGAAGCATCTGGAACGTACTCGCGTTTTGATTCATTTGGTAGATACTGCCGGCCTGGACGGGCGTGATCCCATCAGTGATCTGGAGAAGATCAACCAGGAGCTTGCACGGTATAGTGATCGTCTTGCCTCCCTGCCGCAGGTAATCGGAGCCAACAAGATGGATCTTCCGGATGCCAAACTCTATTATGATATGCTGGAAGAATATTGTCAGGAACATCATATGATTCTGTATCCTATTTCAGCCGCAACCGGTGAGGGCGTCCGTGATCTCTTGGACCGTGTTGTTCAGATCCGCGATCAGATCGGGGAAGAGCCCGCTGTATTTGAAAAAGAGTACTTCATTGAAGAGCAGGAAGCCCTGCAGGCTCTGAAGGAAAACGACGGCGATGGCATCGATATCGAGCAGCTGCCGGACGGCACCTATGTAGTAGGTGGTCCTGCTATCGAAAAAATGCTCGGATTCACCCATCTGGAAAGCGAAAAGGGCTTTGACTTCTTTCAGCGCTTCCTGCGTGAGCGCGGCGTCATTGCCCGTCTGGAAGAGATGGGCATTCAAGAAGGGGATACCGTACAGGTGGATGACACCGCTTTTGAATATTATCCGTAAACTGTCAGTACAGAAAGGAATATCATGCTTACAACCAAACAACGTGCTTATCTAAAATCTCTGGCAAGTGTAATGGAGCCGATTTTTCAAGTCGGTAAGAGCGGAGCCGCTCCGGAACTTGTCAACGCTCTGGATGATGCTCTGGAAAAGAGAGAATTGATTAAAATCAATGTATTGAACAACTGCTTTGAAGATATCCGTTCTCTGGCGGAAACCATTGCTTCTAGAACTCATTCTGAGGTCGTACAGGTGATCGGTCATAAGATCATTCTTTACCGTACCTCCAAGAAGCCCCATATTGAGCTGCCACGTTAAAACTAAAAAGAGGATACCAAAATGACGGAAAATCGAGCCGTATTCCATGATTTGTATGATCCGAGAGCGAAACGGGTCGCTGTGATGGGCGGAACCTTTGACCCGATCCATTACGGACACCTCGTAACAGCGGAGGCTGTCCGCCAGGAGTTTCAGATCGATCAGGTGCTGTTCATCCCTACCGGACGGCCACCGCATAAATCAGATCGGGTCATCAGTGATCCGGAGAACCGGTATCTGATGACTCTATTGGCTACAGAGTCCAACGATGACTTTTATGTTTCCCGTTTAGAGATCGATCGTGTGGGGTATACCTATACCATTGATACCATTCATGCCTTACAGGAGATTTACGGACCGGATACGGAGATCTTCTTTATTACCGGTGCGGATGCGTTCTATCAAATGTTCAGCTGGCATAACGCGGAGGAACTCCTGGCCTCCTGTACTTTTGTGGCCGCAACACGTCCCGGATACAATAAAGAAGAGCTGATGCGCCGGATTCTTACCACCCATGAAGATAATCCGCTGCGTAAGTTTCATTTTCTCGAGGTACCAGCCCTGTCCATATCTTCCTCCGATATCCGCGCCAGGATTCAATCCGGACGCTCTATCAAGTATCTGGTACCAGAATCGGTTGAGAATTTCATTCAAAAGTATCATCTGTATCAGAAAGAGGAGGCCGCCGAGAGATGAACAGCCCGACAAGAATCGAAATCATCCGCTGGTTATATGATACCCTCAAGCCCAAACGCTTCTTACATACCTTGGGCGTTGAAGAGACCGCTGTCCGCCTAGCCAGAGCCTACGGCATCTCTGAGGCAGAAGCATCCACCGCAGCCTTACTTCATGACTGCGCCAAAAATCTGTCTGAAGAGGAATTGCTGCAGATCTGTGAAAAGGAACATGTTGATCTGGGTCCCAACAGCGCCTATCCGCAGCTTTTACATGCTTTTGCCGCGCCTTATACGGCACAGCAGCGCTTCGGGAATGTATTTTCCCCGGAAATCCTGAATGCAATTCGGTATCATACCACCGGCCGAGCCGAAATGACTCTTCTTGACAAAATCATATTTTCTGCTGATTATACGGAGCCGGGCCGCAAACCATTCCCGGGTCTGGAAGAGGCACGGGAGCTTTTGTCGAAAGATCTGGATCAGGGCACACTTTATATTTTGAAAAATACCGTCGAATACCTGCATCGACAGAATCTTACCGTACATCCCTATACTATGGAAGCACTGCAGAATCTGTCAAATCAGTAAAGAAAGGAGCCAACTGAATGGAAAAATCATTACAGGAGGATTTAAAAGAATCCGCCAAAATGGCAAAAATCGCTTATAAGGCTTTGGAAGATAAGATGGGGGAGGATATCCGTATTTTGGACATCCACGAAGTCTCTGTCCTGGCCGACTATTTTGTTATCGCTCACGGCCGCAATCCCAACCATGTTAAGGCTCTGCTGGATGAAGTGGAGGAAAAGCTGGCGGAAGCCGGATACGAAGCTTCTGACAAGGAAGGCCTGAACACCTGTACTTGGGGCCTCATCGATTTCCAGCGCGTGATCATTCATGTATTTAGTCAGGAAGCCCGCGTCTTTTATAATTTGGAACGAATCTGGTCAGACGGAAAAAAGGTCGCACCGGAGGAATTATAAAAGTCTATGTAACACACGGATCATTCAGACAATGAATCCGTGTGTTTTATTTTGTCTTTTTTGGGGAAAGAGGGCTTTTTTGTTTGTCCGCAACTATTCGCAAAACACAACTTTTACGAAAAGTTGTGTTGAAAAAGAGGCCACTTCTTCCGAAAACACTCAATAATCCTTCCTGTGAACCTGATAATATCCCTGGGGATTTTTACATACCGGACAGATCTTGGGCGGTTCTGTCCCCGTATAAATATATCCGCACACATCGCATATCCATGTGATCTCGACATCCTTTTTCAAAAGTTCATTATCCCGAACAAGTTCGTAAAAAGCCCGAAAACGTTCTTCATGATTTTTTTCAATGGACGCTATATCTGTAAAAAGCCTTGCAATCCCCGGAAAACCTTCTTGTCCGGCGATCCGCGCGTATTCCGGATACAGCTTCGCGTGTTCTTCGTGTTCACCTTGCGCTGCGGATTCCAGATTGGTCATCGTGTTATTGATCGCTACCGGAAAATCTGCCGCAATATCTACCGTACGCTGATTTAAGCCATATTCGTTCATAGCCTGAAAAAACTGTTTTGCGTGTGCATCCTCATTGGATGCCGTTATTGTAAAGATCTGAGCAATCTGATGCAAACCTTCCTGATGTGCTTTTTCTGCATAGATCATATACCGGTTTCTAGCCTGTGATTCACCGGCAAAGGCCTTCATAAGGCTGCGGGCTGTCTCGGTTCCTTCAAGATTCATAGTATGCCTCCTTAAAAAATCTACAAGTTCAGTATGAATCCTTTTGGAAAAAATATGCACAGCACTTCTCACTATTTCTCCCACTAACTATTCGCAAAATATTTCTTGTACCGCATACTTGAAAAAATCCTGCTTTATGTTATAATATAATCATATTATGATATAGAAAGGCGGTCCTAGCGTGACATACCAGCGGCTTTTGAGCTATACCCGAAAAGCTATCGATGATTATCAGATGATTCAGGAAGGAGATAAGATCGCAGTCGGTGTCTCCGGCGGCAAGGACAGCATTACACTCGCTCTTGCGTTAAAGGGGCTGCAAAGATTTTACCCAAAGCACTTTGATCTTATTGCATTTACTGTCTCCCTAGGGTTTCCGAATTTTGATACCTCCCGTCTGGAAGCCTTTATGGCCGAGCACGAAATCCCCTACTCTGTAATTCCCACTGATATCGGACCGATCGTGTTTGATGAACGCAAAGAAGAGAACCCCTGCTCTCTCTGTTCTAAAATGCGAAAGGGTGCGCTCAATGAGTTTGCTAAGGCAAATGGATGCAACAAAATCGCTCTGGGACACCATAAAGAAGATGCTATAGAGACATTCTTTATGAGTCTGTTCTATGAAGGACGTATTCACACTTTCGCTCCTGTCACGTATTGGGACCGGATGCAGCTCTATGCCATCCGTCCGCTGATCTATACGCCGGAAGCCGATATTATTGCCTTTGCCCGTAATATGGAACTGCCGATTGTCAAGAATCCATGTCCGGCCGACGGCAATACTACCCGCCGAGATTTTAAGGAACATCTGCGTCAATGGAACAAGGAGATCGGTCAGACAACCGAGCGCACCTTCCGTGCCATCCAGACCAGCATTCCCAGCTGGCAGCTGCCGGTGGAGAAACCATGAGCAGCTATCATGAAGAACAGCGCCGCAAGATGATCCTCCGTCTGCGGGACCTTCTGTTGGAACTGCCGGATTTCTGTTTTGAATATTTTCGAGGAATTGAACCTACGACAGCAGAAAGAACGCGTCTGGGATATGCCTATGACCTGAAGATCTTTTTTCAGTACCTGACAGAATATATCCCTGCATTTCAAGGAAAAAAGATGCATGATCTGACGCTGAAGGACCTGAATCTGGTAGGCGTTCAGGATATTGAGCGTTTTCTGGAATATCTGACCTATTACGAAAAAGAGACTTCCGAGGGGGAACTCACAGAGATGCAGAACGGTGAAAACGGAAAAGCGCGAAAGATCGCCGCTGTCCGCAGTCTCTTCAAGTACTTCTATAAGAAGCAGAAAATCCAGGGCAATCCCGCAATGTTGGTCGATACTCCCAAGATCCACGAAAAAAACATCATCCGTCTGGAGGTCGATGAAGTAGCCCGCCTATTGGACGAGGTCGATTCCGGAGAAAAGCTGACGAGCCGCCAGCAGATCTATCATAAATATACACATGCCAGAGATCTCGCTCTGATTACCCTGCTTCTCGGAACAGGAATGCGTGTGTCTGAATGTGTAGGACTGAACCTGAGCGATATCGATTCCAGTATCAACGGATTAAAGATCACACGCAAGGGCGGCAATGAAGCGGTCCTCTACTTTGGACGTGAGGTTGAAGACGCGCTGAAGCCCTATCTGGAGGAACGAAAGCATATTATTCCGCAAAGCGGCCACGAAGACGCCCTCTTTTTATCGATGCAGAAACGGCGTCTCACCGTGCGGGCTGTTGAGAATATCGTCAAAAAATACGCCTCTGTCGTCACCCGTATGAAGAAAATATCTCCCCATAAGCTGCGCAGCACCTACGGCACGGCCTTGTACAGCGAAACAGGCGACATCTATCTGGTAGCAGACGTACTGGGGCACAAGGATGTAAATACGACACGGCGCCATTATGCACAGATGGAGGACTCCCGAAGGAGAATGGCCGCCAACGCTGTTACACTGCGCCGTGAAAAAGATGATGATGATCCGCAGACAGAAGAATAAATCAGTGCATTGTCCGTGTGATCGGCAGGATCAAATACTGTCCCGCGTAAATTGTCTCATCCGATGACAAATCATTCAGCGAACATATATCCTGTATATACGAACGTATGTCTTGTTCCTCTACAGCATACTGTTCGGCAATCGACCACAAAGAGTCGCCTTCGTGAATCTGTACGGACTCATATACTATAACAGAGTCCTCCTGCGCGAATGTCGGCTGCCGCAGAAAAAACATTGCAAATAAGCCAATTATAAGCACCAATGCTCCAATCACGTACTTAGAAGCGCCAAAAGAATGAGAGCGGGAAACCGCATTGTGAGATACAGAAGGATTCATAGTCATGATAGTGTTCTCCTTTCAGATCGGAATGTATGTTCTTGTTTATGAGTCGATTCTACCACGAACAAATGTTTCTGTCAATACTTTTTCTCAAAAAAACGAACGTATCTTCTCATTTTTTCACGAACAATTGTTTGACTTTTACAGTAAGATATGTTATACTAAGAATATATGATTATGGATTCATTGAAAGAAAGGATATGATACCGTGAAGAGCAAGGATTTATCACCTAAGCAGCAGCAAATCCTGAATTTTATCATACAAAAGCAGGCACAGCGCGGCTATCCGCCGTCAGTCCGTGAGATCTGCGAAGCAGCCAATCTGAGTTCTACTTCTACCGTCCATGGACACCTAGAGCGTCTGGAGAGAAAGGGCTATATTCGCCGCGATCCTACCAAACCGCGTGCTATTGAGATTCTATACCATCCGGAAAAGGAGTATCTGCCGGAGGATGTACCGGAGCAGGAGTTCCGTTCTGTTCCCCAGTCGGAGATCGGCCAGGTCCCGATTATTGGTCGGGTAACCGCCGGCGAACCCATCCTGGCTGTCGAAAATATCGAAGAATATTTTGCTTTGCCTCTGGAATGTCTTGGAAGCGACCCGGAAAAAGCCTTCATGCTGAAGGTTCGCGGCGAGAGCATGATCAATGCCGGCATTCTGGATGGAGATATGATCCTGGTTACACAGCAGAGCACAGCGCACAACGGCGACATTGTTGTTGCCTTAATTGATGACAGCGCAACTGTAAAGCGCTTTTTCCGTGAAAAGGATTTTATCCGTCTGCAGCCGGAAAATGATTATATGAAGCCGATTTATGTCAAAGACGCTTCGGTCCTCGGCCGAGTGATCGGTGTCTACCGCCGCTTGGAATGAGTCCCTCACTCTCCTTCAACCGATGAATCCTTATAAACAAACAAGCCATGTCCGACTTATATACGTCAGACATGGCTTGTTTTAATAATCTCCCTTTTTATAATCCCACTTCGTCTCCTACAACGATCACTGTAATACGTCCCGGATTTTTCATACCATGGTAGATCACCGTCATATAGTTGCACATCCTCTTTCGAGTCTTGCAGTCCTCGCAGTAGCCGCTATGTGTACATGGCGTATCGTGCCGGATCCGCTTTGCGTTTAGCGGGGCCACTTCCTTAATACGCGCCATGGCAGCGTTCAGGTCTTCAACGACCTTATTGGCTCCGGCGACGATGATCACACGCTGCGGTCCAAAAATCATGGCAGCAACACGGTTGCCGGAACAATCCATATTGACCAGTTCTCCCGTCTTTGTGATCGCGTTGGTACTACATAGGAAATACTCAGCGTTTAACGCCTCATGATACTTCTGTACTTCTTCTGCATGATTCGAACATTGATAGCGATCAATCAAACGATAATTGCCATGACGGAACGTATCGATCACACCCATCTGATTCAGCGTTACAGAACCGCCCAAACCGATCAAAGCGCCTTCCGGAACCATATCCAGAACCATCTGGGTTGCTTCTTCCAGATTGTCTACATAGTGCGCATCAAACTCTTTTTCCTTCAATGTTTCGGTAATCGACTTGCCGATCGCCTCATAGCGCCATTTTTTCAATGGATCATTCATATAAGATTCCTCCCTTTATTTATATTAAAGCCGCCCCTCAGGGCGGCTTTAAACTCTCTTAAAAGAGATCCAGCTGTTGGTCCTTGGACTCTTCGCGATGGCCCTTAACCAGATTATTGATTTTACTCAGAGGATCCAGCAGAAGACTTACCGACATATCGTGATTCAGCGCCGCGATCAGATAAGCCATATACTTGGAACAATCTACCTCATAATACCAGGGAGCTTCCATCAGCTCCGGCCTGCGGTATGTCAGATTGGTAGAAAGGACTCCGGACAAAACTCCGTTGTCAACGGCTGTCTGGAACTTGTCGATTCCCTCGGTAAAGAGCGCGTAGGTACAACCGGCAAAAATACGGCCCGCGCCGCGCTTCCGCAAATCATAAGCAATATCCAGCATGGATTCACCGGAAGAAATAATATCATCATAGATGAAAATATCCTTGCCGCTGACATCGCCGCCCAAGAACTCATGCGCAACGATCGGGTTGCGTCCGTTCTTGATTACGGAAAAATCACGCCGCTTATAATACATCCCCAACTCCACGCCCAGGACGGAAGCATAATATACATTCCGGTCCATCGCGCCGGCATCCGGGCTTACAACCATAAAATTGTCCTTGTCCAGCATAATATCCGGAACATGCTTGAGCAGAGCCTTCAGCGTCTGGTAAGAGGGAATTACATTATCAAAGCCCATCAGCGGAACCGCATTCTGTACACGCGGATCATGCGCGTCAAAGGTAACAACCTCCGATACTCCCATGTTCTGCAGCTCCTGCAAAGCTACTGCGCAATCGAGAGATTCTCTGGCATTCTTACGATGCTGACGGCCGCCATACAGGATCGGCATGATCACATTGATACGATGCGCCTTACCGCCAATAGCCTGAATCGCACGCTTCAGATCCGCAAAATGCTCATCCGGAGACATGGGAACCTCGTGTCCAAACATGTTATAACTGCAGTTGTAGTTGCCCGGATCGCAGATGATATAAACGTCCAATCCTCTTACGGAATGGTCTAACACACCCTTGCCGTCCCCGCTCTGAAAACGCGGGCACCTTACGTTCATCAGGAAGGATTCCACACGCTGCTGTGAGCCTTCATACTTGGCATACAGCTTCGTCAGATGATCATTTACCTTCGCGCTGATCTCCTCCGTTCCCTTCATAACAAGAATACCCAGGGGAGCTACCTGGTTGTGCTCGATCTGATCCGATGTGATATTAAATGACATTTTCTTCCTACCTTTCCAGATCTCTTCTATTGTAGATAAAAATGAGTGCATTGCTACTACAGCCTCATTATAACATAGGCTTCAGCATATTTCCAGTAATATTTTCACGAAAACCTCAAATTGTGCATCCCTTCTAAAAGAATCAAAAAATATCTCCTGCTTTACATATCTTTTACATATTTTTCTTTCAGTAAACCATACTGAAATAGAATGGAGGGATAAGCATGGCATTCAGCAAGAAAATTGCAGAAAATGAAGCTGTTTTACAAGAAAAGCTTCCTATTCAAAAAAGCTTTGATATCATTTCCCGGCACATCCTCATCGGCGGTCGGGATGCCCTATATGTTTCCATCGACGGATTAAGTAAGGATGATACGATCCTACGGATTTTTCAGACGATCCAGGGAGCCGCGCCCTGTGAAGACCTCTCCTCTCTGCAGCATTTTTTGCAGTCCCAGATCGGATATCTTGAATCGGAAATCACCGATGATTGGGATCTCGCCGTCCGCATGATTCTTTCCGGCGAGCTTCTCCTTCTGATCGACGGATTTGACAGCGGAATTTTGCTGGATACAAGAACCTATCCCAGCCGCAGTCCGGAAGAGCCTGATCTGGAAAAAGTTACGCGCGGCGCCCGTGACGGTCTGGTCGAGACCATCGTTTTCAACACAGCGCTGATTCGCCGTAGGATTCGGGATCCGCAGCTTGTCTATGAGATCTACACTGTCGGCAACTCTTCCAAAACAGACGTTGTCATCGGTTATATGGACTCGCTGGCCGATCCGGATCTTTTGGATCATCTGCGGGACGCGCTAAAAAAACTGGATACCGACGCACTCCTGATGGGAGAAAAAACACTGGAGGAGCTTCTCATCAAAAAGCGCTGGTACAATCCATTCCCGCAGGCCAAATTCACCGAGCGTCCGGATGTCACCGCGGCTCATCTTTTGGAAGGACATGTCATCGTTCTGGTAGACAACTCTCCTTCCGCTATGCTCTTTCCCGCGACAATGTTTCATTTCACTCAGCACTCTGAAGATTATTACCAGAATCCTCTGGTCGGAACCTACACCAGGTGGATTCGTTTTATCGCCATGCTTTCCTGTCTCTTTTTCGCTCCTGCCTGGCTCTGTATTGCCCAGACAGACCCGGCGCTCCTTCCGCACTGGCTCCTTTTCCTGGTACCGCAGGAAGCAGATGCATTGCCGCTCTTTGTTCAGCTTCTCCTCATCGAATTGGGGATGGAGATCCTGCGAATGGCATCCATCCATACGCCCTCCGGCCTCTCCACGGCAATGGGAATCATCGGCGGACTGCTCCTCGGCCAATTTGCGATTGATATCCATATCATGCATCCGGAAAGCGTTCTGTTTATGGCCTTTACCGATCTTGCAACCTACGCTGTACCAAGTATTGAGTTTGGCCTTGCCCTGCGGATCTACCGTGTATTCTTCTTAATCCTTGTCGGAATCGCCGGATGGTGGGGGCTGCTCGCAGGTGTTCTCGTCCTCGGCATCGTTCTCTTCACAACGCACTCCTTCAGCGGATTACGCTATACCTGGCCCCTTATCCCCTTTGACGGCCGGGCGCTTGGCAATGTTCTGATCCGCAAACCCATTGTCGAAGTGAAAAAAGGAAAACGAACAAATTTTTATAAACCTGTAAAATAACTCTTTCCAAAGTCTTAAAGATACGGTATAATAATCATAATAACTTAATCATTAGGAGAGGTATGAATATTATGGTTATTCCGCAAAGTACAATTGTTGGTTTTTATATCGCGAGCGCGGCGCAGATTCTGCTGTTGGCTGTGGCCTTGTTTGTTCTGCAGAAAAAGCATCCATTCCGGTTTACTTCTGTAGTCGTAGGTTTTGGTGTATATTTTATCGCTTCACAGATCCTGACTTTCTTTACCTACCGGATTTTACAGATGATCCCCGGATTTTCCGCAGTGTTTGAGTCTTCTGATCACGTCTTATTATATTATCTGCTGCTGGCCTTCCTGACCGCTGTATATATGTCCCCGGTCGCCTTCATGACGCTCAAGCTGGTGCGCAAAGGAAAATGGAATCTGTACGAGGCGATCGCTTCCGGTATTTCTTACTGGCTCTATACGGCCCTCTATTCCTGTATGACCTATATCAATCAAGCAAAGATCGCGGACATTGCCAACAAAGGACAACTGGAGACTCTGGTCACCGAAGAGACCACCATCGATGTTATCAACGATTATGTAAATACCATTCTAAAATCCGCCTCCCTGTCTCAGTGCCTGGCGCAGGTCTTATATTTTATCACTATGGTAATGATGAGCATCCTGATCTTTATGCTGCTCTACCATGGTATGAAGCGTCAGAAACCCATTTATATCCTTTACGGAATCGGTATCCATTTCGCATCGCTCTATATCGCTTATCTTGGCACAATGACGCCGATCTGGTCCTACTGCCTGATTCTCCTGGTTCTGGCCGCTGCCTATTGCACCGGAATCTGGTTCTATTTCCGCTGGTATCACCGTCAGCAGCAGATCCTGCTGCAGCAGCGCCGCGAATTTAAGGAGCGTAAAAACGCTGAGTATCGTGCCAAAATCGCCGCTAAAGAAGAGGCCGCCAAGGCTGCCGCCGCTATTGCGGAGCAGGAACCTGACGACTCGGCTAACGAATAATTTTTCTCAGCCCTTCTCAACACAGACGCGGGGTCATTCCACTGAAAAATGGAATGACCCCGCGTTTTCGTTTTATTATTTTTTAAGATTCCGGTATCGTTTATTCACCGGCAACCGACAGCTCTTCCGTTAAAATGGAAGGCGCTCCGATGACCGTAAAGCCGAAAGGCATCTGGAACTTCAGATCCGCGCCGACTGCCTGAATATGCTTTAAGAGCGTCAGGAAGTTTCCGGATACTGTAAAGGATGTGATTGCTTCCGCCTTTTTGCCATCCCGGATCCTGTAGCCTCCGCACTGGATGGAGAAGTCACCGGTAATCGCATTGGTTCCTGCATGCAGGCCGGTCACACTGGTTACAAGGATACCGTCTCCCGCCTGTTGATAGAGCTCCTCCTGCGAAGCTGTACCAGGAACAATATAAAACGTGTATGGAGCGATTTTTACCGGAGAGGCATAACCCGCCTTGCTGGCATTGGCCGTGTCCGGCACTCCGGCCTTTTTCGCCGTCTGCAGATTGTGAAGCAGTGTCTTAAGAACGCCCTTTTCTACGATAGCCTTAGTCGATGTCGCAACGCCCTCGGCGTCAAAGGAAGTCTTAACAACACTGTCCTTATAGAAGGGATCATCCATGATGGTAATATTCTCTGCAGCAACGGCCTCTCCCTCTTTTCCTGCCAGTAATGAGAGTCCCTTCTGCGCATTATCCGCGTTGAAGATCGGCACATACGCTCTCAGGACGCTGCCGATCGCATCCGCGTCAAACACAACCGGGTACTTACCGGTAGGTACAAGGATAGCTCCGATCTTGCCGACCGCCGACTGCACCGCATTTTTCGCGATAGCCTCAACATCTGCCTCCTGCAGCGGGGTGACCGCAAAGTCCATAGCGCTGAACTGTTCGTCTCCTTCTTTTACAATAGCAAAGCTGGATGCCTGCTGATAGCCATAGGTATTGGAAAGATGAAGGCCGGCAGAATTGGTCAGCTCAATCCGTCCCTGTACCTGTGCCGCTCCTGCCATCGTACTGGCCTGAACACGCAGCTCTGCCTGAAGCGCCGCCTCATACAGCTTCATAGCTGTATCTGCAAGATCCGCGCTGCGCAAGGCCTCTGTCTCTACCGACTGATACTCCTTGCTGCCCTCAAAGATCTCCGCTTCTCCTTCCACTCCCATCAAGGACGCATTCTCCATCGCATCCGATACCAGAGCTTCCGCCTGTGCCTCGTCAAATAACTCTGTCGCGGCATACCCCATCTTCCCCTCATAGATACAACGGAAGCAGGCACCGCATTCCTTATCGCTTGAGAAAGAAGAGACCTCATGATTCATGACCCGGACGGACTGATCCTCACGCTCTGAATAATACAGCTCATACTGCGTCAGTCCTGCCTTCTCCGCAATCTCCTTCACCTTTAATTGAAATTCTTCGTATGTCATCATCTTTGCCCTCCTTACCGTCCGCCGACCGTGATCGAAGATACACGAATCAGAGGCTGGCCGACGTTGGTCGGAATACTACCGCTGGCCGAACCGCACATACCTTGCGCACTGGCCAGATTCTGACCGACGCGATCAATATTCATCAGGATCTCTGAGCCCTTTCCGATCAGGCTGGCGCCGCGCACCGGCTCACAGATCTTGCCATTCCGTACAAGATAGCCTTCCACCACCGCAAAATTGAATTCACCTGTTACGGGATTTACAGATCCGCCGCCCATGGCCTTCGCATAGAGTCCGTATTCCATGGAAGAAATGATCTCCGCGTTATCGTCCGTACCATTGGCAATATAGGTATTACTCATACGGGAAGTCGGTTCATAATGATAGTTCTCACGCCGTCCGCAGCCGTTCGGCGTCATATTCATACGGCGTCCGCCCAGCCGGTCGATCAGATAGCTCTTCAGAACGCCCTTTTCGATCAGTACATTTTTCTGTGTGGGATGACCTTCATCGTCGATATTGTTGGATCCCCAGGAATTGGGCTCCGTACCATCGTCAATTGCCGTCACCTTGACATTGGCAATCTGCTGGCCCAGCTTTCCAGAAAACTGACTGCGGCCTGTCGCGACACTGGTTGCTTCCAGAGAATGTCCGCAGGCCTCATGGAAGATAACTCCGCCGAAACCATTTTCAATCGCAACCATCATCTTTCCCGCCGGACAGTACCCTGCATGGAGCATCGTAACTGCCTGCTCCGCCGCTGTTTTGCCCGCCTGTGCCGGGTCAACCTGCTCAAACATCTCCATTCCCTTACGAAAACCTGGAGCACAGCTTCCCGTCTGCTTTTCTGTAGCCGTCGACGCAATTGCCGACACCCTGAGTCTCGTCCGAACCTGACGGTCTTCCGTCAATAGGCCTTCGCTATTGGCAATCAAAATATTTCGATCTACATTCAACAAAGATGCTTCTACCTGAGAAATCTCACTGCTGTACTGTACCGCGCCCATGTGTGCCGCACGCAGAACATCAATCTGCTCCTGCTTGGACACGCCGGAGGTTACCCGCTGAATCGCATGAATATCCGGAAAAATCCGTTCCTCCAAACGAATCGATACCTCTTGGCTGCTTTCTCCCAATGCATCGGCCACATTGGATGCGCACCGCATCAAGCCGCTATAACTCATATCCGAAGTGGAGGCATAGACGCTGCGCTTTCCGCGCAGTACCCGTATACCAACACCGGACAGAAAACGATCCGATAACTCATCAACCGCGCCGCCTGACAACACAACCAAACCATGTCTGGTATGCTCTGCGAATACTTCAGCAAAATCCGCGCCGGAAGACATCGCTCGTCCCAGCAGTTCGCTTAGAATTTTTTTATCCAGAATCACTGGAATTCCCCCTCTCAAACAAAATTCGTTTAAAGTATAGCACTTTCTCCGGAAAAAATCAAGTATTTGAATTATTCAAGGTTTCCCATCTTATATCGTCCTCAACATCACTGACATATTTTATCTAAAGAAAAAAGCACCGGTGATCCGGTGCCAAAAACTTGGAGGAGAAAATAAAATGAAGATACAAACATGAAAAAGTTTTGTTATATATATAGTAACCGATGATTATGAACAAAATATGAACAAAACGTGAACTTAATGTGAAAACGCACAAAAACGTCAGGTTTTAATTATGTATCAACTTGATACCAATCTCGTTACAATCCGTTTTACCAGGTAACAGCGATGTCCAGCTGATACGGATTGCTGTAAGCAAACCATCCGGTATCGACCACGATGCAGGTTCCCAGAGAACTCTCTACCAGAGACCCTCTCGGACGAATCTCCAGATTGGCGGCGCACATGATGTAGTCGCCAAGCATCTTACATCCGTCGGCGCGAACCCAGTACTCTCCTGTGTAACCCATGCTCCGCATGATGTCAATTACTCCGGACATATCCAGGTTATAATAGGATTCCTTGCCGCTGGGACCATATACGACTCCGATATACGGATTCAAAACTGTACCATCCCAACTGCCGGAACCGGAATTGGAACTCTCCTGTTTGGATGCGGTCTGTACTGCGCGCGCCGCTCTGGCCGCCGCTTCCTGCTCCGCCAGAATCCTGGCGGCTTCTGCCTGTCTCTCCGCTTCCTCTCTGGCTGCCGCCGCTTCCGCAGCTTCTTGCAATTTTCTCTCAAAAGCCGCCTTTGCGCGGATGCTCTGTGCTTCATCCGTAATCTGTGTCTCATAGAAAGCATCGTCAACGTCTTCTATCAGGGGGATTTCTATCTGGTTCTCCTTGACAGCAGCAAGCTTATGCGCTTTCTTTTCTTCCTCCGCTCTCTGGATCTTATAGGACTCCTGAAGGATTCCTGAGAGATTTGTTACATGTATATTCATGTTTTTCAAAATCGCCTGGCTAGAAACAAACGAATCGAGAACGGCGGAAGAAGAAACTGCAATGGGCGGTACAGCTTCCTGAGCATATCCGCGCACCGGCAATGTCGTCATATCCGCGGCCATTACAGCGGCCAATGTTATCGAGACTAATCTTTTTCCTTTCAAAACTACAACTCCAATCTTTTCAATTTTTAATTGACTATGATATTATATTACACTCGTATGAAAAAATCAATAGCAATTTGTAACACTTTCGAAATATTTAACAAATGTTTGAAATAATCCATTCCTCCCATAGCTATTTTCAGCAATATCTTCCAATATTGTCAAAAAAAATGCAACCTTGACTTGCAAATTATTTTCTTCTATAGTATAATACAAACTGGGTGACGTTGTATTAAGCGCTGCCTAGAGATTATAAGGAAACAGGAGGAATTACAAATGGATGCTAAGGAATTAGCAAAATGCGGAATTGTGAATCCGAAAGCCGTTTATCATAACCTGAGCCCGGCTAAGCTGGTCGAAGAGGCGCTGAAAAACGGAGAGGGTATTTTAACAGATAAGGGTGCTCTTGCGGTTACCACCGGCAAGTATACCGGCCGCTCTCCTAAGGATAAGTTCATTGTTGACACTCCGGCTGTACACGATGTTGTTGCCTGGGGCAATGTTAATGTTCCTATGGAAAAGGAAAAGTTCGACGCAATCAAGGCTAAGATGCAGGCATATCTGCAGAATAAGGTACTTTATGTATTTGATGGTTTTGCCGGCGCTGACCCCAAGTACACCAGAAAGTTCCGTGTAATCAATGAGTTTGCTTGCCAGAACCTCTTTATTCATCAGCTGCTGATCCGTCCGACTGAGGAGCAGCTGGCTGCTTTTGGTGATCCGGACTTCACGATCATCGCTGCACCTGGTTTTAAGTGCGTACCTGAGGTAGACGGTACTCATTCTGAGGCTGCTATTCTGGTTAACTATGAGGAGAAGCTGGTTCTGATTGCCGGTACACAGTATTCCGGAGAGATCAAGAAGTCTGTATTCTCTGTTATGAACTACCTGATGCCCATACAGGAGAATGTACTGCCCATGCACTGCTCCGCTAACATGGATCCGGAGACCCATGAGACCGCAGTATTCTTCGGTCTGTCCGGTACCGGTAAGACGACTCTGTCTGCTGACCCGAACCGTAAGCTGATCGGTGATGACGAGCATGGTTGGTCTGCTGACGGCGTATTCAACTTCGAGGGTGGCTGCTATGCAAAGACCATCAATCTGAAGGCTGAGAATGAGCCTGAGATCTACGGCGCGATCCGCTTCGGTTCCGAGCTGGAGAACGTTATCGTTGATCCTGAGACCCGTGTTGCTGATTATGATGACGGCAGCCTGACCGAGAATACCCGTGTAGGCTATCCGATCGAGTATATCGACAATGCTGCAATCCCGGGCGTAGGCGGAATCCCGAAGGTTGTTATCTTCCTGACCGCTGATGCTTTTGGCGTACTGCCTCCGATCTCCAGACTGGATGAGAACGCTGCTATGTATCATTTTGTTACCGGCTTCACCTCTAAGCTGGCTGGTACCGAGCGTGGCGTAACCGAGCCTCAGCCGACCTTCTCTACTCTGTTCGGCGAGCCCTTTATGCCGATGGATCCTTCCGTATATGCCGGAATGCTGGGCGAGAGAATTGAAAAGTACGGCACCAAGGTATATCTGGTAAATACCGGTTGGGCAGGCGGCAGCGCAGCTTCCGGCGCAAAGCGTATGAAGCTGGCTTATACCCGTGCTATGGTTACGGCTGCTCTGAATGGTTCCTTCGATAACATCGAGTTCAAGCATCATGACGTATTCAATGTTGATTATCCTGTAAGCTGCCCTGGCGTACCGGATGAGATGCTGGATGCTCGTGGTCTTTGGGCTGACAAGGCTGCTTATGATGAGCAGGCTAACAAGCTGGCTAAGATGTTCGAGGACAACTTCTCCAAGAAGTATCCGAATATGCCCAAGAACATTGCTGAGGCTGGTCCGAAGGCAAAGTAATTTCACTTCTGAATTTATAATAGATCCGGCAGAGATTTTCTTTGCCGGATTTTTTATTTTACAATCCACCTCGCCAGAACAACACTGGCCGCAATCCCTGCCAGATTGGCCAGAATGGCCCCGGGCAAAGTGTACCTTGTTCTCTCCACTTTGGCCGCCGAAAAATATACGGACATGGTATATAGGATCGTTTCAGTAGAACCGATCATGATCGAAGTCATAACCCCCTCCAGAGAGTCCGGTCCAAAATTCTTAAACAGCTGCAAAACCAATCCGGTGGACGCTGATGAAGAGATAAATTTGGTCAAAGCGATGGGAATGAGCGGAGATGGTACATACAGGAGGTTTCCCACCGGCTCCAACAGTTGGGTTAGAATTGTAAGCGCGCCTGAAGATTGGAAGATTCCGACCGCTACAACCAGACTCAGAAAAGTCGGAAAGATCTTCCATACGACACGAATTCCTTTGACTGCGCCGTGAAAAAAGCTTTCCAATACATTGATCTTCTGTAATAGACCATAGGTAATAATTCCGGCAAAAATCAACGGAATCAAAAGATCGGAAAGCATGATAATCCATCTCATCGATGTTCCCTCTTCGCCATCAGCTTGGCCGCGACAACTCCGGTTAAGGTTGATATCGTTGTTGCGAGGAGCGCCGGAGCCACGATCATTGAGGGCGATACCGAGCCGTATTGACTGCGGTATGCAATCATATTGATTGGAATGAGCTGGAGGGACGACATATTAACAATCATAAAAGTACACATGGCATTGCTGGCCGTCTTGCTATGTCCATTCAGCTCCGCCAGACTTTCCATCGCCATAAGTCCCGGAGGTGTCGCAGCCCATCCAAGTCCGAATAGATTGGCAACAAAATTCGCGCTGATCTGCTTTCCTGCCGGGTGCCCTTCCGGTATTTCCGGGAAAAGATACCTGAGAACCGGCTGCATCTTCTCTCCCAATTTTTTCATCAAGCCGGAATCCTCTGCGATTTCCATCAGTCCCGTCCACAAAGCCACGACGCCAGCCAGCGTCAATATGATCGAAACTGCTTCCTGTGAAGACGCGATCAACTGTGTACTGAGCAGTCCCATATTTCCGGTAAATGCCGCCGTCACAATGGCCATCAGAATCATTCCGGCCCATATTTTATTCAGCATCCCATAGCATCTCCCTTCTCCAGATATTTTCATCTATATGCCGTCAGAGGAATAAAATAGCAATTATTTCAAAAAAACACCTTGTATATTTCTTCCATCTATGCTATAATTACAACATAAGATTTGTACAAGATGCCCATGAAAGGATGATAGTTATGGCAGATACAATCCTCGCGGAGGCGAACCGCTGCTTGAATTGCAAAAAACCGCGATGCAGTGAAGGCTGCCCAGTGCATACTCCCATCCCCAAAGCGATCTCTATGCTGAAGGCCGGTGAAATTAAAAAGGCAGGAAAGCTTCTGTTCGCGAATAATCCCTTATCCCTGGTGTGTGCTTATGTCTGTCCTCATGAACAGCAATGTGAAGGCCACTGTGTACTGGGAATCAAGGGTGAGCCTGTACATTTCAGCAAAATCGAGCGCTATATTTCCAATCTCTATCTGGATGCGCTTGTTCCCCCACCGCGTATTATTGATCCCTGCAGACGGGTGGCCATTATCGGTTCTGGTCCGGCCGGAATCACCATTGCTGTTATTCTGGCCAAACGGGGTTATAACATTACTATTTTTGAGAATCATGACAAAATCGGCGGCGTACTGCAATATGGTATTCCCGGTTTTCGTCTGCCTAAGGATATTCTGGAACGTCTGCATCATAAGCTGATCAGCATGGGAATCAAGATCCGTCCCAATATCCTTGTCGGTACGACCATTACGATCGATGATCTGTTCCAGGACGGATACAAAGCTGTATTTATCGGAACCGGCGTATGGCGGCCGCAGTCTTTGCACATCAAAGGACAGACCCTCGGAAATGTACATTTCGCCATCGATTATCTGAAGAATCCTTCTTCTTTCCATCTTGGGAAAAAGATATGCATTATCGGCGCCGGCAATGTCGCTATCGATGCTGCCCGCAGCGCGGTTCGACAGAATGTCTGGGATGTCACGATCCTCTACCGCGGCTCGCCGGATGATATGACAGCTCTTCCGAGTGAGGTTGAGCTTGCCAAGATCGACGGTGTGCATTTTGAGTTCCATAAGGTTCCTTATGAGATTACGGAGCCCTCCGTTAAGTATCGTTCTACACAATGGGATGAAGAAAAGGGCTGGGTCGAAGTTCCCGACACAGAAGCAGAATTTTTCTGCGACAGTGTAATCGTAGCCATCGGTCAGGGCCCACGGCATTTGATTGTTAATAGTACCAGCGGCATCAATGTTACGAGCCGCGGACTTGTAGAAACACAGAGTGACGGCAGCACAACCCGTCCCGGCGTATTCTCCTCCGGAGATGTTGTAAGCGGCGCCAAAACTGTTGTGCAGGCTGTACGCCAATCCAAAATCGTTGCGAATGCCATTGATGAATATGTCAGCGCTTATGTGTCCGGCGAACGTGCAAGAAAGGGAGAGACAGATCCCCTGGAAGGCGTAGAACAACCACCTGATCCTGAATAATCTTATATTTGTATATCTCCTCTTTTCTTACTTTCTTTTATTTTTCTCTTTGCCTGATTTTATATCAGGCTCTTTTTTTGCTCAAAAAACTTGCAAGCCTTATAAAACCGTGCTATAATGAACTTTGTGAGATTTGGAGAAAGGGGGATTCCCATGATAATATTAAAAGTCACCAATATCAAGGCTTTTATGAATCGGCTGCTCATACAGCCTGTCTTTGATGATTGGGAGTTTCAGGGAGCGGAAATTGCGGCGCTGACACAATATTCGGTTGCCGGAACCATCAACCCCCGGTATCTGACAGATGAAGAAAAAAAGACACGGACCAATATGGCCCTGCGTTTTGGCGAAGTCCGCCTGATACTGGCTTCTATTGTACGGGCAGGTCATACTCCTACCACGATGAAACTGGTTCTTGCCTGTCCTCCGGCTCTTTTGGAGGGACATGTATCGATCGGCGCCCAATCCTACCTGATGACCATCCATTTTCAAGACGGGATACTTAAGCTGACCGGCGGCATCTCCATGCGTACCTTTTCCATGGACCGCACGGACGCACAGTTCTGGGATGACCATTTTCCCAAAGTACTCTCAAAATTACAAATCGAATATGAAATATAGGAGGCAGATTGATTATGCAGGAAAAAGGAAATCTTTCAATTCATAGTGAAAATCTATTTCCAATCATTAAAAAATGGCTTTATTCCGACCAGGATATCTTTATCCGTGAGCTGGTTTCCAACGGCGTAGACGCGATCTCTAAGCTGAAGAAACTGGTTTCCATGGGAGAGGCCTCTATCGCAGAGGATGAGGAATATTCTGTTCATGTCACCATTGACGCTGAGGGCAAGACGATCACCATCTCCGACAACGGCATTGGTATGACGGATGAGGAAGTCCGCAAGTATATCAACCAGATCGCGTTTTCCGGCGCGGCAGAATTTCTGGAAAAGTACAAGGATGCTTCTGAGGATCCGATCATTGGCCACTTCGGCCTGGGATTCTATTCCGCCTTTATGGTTGCTGAGCTGGTAGAGATACACACTCTCTCCTACCGCGAGGGCGTCGAGGCTGTACTGTGGAGCTGCGACGGAGGTTCTACTTATGAAATGAATGCCGGTACCAGAACATCCCGTGGTACAGACATCATCCTTCATGTCAACGAGGACGGCAGTAAGTATCTGAATACTTGGGAGCTGCGGAGCATTCTGAATAAGTACTGTTCCTTCATGCCGGTTCCGATCTACCTGTCCAATCCTGCTGAAGAGGCAAAGGCCGAGGAAGAAGCCGCAAAACAGCGGAAAGAAGGAGATCCGGTTCCGGAGAAGAAGGCTCCGTCTCCGATCAATGACATTCACCCATTATGGACCAAGACTCCCAAGGACTGCACCGATGAAGAATACAAAGAATTCTATCATAAGGTATTTACAGACTATAAGGAGCCTCTGTTCTGGATTCATTTGAATATGGATTATCCCTTCCATCTCCAGGGCATCCTCTACTTCCCCAAGCTTGGAAATGAGTTCGAGTCTTCCGAGGGCCAGGTCAAGCTCTACTGCAACCAGGTTTTTGTGGCAGACAATGTTAAGGAGGTCATTCCGGAATTTTTGCTTCTCCTGAAGGGCGTGATCGATTGTCCGGACATTCCTCTGAATGTATCCCGAAGCTTTCTGCAGAACGACGGATATGTCCGTAAGATTTCGGACTATATCACTCGAAAGGTAGCTGATAAGCTCAAGTCCCTCTTCACTTCTCAGCGTGAAGATTACGAAAAATACTGGAGTGATATCCATCCGTTCATCAAATACGGATGCCTGAGAAATGACAAATTCTTAGAGCGGGTCAACGGCTGTGTCATCTATAAATCCGCTGTGTCCGGGAAGTATGTAACTCTGGAGGAATACCTGGAAGCCGCCAAGGAGACGCATGAGAACAAAGTCTTCTATACGACGGATCCGCGGCAGCAGGCTCAGTTCATCTCCGCTCTCTCCGGTCAGAATATCGACGTTGTCGTATTGAATACAACCATCGACGCTCCCTTTATTTCTCAGGTAGAGTCTAAAAAGGAAGGCATAAAGTTCTTCCGCGTAGACGCAAACCTTTCAGAAGCATTGAAGGATGAAAGCTTTGCTGAGGACGCGGAGTTAACAGAAAAGGCGGAAAGCCTCTTTAAGAAGGCATTAAATAACGATGCTCTGAAGATCCGTCTGGAATCTTTGAAGGATGCTAAGGTAGCCGCTATGATTGAACAAACGGAGGAAAGCCGCCGGATGCAGGATATGATGCGGATGTATGGTGCGCTCGGTATGGGTGCTATGCCCGCGGACGAGACTCTGGTATTGAATGCAGCCAATCCTACCGTCAAAAAGCTTCTTGCTTCCGACGACGCGGAGAAGGCTTCTACCATTGCTATACAGCTTTATGACCTTGCCCGTCTCTCCAGCCGTCCGCTGGAGGCTTCTGAGCTGACCGCCTTTATTGAGCGCAGTCAGGAATTGATGCAGGATCTGCTGTAATTAAACTACTATACAGGATTAGGAGACCATTATGAAAAAGATCATTTTAACGGGAGACCGTCCTACCGGACGCCTCCATGTAGGACACTATGTCGGATCACTGAAGCGTCGGGTAGAGCTGCAAAATTCCGGTCAATTCGACCAGATCTTTATCATGATCGCGGATGCGCAGGCTTTGACGGATAACGCGGAGCACCCGGAAAAGGTACGCCAGAACATCATTGAAGTTGCGTTGGATTATCTTTCCTGCGGACTGGACCCCAACCGCTCTACTCTCTTTATCCAGTCCCAGATTCCAGAGCTGACGGAGCTCTCCTTTTACTATATGAATCTTGTCACGGTTTCCCGCCTGCAGCGCAATCCCACCGTTAAATCTGAGATCCAGATGCGGAATTTTGAAGCCAGTATTCCTGTTGGATTCTTTACCTATCCTATCAGTCAGGCCGCGGATATTACCGCGTTTAAGGCCACGACCGTACCTGTTGGTGAGGATCAGCTTCCGATGCTGGAGCAGACACGTGAGATTGTACGAAAATTCAATTCTGTTTATGGCGATACTCTGGTAGAGCCGGATGTTCTGCTGCCGGATAACAAGGCTTGCCTGCGGCTTCCCGGAATCGACGGTAAAGCCAAAATGAGCAAGTCCCTTGGCAACTGTATCTATCTGTCCGATACCGAAGAAGAGGTACGTCAGAAGATCATGTCCATGTTTACCGATCCAAATCACCTGAAGGTATCGGATCCGGGCCAGGTCGAAGGAAATCCTGTCTTTATCTATCTCGATGCCTTCTGCCGCGATGAGCACTTCGCTGAATTCTGTCCGGATTATCAGAACCTGGACGAGATGAAGGCCCATTACAGCCGCGGCGGTCTGGGCGATGTTAAGGTCAAGAAATTCCTGAACAATGTCATTCAGTCGGAGCTTGCCCCCATCCGTGCCCGCCGTAAGGAATTTGAAAAGGATATTCCCGCGGTCTATGATATTCTACGCCGCGGCAGTCTGGCTGCCCATGAGGTCGCAGCTCGGACGCTGGATGAAGTACGTGCTGCCATGAAGATTAACTACTTCGATGATTTAGAACTGATTCGCTCTCAAAGTGAAAAGTTCCGTCAGGAGTAAATCAGACTTTCATCTACTAAAAAAGGCTGTGCCGGAAATTCTCCGGTACAGCCTTTTTGTTATGTTTCCTAATTGGCTTTTACTTGGAAGCCGTAACAGATGTAATATGGGGATTTACGCCCTCATACCAGTACAGGAAGCCTTCCATATCGATAACGTCGCCGATCTTCAGCTCCTTGACAGCCTTATATACGTCGGTCGTATTGTCGCACAGATAAGACTCTACCGTAAAGGTATAGGTCTCTCCGTTCAGAGATACGTTGAAATACAGATCGTTGCCCTCCTCACCGGAACCGTCCCAGTTGTACAGGAACGCTACTTCGTTGCCATTGGCATCCTTGCTCGCCTCAACCGTCATTCCCTTGAAGGATACGAACTGATTCTGATGATCGATCAGCTCATCCTTACCCAGAAGCGCTGTTACATCCGTTACCGGAGCAACATAATTGCCATCTTCCAGCTCAAGGGTTGCATCGATGATCTCGACTTCACCGGACCACTCGGACTTATATCCCGTTACCTTAATCTTGGTACCAGGAGTAAGCTTGGCATAATCCGCCTCGGAACAAGCCATATTATATAAGAAATACGCACCGTCATGATCCTGTGTATATACGGTTGCCTTGTCCTCCCACCAGGACTGCTTTGCCTGAACATAGGTCTCGACTACGACCTGAGAATCCAGCGGAGCCGCCATATACTCAGCATACGTCATAACGCCTTCAGACTTGACATCTTCCTTGTCAGACGCATTGCTTCCCTGCTCAGACGCACAGCCGAACGCTGTCAGAACCATGGAAAGCGCCAACAGCATAACCAACATTTTTTTCATTTTCATTTTCCCCTTTGAAAAAGTTTTTTATCCCGATAGCATGTATCAGGGCTAAACAGTCTTTATTATAAACCATACCTCAAATAAGTCAAGTCTTATTTCTTTTATTTTCTCTTTTTTTCTGCCATATCACATAGGTGATGATCCCAATCCATATAATTCCGAGTCCGGACAGCAGTATCACTGCTTCTGTCGGGAGCGGTCCCAGATCCTCCTGTACCGCGACTGTACCGCTCTGCTCTCCCAAATGATAGAGTGCCGTTACATCCTCAAAGAGCTTGTCCATATAGGCTGCATCGACCGTTTCGCCGCGTCTGGTCGACTTGGTTACATTCTCTATCAACTGTCCTGCTGCGTCCCGAAGCGATGCGGACCCATTGAATACCGGCGTGACAAATGTATTTTCTGTGTTCTCCAACAGGAGCTTGGAAGCCTCCAGCTTGACAGCATAATGCTCCGCCGTATCCTCTCCTTCCGCCACGAGATAGGATTGATACTCCTCTGTCTGCCGCGCCTTTGTGGTTACCGGCACATATCCCTCCGTCTGCGCGTAGGCGATCTGCACGTCATCCGTCAGAAGATACTGCGCAAACAGCCAGGACGCCAGCACCTCCTGTGAATCCTTCTTGTTAAAGATGCAGACTGACGGCCCCTGAGAGATCATCTGCGGGTGTTCCGGATCGTACTGCGGAATCAATCGGACCGCTGTCTCAAACTCCACCAGCGCGTCTTTACTGATATCTGACAGCGGCGCATCCGTCCCCATCCAGGTGGATCCCGCCGTAGAATCAATGGCAAAAATACACTGACCGGCATTCAGGAAATTGGCCGGATAACTGGAGATCTTGAAGGTGGAAAAAGCGCCTGTCGCCGCATGCTCTGCCACCGTATACAGGATTTCTTTAGTGGTATCGTTGAATAACAAAATCTCGCCATCCTGCGAAGAATACCCGGCTGAACGCTGCCGCAGAGACTGAATCATCATATTATCGGTGGATTTATAGATAAACGGAATCATTACCATCTGACCATTCAGTTTGTAGCTTCCGTCCGGATTCTTCGCCATCGCAGCCTCTGAGACCTCCCAGATAAAGTCCCATGTCAGCACCTCCGGCAGTGTATATCCCAGCTTCTCTACATAAGTCTGGTTGATATAACATACCTCTGTAGAACGCATATAGGGAAGCGCATAATACGCTCCATCGATCTTGCATTCCTCCAGGAACTTCGCGATCACTTCATCCCTGGTCGGCGAGTCAAAGCGCAGTGCCTCTCCTCCAAGTCCATATTGCGGATCCGCCATAAGATCATCCAACGGAACGACCGTATTGGTTCCCATAAGATATGTCGCGATATGATCCGGATAGGTAATACATACATTGGGAGTCGTATTGGTCGCAATGTTGGTAATCACATCATTATAGATTCTGCTGTAATCCGTATAGAGCTTGAGCGTTACCTGGATGTTGGGATACAGCTCTTCAAAGTCCTCGATGGCCTTCCGGTAAATATCCGTCTGCGCCTTATTGGTATCATTTTTAGCCCAGAATGTAATCTCAATCTCTCTTAGGGTATCCACGGCTTCCAGCATAGCAAAAGGCTCCAATCCTCTGGTTCCATGGCATCCCATGACAAAAATCAGGAGCAAAGGGAGCCAGATCCATCTCTTCGCTGAACTCATCCTTTGGTCCCTCCTCTGGAAACTCCGGCCATAATCTTTTTTCTGAAAATCAGGAACAATAGGATCAGCGGTACTGAGATGACAACCACAGCCGCCATCATCGCCGGAATATTCTCCCTTCCAAACCCGTTTTCCCGGATCTCCTGGATTCCGTTGGAGACCAGATAATATTTCTCATTATCCGTAATCAGGCGCGGCCATACATAAGAGTTCCAACACTCGATCACCTTGAGAATGATAATGGTAATGATCGTCGGGCGGCAGATCGGGATCAGAACCTTAAACAGATACTTCAGATCCGATGTCGCGTCTACCTTGGCGGCATAATACAGCTCATTAGGCACCTGTTCAAAGTTTTCTTTTAAGAGATAGATATAAAAAACCGATGTAACCGATGGCAGAATCAGTCCTAAAAACGTGTTGCGCAAATCCAGATTGGTGATGGTCGTAAAATTGGTAATGACAACCAACTCATTGGGAATCATCATCAGGGATAAAAATAATGTAAAGACGACATTTTTCCCCCGGAACTCCAGTCTCGCGAACGCGAACGCCGCCAGCGTAATGACAAAGATCATCAGCGCTGTCGTGATCACTGTAAAGATCAACGTATTCAGAAGATACTGCCCCAAAGGCACCTGCGTAAAGGCATCCGCGTAATTTTGCAAAGTAGGCGACAGCGTATATAAAGCCGGAATATACTCCGCGTTATACGCCCCGTAACTCTTCAATGAAGTCAGTACCATCCAATAAAAAGGGAACAGGACAATGATTCCCCACAGTGTAAGCAGAACATAGAGTACGATCCTGGAGATTCTCTTACGCCTTTGAGCCTTGCGTTCCAGCAATTGATAGTCCATAAGCTCCCTCCTCAGTGGTAGACCTTTTTCCTGCTGACCAAAAGGTTAATGCAGGTAATCGTAAGAACAATCGCAAACAGCAGAATCGCCGCTGCGGAAGCATACGACGGATATCCGCCGCTGTCTCCATAGAGCATGTCATAAACATACCCGACAATGGTATTCATACCAGCCGCATTCAGGTTGGTCCCAAAGAGGGCGACCGCATCGCTGTATGCTTTGAACGCGCCGATAAATCCTGTAATCACAAGATAAAAGATCATAGGGGAAATCATGGGCAGCGTAATTCTCGTAAAAGTCCTCCAGCTGGAAGTTCCGTCCACCCGCGCCGCCTTATAGTAATCCGGATTTACAGAAGCAATCGCACTGGTCAGGATCAGTATCTTAAAGGGTAAGACCACCCATATCGTATAGATGCACAGAACCAGCATTTTTGCCCAGTATGGACCATCAATAAAATCCACGGCACTGCCGCCGAAAGCCTCGATCAATAGATTTACCATTCCGTCTGTGTAGGCCGTCTTTCGAAACAAAATCATAAAGACCAGCCCGACCGCCAGCGTATTGGTCACATACGGCAGAAAATAAACGGTCTGATATAATTCTCTGAGTCTGCGGATCTTGCTTAAACCAACCGAAATCGCCAGCGCAAGCAGCGTGGAGAGGGGAACCGTGATGATAACCAGAATAAATGTATTCTTCACTGCCTGCAGAAAATACGGATCATGCAGGACATAGCTATAATTATAGGCGCCGACACCCTGATAGGTCTGCGAAGCAAAATTATATCCCTCTTCGAAAGAATAAATAAAGACATCCACCAATGGGTATACCATAAAGGCTCCCAAAAACAGGATGGCAGGCAGCAAATACAGCCAGGCCTTTTTATTGTTCTTATCCATATAAGTTACCTCCCCAGCGCCCCCAGGCATACTCCCGTATCCTTGGCAAAGATCAGAGTCTTTCTCGGCTTCAACGAAAAGGCAACTTCTTTTCCCGTAAGCTCCGGCAGCTGATCGGCATTGATAATGGAACGTATCGTTTTCTCTTCCGCGCAGGGATGTGCGGAGAGGATGCTGATATCCCGTCCCATCACCTCCACACGCTCCAATTGACAGCGAAGCGGTCCCTGTTCATCCAGGAGAAATCCTTCCGGACGAATTCCTACATATACCTTCTGATCCGGGATCTCCGGCACTTTTGCCAGAATACTCTCTCCCATCCGTAACTCCCCGTTCCCTATCTCTCCGTGGAAAACATTGATCGGAGGGGTTCCCAGGAATTTGGCGACAAAAAGATTGGCAGGGGCATCATATACCTCCTGCGGCTTCCCGATCTGCTGTACCTGGCCTGCTTTCATCACCACAATCCGGTCGGAAATACTCATGGCCTCCTCTTGATCGTGCGTCACAAACACCGTTGTAATCCCTGTAGCCCTCTGAATCTTACGGATCTCTTCCCGTGTCTGAAGGCGCAGCCGGGCATCCAGATTGGAGAGCGGCTCATCCAACAGAAGAACCCTGGGCATTTTCACAAGCGCTCTGGCAATGGCTACCCGCTGCTGCTGTCCGCCGGAGAGCTCCTTAGGACGCCGTTCCAGAAGCTCCGTAATCTGCACGAGCCGTGCGGCCTCCTCCACTCTGGCCGCCATCTCCTCCTTGGAAAGCTTTGCTTCTCCCTTAAAATTCTGCAAAGGAAACAGGATATTTTTACGCACTGTCAGATGCGGATATAAAGCATAATTCTGGAAAACCATTCCGACACCCCGAAACTCCGGCGGCAATGCGGTCACATCCTCATCTCCGAAGAAAATCTTACCGGAGGTCGGTTTTTCCAATCCGCAGATCATATTCAGTGTCGTACTCTTACCGCAGCCCGACGGGCCTAAAAGGCCTACCAACTCTCCATCCGGAATCTCAAATGTCAGATCACTGGCAGCAATCACCTCCGACGGTTCCTTTCTGCTGCGTCCCGGGAATTTTTTAGTCAGATTCTGCAATGTAATATTCATAGTTTTTCCGCTTCCTTATGTAGTATTGATTCCAGCTCTGACGGGCTCCACTGGACGAGATCAAATTGAAAATTCTGGATAAACTGCTTTACAAACCGTTCCTTCTGGTTCCAGCATTCTCTGCCGGATGCCGTTTGATAAACACATTT
Source organism: uncultured Eubacteriales bacterium (assembly GCA_902493345.1). Classification (GTDB taxonomy): domain Bacteria; phylum Bacillota; class Clostridia; order Lachnospirales; family Bianqueaceae; genus Faecimorpha. Next base: position 6,179 of record CABUPM010000001.1, on the reverse strand, counting down.
TTCATACATTCTTCCCGTGCACCTGCGGATTCTGCTGAGTGCGCTTCCATAATCCAATGTCTGAAGCGGCGTGCCCCTGCCTTCCGCAAATGATCGAGAAACAACAGCCATACTATCCCATACGATGGATAAGGCACCGCTCTCATCCTGATGATCGGCTTCCATCAGAAGTCTCAACAGCTGCGGCGTATCGCTCTTTTCCAAAAGAGTCTTATCCGCGTGCATCTCTATCAGCCTCGCTGTATCCCGGCATAATTCCTCCGGCAGTCCCTGCGAACGCATATACTCCTCTGCCATCTGCGCGCCGGCCGGTGCGTGTAGATATCCGTCGCTCGTCTTGCGATATCCGATATCGTGCAGCAATGCAGCGTAGGAAAGCACCTTTCTGGCATAGGGTGTCAGCTCGTGTCTTCGGTCCTTCTGCCTTGCTTTTTCATTCTTAAACAGCCTGCGTGCCTGAAAGAAGACTCGAAGCATATGTCTGTCCTTCTGACGGAACGGATAGACGATACCATGCCGATTGGGAACCAGGTCATGTCCCCGCATCGTCCGGATCATAAAAGCGGCAGCCTCTTCATACTCCTGCGGCATTTTTTCATCTAAAAATAATTCTGCCCGGTATTGCTCCAGAAAGTCTCTAAGTAATGTCTGGCGCTCCTGCCAATAGATTCTGGCACTGGGGCTTTTCATCCAGTTGCAATCCAAAAATTCCGGAGAATTCTTCTGAATCCGCTGATATGTCTTTTCAAAAGACTGTTCTGCCTCTAACCCTTCGGCCATACAGTCAAACACCACGGCGATGGCCCCGCATTCATCCAGCAGATCCGCCTCCATCAGGATCTGCAGCTCCGGCGTAAGCTCGGCTGCAAAGCGCTCTGGCTGCTTCAGATACTCCTTATGAGAGTGCAGTCGGATACAATAGCATACCTTCCGAATAAAATCCGACTCATACCCTTCATTCCGCAGATAGGATTCCGCCAACTCCGCGCCGATCTCCGCATGATCCTCACCGTTTTTGGCGTAATATCCGATATCATGCAGCATCGCGGCACATAGAAGCACTTCCGGATCCGCGTTTTTCCCATCCTCATTCCATATACGCTGTGCCCACTGCGCTACCCGCAGCGTATGCGCTTCCCGGCTTCGAAAAGGGAATCTCCCTCTATAGCCATTGAGTACCATCCTCATATATAAGATTATGGATTCCCACTGTGGTCTGCTTATCATCCTCCTGCTCCTTCCGTATCACTGCCCGGTTGGACTGTGAGTTTTCCTCTTCCGGATTTTCAGCTCTGAAGCCCTGAATAAACCTCCCTAAAAACAGCAGCACCAGAATGATCGGTACGATGAGTAAAGCCTCTCCTATAACGCTGAACAGCCAGCGGAAAGATCTCTGTCTCTCCTCTGACTGTGTCTTTTCTGTATTCTTTTGCTCCATCACGAATAAAGTCTCGCATGAACCTCTTCCGACGTCAAGGCATGCATTCCTTCCTCTTGAAGGATCTCATCGGCTCTTCGATTATCTTCTGTCTTGAAAATAATCATCGCGTGCTGATCGAGCTTCGTTCCGAACGCATACATATATTCCACATTTAGGTGTCTGTCCGCAAAAAGCCGTACGACATTGAGAAGTCCGCCCGGAGTATCATTGACATCGATTGCCAGGACATCCGTTGCCTTGACGACAAAACCATTCTCCTGCAGCACCTCTTCTCCTTTGGCAGGGTCGGATAGGATCATACGCAATACGCCGAACTCTGTAGTATCCGATACGGAAACACCATTGATATCGATTCCTGCGTCCGCCAGAACCTGAAACGTAGAAGCAAGGCTGCCGGGTCTATTCTCGACAATAATGGACAATTGCTGTAATGACATGATTATTCCTCCTGATCTTTATATTCTTCGTCTTCTTCCGGCGCTTCCAACGGCTGGAAGATCTTATGCGTCACTGCTGTATCATACTGCTTGGCACTCTCAATGGCCTCTGCGTAAAAGGTCTCCTGGCAATTTAGCGGAGGCTTTCCTCTTCCGTCCACCTTAACATAATTTCCGTCCTGATCCATGAGACGCGCTTTCTGCGTATCACCCAAAAAGGTCTCCAGGATATCCCACAGGCGCTCTTTCAGACGGCTGTCCTCAATTGGGAAGAGCAATTCTACTCTTCGGTCCAGATTTCGCGGCATCCAGTCCGCACTGGAGAGGTAATATTCCTCATTACCGTCATTATAGAAGTAGAAGATCCGGCTGTGCTCCAACAGCCAGCCCACAATGCTCCGTACCCGTATGTTTTCAGACACGCCGGGGATTCCCGGCCGCAGCGTACAGATGCCGCGAACGATCAGGTCAATCTTAACTCCGGCGCTGGAGGCCTCATAGAGATGAGCGATGATATCGGGATCCAGCAGAGAATTCATCTTGGCGACGATCCGCGCCTCCCGTCCAGCAAGAGCATGTTCCGTCTCACGGCGAATCAATTCATCAAACTTTTTTCTCAATCCCAACGGCGCTGCCGCAACCTTGCGGAAAGCCGGAGGATCACCGTATCCCGTCAGCGAGTTAAAGAGTGCCGAAGCATCCATGCCAAACGGTTCCTTTGCGGTAAAATACCCGATATCCGTATAGAGTCTGGCTGTCACATCATTATAATTTCCGGTGCTCATGTGTACGTACCGGCGGATTCGATCCTCATCCCGACGGACAACGATTGTTACTTTACAATGCGTCTTCAGTCCCAACAGTCCATATACCACATGGCAGCCGGCCTTTTCCAGCTTTTTGGCCCACTGGATATTGTTCTCCTCATCAAAACGGGCTTTTACTTCTACCAGTACCGTTACCTGCTTGCCGTTTTCTGCCGCTTTGGAAAGGGCCTGTACAATAGGCGAATTTCCACTGACGCGGTACAGTGTCTGTTTGATTGCCAGAACTCCCGGATCCTCCGCCGCCTTTTTGATAAAATTGACCACCGGCTGAAAGCTCTCATAAGGATGATGCATCAGGATATCGTGCTTACGGATCGCCGCGAAGAGATCCTCTTCTCCCAATAGATCGGCCGGGGTCTGCGGAATCAGATCCGCCTTCTTCAGATGCTCCATCGGCATGAGTTTCCCCACGCGTGAGATAAAACTGATATCCATCGGGCCGTCATACATATACAGATCCCGTTCCCGAATCTCCAACGCGTCCATCAAATACCGTACAAGAGCAGAATCAGCCCCCTCCGGCATCTCCAGGCGTACAGCCTGCCCACGTTTTCTCTGCTTCAGGGACTGTTCCATCTCTTTTAAGAGGTCATGCGCTTCCTCTTCCTGAAAATTCAGATCTCCGCTGCGCGTAATTCTGTAGCATGCGCTGCACAGAATCTTTTGCTTTGGAAAGAGCTGATCCAGGAACAACCGGAGAATCTCTTCCAGAAGGATATAAGAACCATCCGGAAGACCAACCAGTCTAGGCAGCACACCCGGCACCTGTACCGTCGCAAAACGCGGAGCCTCTCCCTGCGGATCCTCCAGGAAAAGAGCAATATTCAGGCTTTTATTGAGGATCAACGGAAAAGGTCTGGAAGGATCGACCGCCATCGGCGTCAGCACCGGGTACAGATCCGTCTCAAAGAGCTCCTGCAGATACTGCCTGTCTTCCACTGTAAGCTCGGGCTCTCCGATCAGGCGGAACCCTTCTTTTTTTAGCTGCGGAATCAGGATACGGTTATAGATCCCATAGACCTCTTCCATCATTGCGTGCGCCCGCTCCGCAATCCTTTTCTTCTGTTGTTTGGGCGTAAGTCCGGCCGGATCCGGTTTATCATATCCCATCTGAATCTGATCCTTGATTCCCGCCACACGCACCATAAAGAACTCATCCAGATTGGATAAAGTGATCGCTAAGAATTTGGCTCGCTCCAAAAGCGGATTTTTGGTATCTCTGGCTTCGTCCAACACTCTTTGATTAAACTCCAGCCAGGACAGCTCACGGCTGATATAGTATTGCGGTTCTTTGAATCGGTTCTCCGCCATCCTCAGTACCCCCTTTTAATGCTTAACTTCAAATCCAGTCCGAATACGTCCCGGATATATTCCTCAAAGCTGTGCAGCTTCCAGATCTCCAATGTCGCATTCTCTCTGGCTGAAGCCGAGATTCCAAGGCAGCCTCCATGGACACTGACCTTCACATTTTTCAATTTTCCTTTATGGCTGTAATCCATCGCGTTCGCTAAGCGGAGGATTCCCGTGAGTTTTGCAATGGCGAGGCGGTTCTTGCGGCCGAACTGCATGAAGTCCACGTCGTCCTCATATACACTGCCTCCCTCATGGAAGCGCACCATCATGGCAATCATACTTTGCTCCTCCGCACTGATCCCGGTAAATTCCGCAGAACCAACAATCGTCGCTGAATGCGTCGCATGATCGCTTAATCCTAAGAACTTTCCGGAATCATGAAGAAGAATACCGATCTGAAGCATCAGGTGGTGCCTTTCATTGAGTCCATGCGCCTTACTGAGCGCGCCGAATAAGAGTTCCGCATACTCCTGCACCTGTCTTGCATGCTCCATATCACAGTGGAACATCCGTGCCAACATCCTGGTATAGGAGAGAATATCCTCAAAAGATTGCATACGCTGCAGCCTGTTTTGCTGCGTTCCCGCCAATTCCCACAGCACGCCGTCGGACAGTCCCGCGAAAGAGAACAATATCTCCTTCGCCCTGGTAATGCCACAGAAGGTATGTATGATCAGCATGCTGGGGACGATGAGTTCCGCCCTCTCCTGCTCCATTCCGTACTTTTCCGCAATATCTCTGGATGACATCCCAAGGATCGTCTGATAGACTTCTTCAAAACGGCTGATTCCGATTCTGCCCCATTGTACGTCTCCGATCTCTTCCTTACCGCATATACGATATACATTTTCACTGACGCCGCCGCTCACAAGATAGTGTTCGTATTTTTCTTCAACCTCTTCCCGAAGGATGAAATCCGTATTGCTTATCATAAATTCTTCCATGACCTGTGGGAACCGGAGCGTCTGCGCCTCAATCGACGCCAGCATCTGCCGTACTCGAAGCGCGCCGATCTGAGTACTCTGGCTAAAGGCTAATCCTGACGAATCGAACGCGGCAATCTGCATGGTTCCTGAACCTATATGGGTATATAATAGTCCCTGCGCCGATCGTTTTCGAAAATCCGGCACCGCCGCGAAAGCCGCCTGTCTTGTTAGATAGCGCTCCTCCGAATGGTTCAGAATCTCAATCGTATATCCGGTCCGCACACGGATCTGTTCAATCACATAATCTCGGTTGGCTGCCTCCCGCATGGCCGTCGTCGCGACGACACGCTTTTCCCGTACCTTATACTCCCGCATCAGTCGCTTGAATCCGGAGAGGACCTGGCACACCTCATCAATCATTTCCGGCGAGATTCTTCCCTTAGAGAATGTATCCCGTCCAATAGCTACCGACCGGACGACATTTTCCAACACCTGCGTCTCGCCAGATTCCATAAGCTGTATAATCTTTAAGCGGATGGATGACGAACCGATATCAATCGCTCCGATGGTTCTATACTTCTGCATTCTGTGACTCCTCCTGCCTCTGTATCCGTTCTCTGCGCCGAAGTTTCTCAAAAAAGCTTCGCATAAGGCCGGCGCTTTCTTCCTCCAGAACTCCGCGGCATACCTGTGCGCGATGATTGAACCCTGTGTGCTCTAATAAATTCAGAATGGAACCGGCGCATCCCGCCTTGGGATTCATAGCTCCAATTACAACTTTCGGAATTCTTGCCTGAACGATGGCTCCGGCACACATCGGACAAGGCTCCAGTGTTACGTAAAGTGTAGTATTCTCCAGCCGCCAATCTCCCATAAAATCCGCCGCCTGATGGATTGCCTCGATCTCCGCATGCGCCAGCGGACTTCCCAACGCGTTTCTTCGGTTATAGCCCCGCCCGATAATCTGTCCCTGATAGACAATCACCGCGCCAATCGGCGTATCCTCTGCTTCAGCGGCTTTTCTGGCGAGCCGCAGTGCTTCCTGCATATATTCTATATCCTCTTGCTGCTCTTCCACATCCGCCGCCCCCATTTCTCTCTATATGTATATCAGTTTTATTCTATCACAATCTGTCTTCTTATGCAACCTTGAATACGAATCCCGAAAGAAGTCACTGCAACCCCAAAAGCATCG